>CALJJR010000204.1 GCA_937973905.1 uncultured Arenicella sp. | reverse complement strand
GTTTATTTGGTGTTCGTGCTAATTCAGAAATTTTTATTAGTAATACCATGATTGATCTCTCTGGTGCCTCTTCTGATCAAACCGGCATAAGCAATTTTACTAAAGCTGTTATTGATGACGCACACATTTCAGTGTTCGGTGGCAGCGGCGATAATATTGGTATAGAAAATTCCCGAATCACCGATGACAGTGAGTTTTTCCGCATTTCAAACAGCACCATTCGGGCCGAAGATATCAGCCTGGAAACTGGTGCCGGTTCCGGGGTATCCCGATCATACGTCGCCAACACCATACTCGAAGGCACTGTCCGTGGCGACCCTTTCTGCTCTTTCGTTTTCAAGACATCTGGACAACCACTGGCAGCTGATTGCAGATAGTGGTCGGTCTATGATTTCATGAGCCTAAGGTTTGATGCCAAGGCATCAGAAGTCCGCTCGATGCAGCAATTCCGAGAATGCCTTCAAGCAGACGTGGTGCGTGGATCAAAGTCAACTAATGATTTGGCGGCTTGTAACTAACCTTTTCACAAACCATGCAGATGAAAGTTCAATCTCGTTTTATTAATCAAATTGTTAGGCTCCTGCGTGCCTCGATGTCGATTTTCTGGCTCTTTTATTGTGCGGCATGTATTGGCGCTGAGAATACAGAGGTTGAGGAAGCTTTTGTAATTGAAGACGAAGTAGTTATCGCGGAGGATCGAATGACATCCACAGTTTTGACTCCAGATTTTCCATTTTTTACCTATCAACACTTAAGTATCAACCTGTTCTTCGAAGAGACGCTTCTTGATCGATTCATAACTGAACAAGAGGTACTCGCTTACATCCAAAATTTTCTGCCCGAAGCTTTAACCGAATCTAAAGAGGAATATACGGCATCTCCGCAAATGTTTAATAAGGCTTCTGAGCAAAACTGGGCAGCAGTTTCGCAGGCAGACAAAACCAGAATGTTAATGCTACTTAAAAGAGAATCTATCCAAACTGCGCTTGCTCAGTTAAATTCCTCGAATGCGAATTTTAATAGCCTCTCAGCAAAAGACGCTTTAAACCCGATTTCTGGCGCGGGCGAAAATGAATTTGAACAGGCGCGAACGCAAGCACAACAATTCGCAGGATTCGAAGAGTTCAGGAGCATTCTTCGTTCTCAGGATGAAGCCTGGTTCCGCCTACAATATTTTAACAATCCTGACGCCAACTCCTTGCGCGATTTTTTTTCAGGCACCAGACTCGATTACAAAAAGGTGCACAATTACGGTGGCGGCGGAATAACAGACTCAGAAATATGGATTTTCTGTGATGATGGGCGTTTTACCCAGGAAAATAGAGGCGGTATTAGCCTTGAGGGAGGCATTGGAAAATTACGCGACATTGCCGAGGGCTATTGGGACGCGATGTCCGTAGACGGCAACCTATTTTTAAGTATTTACAGCACGCACTATTCTATTGTGGCAATTAAAGCGAATGGTTTTGTACCTTTGCCTCTAGCTAGTTATCAAGCGGATGCCGTAATTTTTGCAGCACAACCGAAGAAAATATATCGTCGTAGTCAAGTGAGGTGTTAAGCCTCCTAGAGCCGTACGCGAGTGATGTTCAGCACGTTTGAAATTAACAGGGGCCTAGGTTCATTCCAAATTTTGCACCTGCTCACGCATCTGTTCGATAAGCACTTTCAAGTCGACCGAGGCTTTGGTGAGTCGAGAATCTTGCGATTTAGAACCCAGCGTGTTGGTTTCTCGATTGAGTTCCTGCATTAAAAAATCAAGCCGACGGCCAGCTGGCTCAGGCTTAGCAAGCACCGCTTCCACTTCATCAATATGCACGACGAGTCTATCAAGTTCTTCAGCCACATCGGATTTTTGTAAAAAGATCACCATTTCCTGTTCCAGACGACCTGGATCCAATTGATCTTTAATGTCATTGAGTTTTTCGTTCAAACGGTCGCGATACTGATCAACAATGTCAGGCATAAATTCGGTTACTTCCTCCACGATCTCACGCATCGAATCTAAGCGCTGCTTGATTAAAGCTGCCATTTTCTCACCCTCTTGTCGCCGCGCGACGAGCAGGCCGGCAAGCGCTTGTTCCACGCAAGTCAGCAACTGTTGCTTGATAACCTCAGGTTCAACCTTGCGTGCCTGCAAGACCCCAGGCCATCGCAGCACATCGATGGCGCGAACTGATTGCATCTCTGGCACGTGAGTGCGCATTTCATTGAGGAGGGTTTGCAACTTTTCAGCCGTCTGCGTGTTCGGCTCGAATTCTGCTTCGGTCTCCTTCAAACGGATAAAACAATCAACCCTACCTCTGGCTAATTTGCTGGTGATCAACTCACGCACGGCACTTTCGTGTACCCGCAATTCTTCAGGCATGCGTGGCGCAATGTCTAAAAAACGATGATTTACGCCACGTAATTCGCAGCTCAACTCACCCAAATCGGTGGTCACGGCGCCCTGCGCATAGGCTGTCATGCTGAAGGTCATGGATTCGGTCTCTTTTTCGCAGCTAGATCGCTTGTCAAACGTCTGTTAATGCTGCCTTTTTGTGGGGAATGACTATAATACCCGAATGAGCATCCTTAAAGCCAAGCCCGGTACTACTCCAGCCATTCCACTACGGCCGGATACGATGATCGAGCATTACAAAATTGGAAAGGTGATCGGTGTGGGGGGGTTTAGTGTTGTGTATAGCGCCTTGGACACAACCACGAATACCGTAGTCGCCATGAAAGAGTTTTATGCAACTAACTGCATGCGCCGCGCGCGTGACGGCTCCTTGCATGTTTACCCCAAAGAAGAAGAGCACAAATACCATATTGGCCTTAAACGCTTTTTTGATGAAGGCCTGACGCTATCGCAGATTGATCATCCCAATATTGTCAATGTCTCGAATTTTTTTCGGCATAACAATACGGCCTATTTGGTGATGCGCTACGAGCACGGCAAGGACTTGCGTTGGTTTATTAAGAACACTGACTACGTGCCGGATGAAGAGTTCATACTCAGTGTTTTCAGCATGGTTTTAGCTGGCTTAAAGGAGGTGCACAAAAATAGCTTTCTGCACTTAGATATTAAACCCAGTAACATTCTACTGCGCGCTAGTGGCGTGCCGCTTATTCTCGATTTGGGCGCGGCTTATAAGTTCCCGGCTCGAGAAAAACACAAAGTTCATACGCTAACCCACGGTTACTCGGCGCCTGAGCAACATGAAAAAACCGAGTTAAATTTGTGCTCGGATCTGTATGCCATCGCCATGACGATGCGTGCCTGCATTACGCATAAATCACCGCCATCTGCTTTAAAACGGCTAAAGAAAGACACCTTACGCCCTCTGCGAGAGACGCATTCAAAATACTATCGAGCTAATTTAATAAGGGCCATCGATGAAGCAAGCTCCTTGGACCAGTCGGCACGTCCACAGTCAGTGGATGAGTTCATTGAAATCATGACGACACGCTGATGACAGATTATTCAGTAGCACAGCAGAGTTACCAAGGCGGGCGGGATTACAACGAAGACCGAACCGCGATTTTCGAGCGCGAAGGAGCGCTATTGATGGTGGTGGCTGATGGTCTTGGCGGGCACGCCGGTGGTGACATCGCCGCACAAGCATTCATCGATGCGATGGGCGCATCGTTCAGCAAGGCCTCGGCTGAACAATTGCGTGAAGCAGATAGCTTTTTGTCGCTGTCAATCAACTATGCGCATCATATGATCCATCGACGAGCGGTTGCCCAAGGCTTTGACGTCGAATCACCGAAAACGACCTGCGTCGTTTGCCTAGTGTACGAGGGTATTGCGCAATGGGCTCATTCCGGAGACAGTCGGCTGTATTTAATTCGCAAACGTGTTATCGAACAACGCACTCTCGATCATGTCTCATCCAAGATAAGCAGTTCTGGTAATAGCCCGATTAATCGGTGCGTGGGCGGCCTTGAATCACCCAAACCAGAAATCAGCGAGCGCATGGAAATGGAGCAAGGTGATATTTTTGTGCTCGCATCGGATGGCGCATGGGCCTGTTTTAAACCTGAAGATTTACGTGATTATGTCGACGCCGAACATCCGACCTTAGGCCTCGATAGCTTGTTACAAGCACTCGAAAAACGCAATAAAACCCCGAGCGACAACCTTTCTATGGTGCTGATGTTCTGGGGTATCACGCAGCTCGATAAGCCGTCGATCAATGAATCGCCAGTGCAAAAAGTTGAATTGCTTCGCAACCGCGACATGATGCCGGATATGGTTCCCGACATGACCAAATTTGATATGAAGGATCTCGACAGCGCTATTAACGACATCGAGTCTTTTATTACTGAACTTGACGATAAGTTTTAATTTGTTGTTCTAAACTCTGTTTACACTGCTGGTCTATTTGTTCAAACCAGCTGTTGCAGATTCACTAACTCGCTTTTACTTTCAACCTTCATGTAGGGTTACTTGCCATGTCCCATCGACCCAGCGGCCGCTCAGCAGACCAGCTCCGCGATATTAAAATTGAACGCAATTACACCGCGCACGCCGAAGGCTCGGTGCTGATATCCTGTGGTAACACCAAGGTATTGTGTAATGCCTCGGTAGAAACTCGCATTCCGCATTTCTTGAAAGGCAAGAACCAAGGATGGATCACCGCCGAGTACGGCATGCTGCCAAGATCCACCGGCAGCCGCATGGGAAGAGAAGCCGCTCGCGGCAAGCAATCGGGTCGCACCCAAGAAATTCAGCGTTTGATCGGGCGATCATTGCGGGCGGCCGTAGATCTTTCAAAATTGGGTGAAAACTCGATTACCTTGGATTGCGACGTCATTCAGGCAGATGGCGGAACACGCACTGCCTCTATAACAGGCGCCTGGGTTGCATTGGTCGACGCGATCCGTTACATGCAAAGCGAAAAAATCATCACCGCTGACCCACTGGTGCGACAAATCGCGTCCGTTTCAGTGGGTATTTTCGAAGGCAAACCAGTGCTTGATTTGGATTACCCAGAAGACAGCACGGCTGAGACCGACATGAACGTCATCATGGATGCCGACGGCAAATTTATCGAAGTTCAAGGCACCGCCGAGGGAGCACCATTCAGCGCCGAGGAAATGCAAGCCATGTTAGATCTCGCTGACAAAGGAATTGGCGAATTGATCGAGCATCAAAAACACGCGCGAGCGGAATGAACAAGGTTGTTCTCGCCACTGGCAATGCTGGCAAAGTGGTCGAAATGCAATCAATCCTCGAGGAATTTGGCCTTGAGGTTGTGCCACAAAGTCAATTTGATATTCCAGAAGCCGTCGAGGACGGCTTGAGCTTTGTGGAGAACGCCATAAAAAAAGCGCGCCATGCCTGTGAACTAACCAAACTCCCAGCAATCGCAGATGATTCTGGCCTTGAAGTCGATGCCCTGAACGGAGAACCAGGAATTTATTCTGCTCGCTATGCGGATGGTGGCGATGCAGCGAACAATGAAAAGTTGTTGCGCAACCTTGAAGGCATACAAGAGCGCAATGCGCGATTTCAATGTGTGCTGGTCTTTATGCAACACGCACTCGATCCTACGCCAATCATCTGTCAGGGCAGTTGGGAAGGGGAAATTGCGCTGGAGCCAAAGGGCGAAGGTGGATTTGGCTACGACCCAATCTTCTTCGACCCATCTCTCAGCCAGCACTCGGCTGAACTCAGCGCAGCGGAAAAAAGACAACATAGCCATCGCGGTAAAGCGTTGGCCGCTCTGCAAGCCATATTAAGAAAGCCATGAAACTAGAATTAACAAAACACCCTTCGTTTAGCGGTCGTCCTGGACCCGTTTTGCTGCTTGTTGCTGACGGTGTTGGTGTGGCACCGCCCGGGCCTAGCAATGCTGTCACCGAAGCCAACACTCCAACCTTAGATATGCTTGCCGAACAACCCATGTTCTGCACCTTATTGGCACATGGCACCGCCGTAGGTTTGCCCAGTGACGACGATATGGGCAATAGTGAGGTCGGCCACAATGCGCTCGGCGCAGGCAGAATATTTGCGCAAGGTGCAAAACTTGTAAACCAAGCATTAGCCGAAGGTTCAGTCTTTCAAACCGAAGTTTGGCAAAGCGCAATCAAACAAGGCAGAGAAAACACGCTGCACTTTATGGGGCTACACAGTGATGGCAACATTCACTCGCATAATAAGCACCTTTATGCACTCATGGAGCGAGCCGCCCTAGAAGGTGTGAAAAAATGTCGTTTGCACTTACTCCTCGATGGCCGTGATGTCGGCGCTCGCTCAGCTCTCACCTATATTGCACAAACCGAATCAGTGCTCGAACATATCAATGAGCAATACAGCGCTGATTTCTGCATTGCCAGCGGTGGTGGACGCATGACCATCACCATGGACCGATACGAAGCTGATTGGGAAATGGTTAAACGTGGCTACGAATGTCATACTCACGGACAAGGCCAAGCTTTTAGCTCTGCCGCCGAAGCGGTGGAAACGCTATATGAAAGCACTGGTAAAGATGACCAGTACTTACCTGCATTTGTGGTTCAGAAAGAAGGACAAGCAATCGGTAAGATGGCGGATGGAGATGCGCTTATTTTCTATAATTTTCGTGGTGATCGGGCCATGGAGATATCCCGGACTTATGAAGATGAACAGTTCGAAAAATTTGATCGCGATGAGATTGCGCCGCACCCGAAGGTCTTTTTCGCCGGCATGTTGCAGTACGACGGCGACGAATTAATACCCAACAACTACCTGGTCAATCCACCCGAAATTGGCGAAACCATGGGCGAATATTTAGTGGCTGAAGACGTTGCTCTGTTTGCAATTAGTGAGACCCAAAAATATGGCCACGTGACCTACTTCTGGAACGGCAACCGTTCAGGATACTTAGACGAAGACCTCGAAACCTATATTGAAATCCCTTCGGACAATATCGAGTTTAACGAAGCACCCGCAATGAAAGCGCGTGAGATCACCGAAGCGGCCATTGAGTTGATTGAATCCGGTCGTTTTCGCCACGGAAGGCTGAATCTGGCCAATGGTGACATGGTGGGTCACACCGGAGATTTCGCCGCTGCTGTTGCAGCGATGGAGGTGGTCGACGAGTGTGTCGCACGCTTACTCGACTGCATTAAGAAGCACAATGGCATACTGATTTATACCGCAGACCATGGCAATGCGGACATTATGTATACCGAGAAGAATGGCGAAAAAGTGCTCAAAACTAGCCACACACTCAGCCCGGTACCGTTCGCAATTGTCGACCCCAGTTTTAATGGCGAATATCAACTAGATCCGGCAGCCGATGCCGGGCTCAGCAATGTAGCGGCAACCGTTTTCAATCTATTGGGCTACCAAGCGCCAAGCAGCTATCGGCCTTCATTACTGCGGTTTGTGTAAAGCAAACAAGATTTTCCTACCTCATGCCAAACAAATTAATTCATCAAGGCAAACTTATCGCCGTGTACGAAGAACCGGTTGAATTGCGTGGCGGTGGCGAGACTTACTTCGACATCGTTAGGCACCCAGGCGGTGCGGTGATTGCGGCAATCAATGACAAAAATGAATTATGCTTACTAAAACAGTGGCGTCACGCGGTGCAAGAGACGATTTGGGAGCTGCCGGCAGGCTGTTTGGAACCAGGCGAGTCGCCATTAAAAACCGCACAACGAGAACTGGAAGAAGAAGCGGGCATCACGGCCGGGCAGTGGCAAGACATGGGCACCATAATCCCGAGCCCCGGATTCAGCAATGAACGTTTGTATCTTTATAAAGCTACAGAAATCACAGCCGGAACAGTCAAGCTGGATGATGCAGAGCAACTTGAGGCGCACTGGGTTCCGCTCGCAGATGCATTAGAAATGGCACAATCTGGCGAAATCCAAGATGCCAAGACGCTGTCTCTGTTACTGAGAATGCAAGCCAACTAGATGCCAACCGGTCAGTTCTAGTATGCATTTCTATTTTCACCTAGATTGATTCGATGGCTTTCAGATTCACTTTCGCAAGCTTGCTATTGTCAGCCTCATTGACAACATATGCGGATGTCTTAAAACTGGACGCAAAGGTGTCCAACAGCCAGTTTCTAAAAGGTTTGAACGTTTCTGGAGACGACCCATCGTTGGGTTTACGTCTTGATTGGTCGCACAATTCTGGCGGGTTCGCCGGCGCCGATTGTTACACGAGCAACCCCGCTCGCAATCAAGGCTGGAGCGATGGGTGTCAATTTTATGCTGGCTACTTCCTGCCACTAAATTTAAGCAAAGATTCTCAACAAGCCCTCACAGCGTCTGTTCGACGTTATGAGTTCTCCAACGCTTTTGCCCGCAACCCCGATTTCACCGAAGTGGCACTCGATTGGCATTTGAACCGCAACCAATCAATCTCAATCAGCGCAAGCAATGATTGGTTAGGGCGTGGATTTCGTAGTGTCTCAATCGACGCCAGATTGCGTCGACCATTAAGCTCTAATCTGAATGCCATTGTCGGGCTAGGCATTGCAGACATAGAATCCAGTGCACCGGTGAGCAGTATTGAATTTGCTGAAATAGGTTTACAGTACGCGCTTGATCGCTGGTCCTTTGAAGCGAAGGCTTTGCACGGTGATAGCGATCTCTCCGTTATGACCGGCTTTGATGTAGATCAGCCTGATCTACTATTTTCTCTGGGTTACCAAATTTACTAATCTATATTGGCTATTACGACCAGTGGATGCCAAGGGCATAGTTCGGGTAGTTTGCTCAGCCTGCTTTTGCAGGGCGAGCACACCACTGGCATAAGCGGTGGCAACCGAATGACCTGTCATAAAGTTATACCCTGAGCCCGGCGACGTAACAAGCTGGGCACCTGGTGCAGTAAATACACCCGCTACTTCTTGGTTCAAGCGATCTGCTCGCACAATTTGTGCGCCATCGTTCGAACTCGGAAATCGCTCATGATTGGGGCGCGCTGGATCGAACGCGGCCATGACTCGCGTGCCATCGGTCACCACTCTGCGTAACAAGGCACTAAGCAAGCGGTCTGCTGGGCCAGAAAGGCTCAAGTTCAGGATATCAGGCTGGTTAAGGATTACAGCATTCAAGGCACGGGCGAGCGACAAAGTACTACACCGCGTAGCACCGCTTTGCTGCTCCCAACACCCTCTGAGCGCCAACAAATCAGCTCCGGGAGCGACGCCGCTGGTGCCTAACTCTTCATTTTGGCGAGCCACGATCACACCGGCTATCGCAGTTCCATGTACTTCCGCTGCAGTAACGGCTACGCCATTCGCGGCGACAAAATCCGTGTTCAGTTTAATCGCTGGCGCCAAATCTGGGTGATCGCTATCAACGCCGGAATCGATAATGGCAATCACGATACCGCTGCCATCGACATTCGCTGGAATTTTGCTCAAGGAGTTACTCGCCGGAATCGAGTGCATTGTCTCGGCATTAATGCTTTCTTCGCTCGCTAACAGTTTGAACTCGTTAGACTCTTGCACCCACTCGACACGCTTATCACTTAACAAGGCTTGCAATGCTTGCTCTGAATTGTCTTTAAATTTAACGATTAGACAATAGAGCCCCATGCTTTCAATAAGCCATTGGTCTTTTAGCACCAGACCATGCTTACGAGCAACTCGGCGGCCGAAGCGCTTCAACTCAAGTGAATTTTGGTAATTGGCGCTATCTTGGTAACTGTTACTTAGCCAACCGCGGGCACGCGCCGGTCGAGGGTCATTCAGCACTACAACCCACTCTTTTTGGTTGTCAGCAATTTGATCTATTGTGCCTTGCTCGCTCGCATTGCTCACTGGCACAATTATCAAGAGCAGTGCAAACATTGCGCAATAGATACTTAACCCCATACTCTTATTCTTCATTGCCGGTTGCCACTGCTGTTGCGTTCGTAATTCTTGGGTCAGCAGATAATGCACTTAATTGCTCTTCCACACTTTTAGAACCAGCCACCACAATAATGGAGCTACTGCGAGGCGAATGATTGACCATCTGCAGTTCATACTTTTCTAGCAATTGTTCAATGTCTGATGTACCCAGCGATGAAACCAGATCCACGCGCAGTAGTCTGTTTTCATACATGGCCTGCGGCACGTCAATTTGATCGGATGCTTGTTGATCCGACAAAGTTATGTATTCTGGCGCGTTAAGGTTTTGCAAAAATCCCGTCGCGAGCACAGCTACCAACGCCACACTGGCGGCCATGGCGGCATACGGCTTACGCCAAAATGGAACAGCAACCACATTGCCTGAACTATTTAGGTTTTGATCAAGCTCCTCAACCTGATTATCTACTTTGGGAAATTCTTCAATGGCAACTATCCGTGCCATTAAGGCATCAAAGTTTTCCATCGCCACGGGTGCAGCACTATCTGTTTCTTGGAGAGCATCTCGCAGGGCAATTTCTGCCTCCACTGCGGCTCGCAATTCAGGGTCCGCGGCCATCATTTTTTCAAAATTAACCCTCGTTTCAGACGATTGATCACCCGCAACGTACTCAAAAATTGCGAGTTCCTTTAACATATCCGACTTATTTTGATTGTTACTCATTGTTTACCCTACTGTACTCTTAGCTACCCAGAGCTGCTTTTTTATTATCAATTTCAATCTTTGCCTTAAGCTTTTGTCTGGCGTGAAAAAGACGCGTTTTGACTGTATTGACGGGGCACCCCATCAATTCACTGATGTCGGCGACACTGTGACCATGATAGTAAGCCAATTGAATTACCTCACGATGCTCTTCCGTTAATGACCTCAGCGCAAGTTGCAAATCATCCGCGGGAGCGGAATACGCTTCAATTGTAGAACTATCTACCATCTCATCAAGTTCGAACTCGGAACTGGTCAACGGTTGACGTTGATTTTTTCTTATTTCAGACATACACAAACGATAAGCAATACCAAATATCCAAGTCGACGCTTTTGCATCACCGCGAAAGTCGCAAGCCTTCTGCCAGACTACCAACATAACGTCGTTATAAAGTTCATCAACGACTCGATCATGTTGAATTTTGCCGCGCAGAAAACTGCCAAGCGAACGGCGATAGCGGTCGTAAATAATCCGCAGCGCCGCCTTGCTAGATTCGTCGCCGATCAAACCAATCAGTGATTCATCATCAAGCTCTATTAGAGACGCATTGCCTGCGTTGGTACCGTTCATCATTCCCCTGCATTAAAGGTCATTTACTAAATCTATTCGTCTATTGACCGGCTCACGCATGCTTTGCATTTCATCTACTTACACTTATTAAGTGGTTTCATTCACTAAAAAGGTTCAAATAAAATATTTTTATTTTTTTTGAACCTTTTCTAGACCGCAAGCCACTTACCTATTGAAAGCCTCATAACGAAGTTGTTTTTCGACGTGTTGCTCGAGTAGTTCGGTTTGTTGCAGCGGCTTATGTCCCCTTGCTCTTATTGATCGCTGCGACTTACCCCGGTTGGGTTGGTTACGGGAAAACTGCTTGAAATCACTTGAGGCGTTCAATGTTACCCAGCACCGTGCTCGCTCCGTCGGTGTTGGGTAACAACCTTAACAAACCTAACAACGAGCGATGACAGAAAGAATTTTGGAGACCCCAATGAACATTAGAAAGAGCGTTTTAACGCTAAGTGTTATAAGCGCTATTGGCGTATACAGCGGCACCGCGACAGCCGAAGACAAACTTTGGTACGCTGGGATTAGTATTAACTCAGCCGACTTAGATGATGTAAATACCTCTAGTACGGCACCGGTGGCTGGCGTAACTCGAACCATCGACCTGATTGGCGATTCTGACGAAGGGTTTGGTATTAAGTTTGGCCGCACCGTGTTTCAATCTTCAAACGGAAACAAAATCGACGTAGAGGTGAGCTATTCAAACAGCGAACACTCTGCCGAGAATATCCGCTTTTTGGGCAACGACTTCTTAGCCAGCGAAGGACGCTCTGAAGGTTCCTTTGATGTTGATACCACGTTGATAAGAGCTACTTATCAATTCAATTTGGGTGCCATCAAACCGTACCTAGGATTCGGTATTGGGCAAACAAGCTTTGACGTAGATGGTCGCTATGGTGGTTCAGTTGGTACAGCCGCTGGTTCTCAGCCACCGTTTGCCAACGGCGATGATGATGCAACCGCCATACAATACCGTTTAGGTGCTGAGTACAGTATTAACGATCAGTTCGGTTTGTTTCTGGAATACACCGCAACAGACGTAGACGATATCCGCTTCTCTAGAACTGGCGGCGGCCCAGGTGGTTTGGCAACCACCACTCAAGAAGGCGACTTCGATATAGATTCGGTTAATTTCGGCGTTAACTTTCGCTTCTAAAACTTCAAAGTAGCTCTTACTCCTCCCCCCGGAGTATCCAGCAACCGCGCTGTCATCAACCTCGATGACAGTGCGGTTTTTTTACGACTGCTAAATCGTAACCAACACAGCGTGTATTCTTGATCACCATCATTGGTGATCACAATTAATACGACTTTATTAAGTGATAGTTCTTCTCTAAGGCACCTTTGTGCGCCTCAATCATTTCTATTCCACGACTTCCCATCTCATCCCTCAACGATGGATTGCGCAGCAACTCTCCGATGGTCGTTGCTAATTCATCGCTGTTTTGAACCATCTTGCCCGCGCCTTCTTTCACGGTCCATTTGCTGATCTCTGGAAAATTAAACATATGGGGGCCAAACACAACAGGGATTCCCAGAGCGCTCGGCTCCAGTATATTTTGCCCACCCAGTGGCACCAAGGAACCTCCGACAAAAGCCACATCTGAGCTGGCATACATCAGCGAAAGCTCGCCCATTGTGTCGCCTAAATAGACATCGATGGACGAATCCAATTGTTCAGCGTCTTGCGTCCGACGAACACAAGTTAGCCCCTTACGCTGTGCTTTTCTCGCTACCTGGTCGAAACGCTCAGGATGCCGAGGAACCAACAGCAGCAATAAAGTAGGGAACTCTTGCTTGAGCTTTGTATAAGTTTTGAAAATTCGACCTTCTTCTCCTTCGCGCGTGCTCCCCGCAATCCAGATGAGTCGGTCTTGACCGAGATGGCGTCGTAGCACTTCGGCCGACTCTCGCAAGCTCGCTGGAACGCTTACATCAAACTTTATCGAACCAGTAGTGATAATTTTCTCGGCTGGCACACCCAAAAGCTGCAAGTGCTTGGAATCTAGGGCGCCCTGAACCGCAAAATGATCTACCAGCTCAAGCGTTGGCCCCACAATGCTTGGAAACTTCGCATATCCAGCATAGGATTTCTCTGATAAGCGCACATTGGTGTAGAGCAAGGTCGCACCTGATCTGCTCACCGACCTCACCATATTTGGCCAAATCTCAGTTTCCATTATGAGCGCCATTTTGGGCTGAATAGCACCCACGAATCGGTTCATCGCCCACCCTAAATCGTAAGGGAAATAGCAATGCTCTACTTTGTCAGCCAGCAACATCTGCACCATATTAGAGCCGGTTGGCGTCGTTGTGGTGACTAATATTTTATGCCCCGGATGCTCCTGCAACAGCCGATTCACCAATGGTACCGCCGCACGGGCTTCACCCACCGACACGGCATGAATCCATAAATCGAAAGGGGCGACTGACGCGATATGCGCCGGCACCCAGCCAAACCGTTCAGTCCATCTGGACCAATAGGCCGGATTGCGAAAACCACGCAAACAAAGACCCAATAAGCCAAAAGGAATGGCTAGATTGAGTAGCAAGCGATACCACAGCATTAGGCCAACCAATCTCTGGGTTGTAAAAATTCATCAAGCAGCTTTTGCTCATCACTCCCCGCATTTGGCTGCGCCATGTACGACCAAGCCACCAATGGAGGCAAAGACATTAGGATTGATTCTGTTCGACCACCCGACTGTAAACCAAACAGGGTTCCTCGATCATGCACAAGATTAAACTCTACGTATCGGCCACGCCGCAGCAATTGCCATTGGCGTTGCGCATCGGTGTAGGCTTGCTGACTGCGTTGCCGCAGAATTGGGGCGTACGCTGGCAGATAATGATTCCCCACACTCTGTTGAAACGAAAAGCAAGACGCAAAATCTGGTTCGTTTAGATCGTCAAAAAACAAACCGCCGATGCCTCTTTGTTCACTCCTGTGAGGCAAATGAAAGTAGTCATCACACCATTTTTTATACTTTGCGTAACTGCCTCCGGAAAACCCCTCACAAGCCTCTGCCGCCGTCTGATGCCAGTGCACGGCATCCTCGCGAAAACCGTAGTATGGGGTCAGATCAAAGCCGCCGCCAAACCACCAAACCGGCTTTTCACTGTTGGCTCCAGCAACAAAAAACCTCACGTTCATATGCGAAGTAGGCGCGTTGGGGTTGCGCGGATGAATGACCAGAGAAACGCCCATTGCTTGCCAATCTTTACCAGCCAAATCTGGGCGTTTAGCGGTGGCAGCAGCCGGCATCTGATTTCCTTGCACATGCGAGAAAAGAACCCCGCCCTTTTCAATAACATCCCCATCAGCTAGAACTCGAGTACGACCATATCCACTGCCGTTCTCATGCGACCACGCATCCTCAACGAACTGCGCGCCATCAATCAAGCTCAGCTCGGCGCAAATTCGATCTTGCAAATCTTTTAGATACTCAAGTACATCTGCGGTATTCGAAACTGAAAAATCACTCATCTTAGTTGCTCGCCGGAGATGGCATCGAAGATGCTCGATGCAGATTGAGTTTGTGCAGTTGCCGCAATCGGGCCGTCAACGACTAAATCAAGTTCTTCGCCAAGCTCAGCAATGACTTCACTCGTCCCCAGCAACGATGGTCGTCCGTGCCGGTTGGCGCTGGTGGACACAATCGCGCCACCGAACTGAAGACAAATATCCGACACCAAGGGGTGTGCGGTGACGCGCATCGCAACGCTTTGATGGTCGCCATGAATCCATGCAGGTGTAGCATCTTTTACCGGCAGTATCCAGGTGGTAGGGCCAGGCCAGCCGTTCTGAATCTGCGCTTGCCGTTCGAGACCTAAGAGAACGGCATACTGTTCAACCTGGTGAGTATTGGCTGCAACCAAGATCAACCCTTGCCCTTCGGCACGCTCCTTGATTTTGAGAATTCGGCGCACCGCTGCACTGTTCTGGGGGTCGCACCCCAAACCAAAACAATACTCTGTAGGATAGGCAATGACACCACCCTCGCGCAGAATCTTAACAGCTTCAGAGAGCGCAGTGCTGCTCAAAAGCTTACGCCTATTTTGCTGACGCTAACATCAACAAAACATAAAGCATGCAAATCTGAACCTAACCCCGTTTGCGCGAAGATCAGTTTACGATTCATAACTATTAAACCAGAATTGGAGGCGACGCAGCGGTGCCAATACAGTGCCCGGCTATTTTAGTCATTGAAGACCTTTAAAACCACTTATATGCGAATTAATGCTGGGTTGAGCGTCGTCCTATAAAAGGTTTACAAGAGGTCTGAGCGCCATGAACTAAATGTTAGGCACTCAACTGCGACGCCATCGATGGAATCGCTCTACCCATTTCAGCAATGTGTGTGGCTGGTGCTCGCGCTTCCAATTACCCGCTACGTATTTATTGGCTTCGGCCAAGCTGGGATAGAGGTGAATAGTGCCCAATATTTTATTAAGGCCAAGGTTGTACTTCATGGCAAGCACGTATTCAGCTATCAGGTCACTGGCATGATGCCCAACGATGATCGCACCTAAAATCTTGTCTTTGCCACGTGGGGTAATAATCTTTACGAAGCCTTTCGCTTCACCATCGGCGATGGCACGATCAAGGTCATCAATCCCGTACCGCGTGACTTCTATGTCAATTCCTTGTTGCTTAGCTTCTGTTTCATTGATGCCCACGCGCGCTACTTCCGGCATGGTAAAAGTGGCCCAAGGAATCACACGATAATCAACTTTAAACTTTTTCACGAAACCAAACAGCGCATTGACCGTTGCAAACCAAGCTTGGTGCGACGCGGTATGCGTAAATTGATAAGGCCCAGCTATATCCCCGCAGGCGAAGATGTTTGGCACCGCGGTACGCAGATAGTCATCGGTTTCGATGGTGCCGTTGCGGCGGGTTTTAATACCCAACTTTTCCAACTGCAGACCATCGCTATTGGCTTTGCGGCCGACCGCCACAATGACTTCATCAAAGGGAATTTCGATTGTCTCGCCGCCGGTCTCGCAAGTGAGAGTTTTTTCTCGGCCATCGGTGAATTTGACTGCTTTGTGTTCGGTCAACACCTTGATCCCGTCACTCCGCAAGGTAGTAGCAACATAGTCAGCAACATCACCGTCTTCTCGCCCCATTACTTGGCCCATCATTTCCACTAGGGTAACCTCTGAGCCCAATTTCGAGAACGCTTGACTCAGCTCACAACCGATCGGGCCACCACCCAAGACAACCAGTCTCTTGGGCAATTCCTGCAAATCCCAGACAGTGTCTGAGGTCAGATATTTGATGCCATCGAGCCCTTCAATCGGCGGCACAAAGGGTCTTGCGCCAGCGGCAATTATGATGCTCTTGGCAGAAATTGTTCGCTCACCAACACGCACATGATGCTTATCAATAATCTCTGCTTCGCCAGTGACGCATTCCACGCCGAGGTCGGTATAGCGCTCAATGGAGTCATGCGGTTCTATCTCAGCAATAACGTCGTGCACCCGCTGCATCACTTTTTTAAACACAGGCTTGACAGGTACTGACTCAATTCCAAACTCCTCAGCACGATTCATATAGCTGGCAATCTTCGCAGATCGCAATATCGCTTTACTGGGAACACAGCCGGTATTTAGGCAATCACCGCCCATCTTATGCCGCTCGATAAGAATTACTTTAGCTTTAACTGCGGCAGCGATATAAGAACTGACCAAGCCACCCGAGCCAGCTCCAATAACAACCAGATTTGCATCAAATTTACTCATGACCAACTCCTTGCTGATTGGTTTTCGGTTCGTCGAGATCGGTTTTCTTGCGCAACATTGATAACGCCCATTTCGCCAAAATTGGGAACACACCCAATAACACAAATGAGAGTATGAGTTTGGGCGACAGAATATCGGAGGTGCTCTCAATATCTGCAAGCTGTGTGCCCGCGTTTACAAACACCGCTGTGCCAGCCAGCATGCCTAGCTGACTCGCCCAGTAAAACGTGACGGTTTTGATTTTGGTCAGTGCCAGCACTGAGTTCACTACAAAGAAGGGAAACAATGGGACTAGGCGGAGACCAAATACATAGAACGCCCCTTCGGCCTCAATGCCTTTGTTAACGGCACTTAATCGATCACCAAACTTGCTCTCAACAGTATCGTGAAACAAATACCGGGTCAGCAAAAATGCACAAGTTGCCCCAATTGTGCTCGCAAAAGATACCAAAACGACGCCCCACCAAAAGCCAAAAATTGCGCCAGCGGCCAGAGTCAGAATCGCGGCCGCCGGTAAGGCGAGCGCAGTGAAAACCACATAGGTTAGGAAATACCCGGCCGCAATGGGAACAGGATTATTGTTGTACAACTCGTTTAACGAATCTTTCTGCTCCTTGAGGGTTTGCAAGCTGAAATACTGCTGCAAATCAAAAGCGAAAAAAGCCCCAATCAAAGCGACGACAACGACAGCGATTATAATTTTTGCGTTCATACTGCTATGGTACCAGTTAATAGTATCTTGGGTTGAAAGACCCCGCATTTGATCAAACCATTGCCAACAATAAATAACGATCAAAACCCGATTGCGGCCAAACTTCTATGGCAACGCGCTCTACCCGGCGAAGTTTCGCAAATTGGTGAGGATGAGGTTCACCTCTGGGCTCTATCAATGCGTCTCACTGATGAACAGCGAGATACGGCTTTGCGCTATCTTAACGACCATCAACGTAACCGGTATGAACGCCGGCCGACAGCCGCTCAAAAAGACGCCTATTTGGCTGGCCGGTATTATTTATTCCAGCTCTTATCGGCCTATTGTAAGACCGAAGCTTCCGAGTTAACGCTCGCGTATACGCGTTTAAACAAACCCTATCTCAACCCCAACCCGTTCAATATTACGTTTAATTTTACAGATTCAAATTCTACAGAGGAAAGCATAGGAATCTACGCATTCACTCGAACGGTCGACATTGGTGTTGATATCGAATCGAAACATCGCCGCGGAAATTTTACGTCGATAGCACAGCGAAAGTTCTCTGCCCAAGAACAATTGCATGTGATAGACCCAGAAGGTAATGTCGATGCGGAACGTTTTCTCTCTTTATGGACACGCAAAGAGGCTTATGGAAAAGCCATTGGCGTAGGTGTCAATTACAAAATGAGCACCCTCGATCTCCTAAGCCCCGGGCACCATACATTCTCTTTCAGGGGCTTGATTAATAACGACCACTATTATTTACACCAATTTATGGTCGGCGAAGATCATATTGGCTGTACAGCCTATTTATCACCGGACCCCGCTAAAGGGCCGCTAAAACTTTCAGCCTTTAGCGACTAGAAAATCTGTAGCTACAGGCTGCTCTAAAAGCTTTTTTTGAGTGCCAAAAAGGCCATCCCATAGTATTCGTGCAATGCAAGTGTTGTCATGTTCAATGCAGCAGCCGAGGGCAGCCAGGTTAACCAACCCGGTCGCCTGCTTTCTCGCACCAAGATATCTGCAGATGCCGGGGTCACAGCCAGCGGCAAGCCAGTCAAAGATTTTAGCGCGCGCGGCATATGGTACGCGCTAGTCACGAGCAATACAGATGAAATTCCCTGCTCACTCAACCACGCCGAAATATTGCCGATGTTTTGCTCAGTGTTCCGGCTCTCTGATTCAATTTTGATGGCCTGTGGTGGCACTCCCCAATCTTGCAGCAACTGCGCCGCATAGAAAGCTTCTCCTTTAAAGCCAGGCTGAAGGAAGACATTGCCCCCTGCAAGTATGATTAACCCAGCTTTTCTTTCCTGATAAAGTTTCGCGGCATGCCAATATCGATCACTGCCACTACTCAATTGCACGCTCCGAGCAGGAGGTAAAGGAATGCGCAAGCCTCCACCCAACACGATGATTGCATCATGTTGTTGAATATTACCCATCGCTTGTTGCGGGAATTTGCTTTCCAAGCTAGCGACGAGCGCATCTGAAAACCTCGGGTTACTCGCTAAAATTAGGCCTGCCCAAGCGACAACTACCAACCCCCGGCTCAGATTTACCCAGCGGATCAATCTGCTAAACAACGCCAGAATGTTTAATACGACAAAGAGTCCAAGCGGATAGATCAATGCGGAAACAATTTTGATGAAGGTAATTTGATCCATAGTTAGCCTACAGCTGAAGCAGCGGCGAGAGCATACCATGAGACGCAAGAGCCTATCGAAGCCCCCAAAACACTGTCACCCTTCACCGCGCAGTGTTACGATATGCGGCCGATTTAGCCGTTCTGCAGTGCGCTGACGGCACGCAGTTTTTTTAAGACCATCCAGATGGATTTATTCGATTTCAAAGACGGCCGTGAAGGTTACTACGGCGATTACGGTGGCACTTTTCTGCCCGAGATTTTGCACAGCACGATTGAAGAACTCAAACGTGCGTTTAGAGATGCTCGCGAAGATCCTAGCTTTTGGCAAGAGTTTGTTGAACTGATGCAGAGCTACTCTGGCCGCCCTACTCCCATCACACATTTGGCCAATCTATCCAAACAGCTTGGCGGTGCTCAGATCTATGTCAAACGCGAGGATTTGAATCACACAGGGTCACATAAAATCAACAACGTGATGGGCCAAGGTCTGCTGGTGAAACGTATGGGCAAGTCAAGGGTCATTGCCGAAACAGGCGCGGGTCAACACGGCTATGCGACCGCAACGATGGCGGCTAGATTCGGCTTTCATAGCAAGATTTATATGGGCGCCGTCGACGTCGCAAGACAACGTCCGAATGTTTTCTGGATGGAAAACATGGGCTCAGAAGTAATCGCGGTTAGGGATGGGCAGCAAACACTCAAAGACGCCATCAATGAATGCCTAAGAGACTGGGTCACCAATATGGATGACACCCACTACGTGCTCGGCACCGCTTGCGGCCCGCATCCATTCCCTGAGATGGTCAGCTGGTTCCAATCAATCATCGGTAGAGAAGCGCGTGACCAGCTGATGGCCTTAAGCGGCCGTCTACCGGATCGCGTATTTGCCTGTGTTGGTGGCGGCAGCAATGCAATTGGCCTATTTCAAGGCTTTATGGATGACTCAGATGTGGAATTAGTGGGTTGTGAAGCTGGTGGATTTGGACCCGGCAAAGGCAATCATGCGGCGAGATTGGCATACAAAGACGCATCGGTTGGCGTTGCGCAGGGCATGAAGACGTACTTCCTTCAGAACGATGATGGCAATATGCTGGAGACGCATTCAGTTGCTGCTGGCCTTGATTATATTGGCGTTAATCCTGTCTTGGTGCATTTGTGGGAACAAGAACGAGTGCGCTTTGAGGCGGTCACCGACGAACAAGTAACCGAAGCTCTCAAGCTTACTATGCGCTCCGAAGGTTTGATCCCAGCACTGGAGAGCGCCCACGGCTTTGCGCAAGCGCTTACTGAAGCAGCGAGCATGAGTACGAAAGAAGTTGTTCTCATCAATATGTCTGGCCGCGGAGACAAAGACATCTTCACGATCGCCGACGCCATCGGCGATGACCATTGGAAGCAATTTATTCGAGCAAAGGCAAACGAATATGGCACTGAGTAACTATATCTCTGAGCAGTTAGCAGCGCGCGAGGGAAGCTCGCGTGGTGCGCTATTAATGACGCATGTGGTCTGTGGTTACCCCTCATTCGAAGAGAATTGGCAAGAGCTTGAGATAATGGCGGCGGCTGGTGTGGAATTAGTCGAATTGCAATTTCCGTTCTCAGAACCCTCAGCGGATGGACCTTTATTCGTAAAGGCCAATCAACAGGCGATTCAAAACGGCGTGCACGTCGATGATTGCTTCGAGTTTATGCAACGCGTGACTGACATCTTTGATTTTAAAGTAGTCATGATGGGCTACTTTAATACCGTATTTAAAACCGGCCCACGTGACTTTATGCAGCGCCTCAAAGCGGCCGGTGGTAGCGCATTTATCCTCCCAGATCTGCCCGTTGATGAAGCTGGCGAACTGCATGAACTCGCGGCCGAATTAGATCTAGACCCCATCGTTCTTATGACTCCAACAAATAGCCCAGAGCGCTTACAGAAATTAGCGCAGGCGGCCAAAGGCTTTGTCTATTGCGTTGCTCGTAAAGGAGTTACCGGTTCGCAAACGGAGATGAACGCTGAAGTCGCTGATTTCTTGTCTACTTGCCGAAAGTACACCGACCTGCCACTTGCTGTGGGTTTTGGGGTAAGCCAAAAATCCGACGTAGATTTTATCGCGAGCCATGCCGATATTGCCGTAATTGGTACTGCAGCGCTTAAAACCTGGGAAAGCGGTGGTGCTCCAGCACTCACTGAGTTCTTTGCACAACTTGCAGCCTAATGACTGACAGCAAAAGTACGCGTTGTCCGAACTGTGGCACTGAGATAGACGTTAATGAACTGCTCTATCACCAGCTCGAAGAGCAAGCTCGGCAGAAGTATCAGTCGCAACTCGCCACCGAACAGAATCGAATCAAGGACCAGCAAAGAGTCATAGACCAGCAAACCGCCAAACTCGAGGAGACCATTGCTGAACAAGTTTCTGCATCATTAATAACTGAGCGAGAAAAAATGCTCGCTAAAGTTGAACAGGAGCAAGCGGACCGCATTAAGGCGATGGAACAAGAACTTGCTCGGCAAGCTGAAAAAGTAATTCAACTCAATACAGCGCAAGCTGAGATCGAACGCTTAAAGCGCGAGCAAAAATCCATGCGCTCAGACGTAGAGTTAGCAATGCAAAAACAATATACGCAACGGCTAGCAACAGAGAGCGAGAAAATAAAGCAGCAACTGCAGGGCGACATCGAACTTAAAGTCGCTGAACGCGAGCAAGTAATTGAGCAACTAAAGAATAAGCTGCAAGACGCGCAACGCCAGGCAGAACAAGGTTCCATGCAACTGCAAGGCGAAGCCCAAGAACTCGCAATCGAAGAGTGGCTGCGCAGCGCCTTTCCACTCGACTCTATCGAAGAAGTCAAAAAAGGTGCAATGGGTGCCGACACACTGCAAAGAATAAATACTCAGCAGAATACCGATTGTGGCTCTATTTATTATGAGAGCAAGCGCACCAAGAGTTTTTCCCCTGCGTGGATTGAAAAGTTTAAAGGCGATATTCAGCAAAAAGGGGCCGATGTAGGCGTGCTCGTTACTCAATCCATGCCGGATGGTATGGATAGCCTCGGGCAAATAGATGGGGTATGGATTTGTTCTTTTAGCGCGTTTAAGAACCTGAGTCAGGTGCTTCGTCAATCACTTATCGAGATCTCGCAAGCACTCGTCATCCAGGAAAACAAGGGTGACAAAATGGGTATGCTGTATGACTTTTTGACCAGCAACGAGTTTCGCATGCAAATCGAGGCGATTGTTGAAGGCTTTACACAGCTTAAGTCTGACCTTGAAAGCGAAAAGCGCGCCATGCAGATGGCTTGGAAAAAACGCGAGAAGCAAATTGACCGAGTATTGCTCAACACCAACTCAATGTATGGATCAATTAAGGGAATTGCGGGCAATGCTGTACAAAGTGTCGCCCTTCTAGAATTGGATGAAGATGAAACCTAAAACAAATGTTACGGACTCTTGCCGCCTGTCGTTCTGAAGTGCAAACTGTCTGTCTGCACTAATAATAAACTTGGGGACAAGAAGTGAAAAAACATTGCGATCTATTTTGCGCCGGGATTTGGCCTTTTCTGATCGGACCGTTGTTACTTTTGCTACCTCTGTTGTTCTTTCAATGGCATCCGATTGAAAATTTGGTTGCCGCGAATGCCGATCAGGCAACGAGCAAAGTACAGCCTTGGGCCAAAGCGGAAACATACAATCGTGGGCGCGAAGTCTTGCTCACCGGTAACGCACCGAGTCAAGAATCAGTCGAGCAAGCTATCACGGCAGCTAAAAGCGCCGAGGGTGTGCGATCAGTCAGTTTTGTGGGCGACGTTGTAACACCCACAGAGGAACCAATCGAACTCACACCAGGTTCAATGATAGCGACTTTTCAAGGCGATCAAGTTGTCCTACGCGGCGAACTTGATAGCCAAGCAAGTATCAGCACCTTGGTCGCCAAGGCCCAGCAAGTCTTTGGTCCCAATCGGGTACGAGATGAACTGACGGTGGGTGATAACCTGTTACCAAACCCAGACTTTGCTGCAGCTCTGAACTTGATGAACTCGGTCGACAACAAAGCTGGCGTCGAATTTGCCGATAACCGATTAAGCTTACTCGGTGAGGTTACCAGCGATGAGAAAAAGACACGTCTCGGTTCTTTGCTTGCCAATGTGTATAGCGGCGAGTCTATTAATCAGCTTGCGGTTGTGGCTCCACGGTGTCAGGTAACAATAAAAACTTTGCTTACAGAGACAAAAATCAACTTTGCAACTGGCAACGCAGTGATTCAAGCCCAGAGCAACCAAGTGTTAACGCAAATCGCAGCAGCGGCCAAAGAATGCTCAGACAGTGAGTTCGAGGTCAGCGGTCATACTGACTCCACTGGCAGCGAAGAATTCAATAAATCGTTGAGCCAACGTCGCGCTGATGCCGTTGTTAATCGTCTTACAGAACTTGGTCTTGACCGAGATCGGTTCACTGCTCGCGGCGCTGGCCCATCTGAGCCCATCGCTGACAACAATACTTCCTCGGGACGAGCGGCAAACCGCCGCATTGAATTCCGAGTCACCAATTAGGGGAAATTTATGTGGTTCTTATTCTTTCAAATCTGGCTTTGGTTACTCGCATCCTTCTTTTTGGGTTGGCTAGCACATTGGTTTTTCTGCTGCCGAAACAAAGAAGAAGAGGCATCATCAAGCGTAAACTCAAACACAGCGCTAGGGGTAGCGGCAACTCAGACTGCTGAGGCAAGCCCTACGCCAGGTCTCAAACTTTCAACAGATCAAGCCGACTCTCTGGAGATTAGCGACGATTGGAAACCCATGTTGTTCAGCGAAGCACCCGCTCAAATCGATGATTTAAAACAAATCAAAGGAGTGGGTCAGGTCTTAGAAGGCACGTTACAATCACTCGGCGTGTATCAATTTAAGCAAGTTGCCGAATGGACTGATGAACACGTTGCCTGGATGGATAACTTTCTATCTTTCACTGGCCGCATCGACCGCGAAGACTGGCGCAGCCAAGCCAAAACTTTGGCTGAAGGCGGTAAAACCGAATTCGCAAACCGTGTTGAAAAAGGCGACGTAGAGTATTAAGCATGAAGGATTTTTAATCCGCTTTTCACATCATATCGTCTAGTTTTTTGTTGATTGCGAAAACCAATTTCAGTTACCATGAACTGGCTTTGAAGTTACGCAGCTCCCGTGGCCCCTACCCAACCCAATAACCCAACCACGGGTGCTGTGTGACTTCTTGGCTTTGTTCTTTTTCGCTTGCCTTCTTTACCTTTTGCAGTTTCTTTAATTATCCTTGGTTGTGACCTCCTGCGAGTTCTGAAAGCTTGAAGTGATGGCTCGCTTGTTACTCGCTCTCCCTCTTTACCTTTTGCAGTTTCTTTAATTATCCTTGGTTGTGACCTCCTGTGAGTTCTGAAAGCTTGAAGTGATGGCTCGCTTGTTATTCGCTCTCCCTCTTTACCTTCTGCAGTTTCTTTAATTATCCTTGGTTGTGACCTCCTGCGAGTTCTGAAAGCTTGAAGTGATGGCTCGCTTGTTACTCGCTCTCCCTCTTTATCTTCTACAGTTTCTTTGATCATCCTTGGTTGTTGCCTGCTGCCCACACTCATGATTGGACTCGATCGCTCGCTTTCGGGCACTTCCCTTCTTTAGATTCTTTAGCAATTCACATTGTTTTACACTTTTTTGTGAATTTGTCAGCGCCTAAAGCTGAACTTGAACGTACTATGGCGCCATCATAGGAGTTTAAGACGTTATGAAAGGGTATGGTGCGTTGGCTTTCTATATCGATTCTCGCCCCCCCCCAAAGGAACAGAATCTAACTGACCTACCCAATGTGGATTAGTTATATAGGCGGTCAACGCATCTTTTCGCCCCAACGATTAGATCGATTGACCATAAAGCCTTTAGTTGCATCGTTTGTCGATGCGCAACGCATCACCCGCTACCCAAACTATTCCCAGAGTCGTAACGCCATACTCGCTGCACTAGTAAGCTAAAAGAAAGTATTTGTAATGCCTGACCTATCACAATTAGCCT
>CALJJR010000203.1 GCA_937973905.1 uncultured Arenicella sp. | reverse complement strand
CATACGAGGACCAGAAAGCCTACCATCACGACCTATGACAATTTTGCTACCACCGCTAGCAATCACTTCACTGCCGACAGCTTGGCCAATTTGCTGGACGATCTCTTCGGTGAGAGAGTGATCGACAATGCCTCGGATATCGTATGCTTTAAATATTTCGTGAGGAAAAGACATAAATTAAATCTAGTAAACGGTGAAGAGTGAAGGATGCCGCGGTGCGAATGCGGACGCCTGCAAGGCAGACTTATTGACTTCGTTTCAATTAACTTTGTGCAGCGCTCTGCCGCTCACCGATAGGGCGGCTTCATGCATCGCCTCCGACAGAGTCGGGTGGGCATGAATGGTTCGCGCAATGTCTTCGCTGGAAGCAGAGTACTCCATCGCCAATACCGCCTCTGAGATGAGTTCTGAGGCATTTGGCCCGAGAATATGCACACCGAGTATTCGATCTGTTTCAGCATCGGCGATCATTTTTACCCGGCCACCTTTTTCGTTCATAGCCAAGGATCGACCATTCGCTGCAAACGGGAAAAAGCCGGTTTTGATATTTTTGCCTTGTTCCTTGGCTTGTTCTTCAGTCAATCCAACCCAAGCGATTTCAGGATGAGTGTAAATAACCCACGGCACACAGTCGTGGTTTATATGTGCGTGCTGACCGGCTATTTGCTCAGCCACGGCGACGCCCTCTTCAGAACCTTTGTGAGCCAGCATAGGCCCCTTCACAGCGTCACCAATCGCGTATACATTGGCGATGTTGGTGCGACAATGAGCGTCAACATCAATGCGGCCACGCTCATCGAGCACCAACCCAGCATCATCACTGGCAATGTCTTTAGTATTGGCGCGACGACCCACTGCAACGATCAGTTTGTCAAAGGTCTCAGTGTGTTCTCCGTCTTTGTCTTCATAGGTGACTTTTACGGATTTCTTGCTGGCCTTGCTGCCAGTAACTTTGGTGCCGAGCTTAATATTCAAGCCTTGCTCTTTTACAAAAGCGCGTTGCGCTTCACGCGCGATTTGCTTGTCTACGGTTGGCAGAAACGTATCTACCGCCTCCAGAATAGTGACCTCCGAGCCGAGACGTTTCCAAACGCTGCCTAACTCTAAACCAATAACGCCCGCGCCAATAACCCCCAGCTTCTTGGGTGCAGTATCAATGTCGAGCGCACCTGCATTGTCTAGAATCACGGCATTGTCCACAGCGGCTACGGGAATATCGATTGGTACCGAACCAACCGCTAGAATGATATTGTCTGCCGCCAGAATTTGTTGTTCGCCACCGGCGCTAGTCACTTCAATCTGTTTGTCTTTGAGTAGTCGACCACGGCCATGAACAGCGGTCACTTTGTTGGCTTTGAATAAGCCCGCAATGCCTTTGGTCAAGTTATCTACGATGGTGTTTTTGCGCGCAATCATGGCGCTAACGTCGATGCTGACCTTGCCTGTCTTAATGCCGTGAGCGTCCATGCCATGCTGGGCTTGGGCAAACTTTTCGGACGAATCCAAGAGTGCTTTAGATGGAATACAACCCACGTTTAAACAGGTTCCGCCCAACGAGGCATTGCCCTCACTGTCTTGCCATTCGTCGACACATGCGGTGTTTAATCCCAGTTGTGCACAGCGAATAGCGGCCACATAACCAGCTGGGCCAGCACCAACAACAATCACATCAAATTTGTCAGTCATACTATATTTCCAAGAGCAATCGGGTTGGGTCTTCCAAGCACTCTTTAATGGTGCGCAAGAACATTACGGATTCTTTGCCATCAATAATGCGGTGATCATAGGTGAGGGCGAGATACATCATCGGCCGTATGACTACCTCACCATTTTCGGCAACTGGCCTTTCTTCAATGCGATGCATGCCAAGAATTGCGCTCTGAGGCGGATTGACAATAGGTGTTGAAAGCATTGAACCGAAGACACCACCATTGGACACGGTGAACGTGCCGCCGGTCAAATCTTCCATCGTAAGCTTGCCTTCTTTTGCTTTGGCGCCGTATACGCCAATTTGTTTTTCTACTTCGGCAAAGCTCATCTGGTCTACATCTCGCAACACGGGTACTACCAAGCCACGCGGTGAAGACGCCGCGATACCAACATCATAGAAGTCGTGATAAACAATGTCGCTGCCATCGATTGACGCATTCACAGCTGGGAAACGTCGCAGCGCTTCTATGGCCGCTTTGACGAAAAAGGACATAAACCCGAGCCGTGTACCGTGCTTCTTCTCAAAGGCCTCTTTGTACTCACGGCGTACGTCCATGACTCGTTGCAGATTGACGTCGTTAAACGTAGTCAGCATGGCTTGAGTATCTTGAGCCTCTTTTAAGCGGCGCGCGATGGTTGCTCGCAAGCGAGTCATCGGCACTCGGCGTTCGCCGCGTTCTCCCACTGGAGCACTGCTAGCGGCAGCTGGTTCTGCCTTAGTGGCTGTAGCGTCCTTTGCGCTGATCGCTTTGAGCACGTCTTCTTTGAGGATGCGTCCATTCTTGCCAGAGCCGCTGATGGTACTGGCGTCGATATTGTGTTCGGCAACGAGTTTCTTGACCGCTGGGCTACGTTTGTCAGCATCGTCGTTGTTGTCGGCTGCAGGTTCTGGTGCTGGCGCTTTTTCTGCGGCAGCGGGAGCTGATTCAGCAGGTGCTTCAGCGGCTGCGCCTTCTTCGACTAAGGCTATAACAACTTGTTCTTCAACGGTGGCGCCTTCTTCGAACTTGATCTCAGTCAGCACACCATCCACAGTAGATGGAACTTCGAGAACAACTTTCTCGGTTTCGATGTCGACCAAGTTTTCATCAACGCTAACCGCGTCGCCTACCTTTTTATGCCATGCCGCCACCGTCGCTTCAGCAACGGATTCGGGCAGAATGGGAACTTTAATTTCGGTAGCCATAGTTTATTGCTCCTGCTGGTTAATGGTGGGTTCCACCACAAGGGTTTTTTGTTTATCCAGTTTGGAAAGTGCTTCAGTAACCAAACGACTTTGTTGTTCTCGGTGCACGGCAAGGTAGCCGGCGGCTGGTGAAGCCGATGCGTCTCGACCGACATGAAACAGCGTATGTTGTTTTTCGATGCAGGCCCTAAAGTGATGCATGATTTGATACCACGCGCCTTGATTCTTAGGTTCTTCCTGGCACCAAACGATTTCTTTGGCAGCAGGGTAGCGTTGGATTTGCGCCACGACTTCCTCGCGTGGGAATGGATAAAGTTGTTCGACCCGGCAAATCGCGATGTCTTTGATTTTTTCCTCACGCCTTTGTTCGAGCAAATCGAAATACACTTTGCCTGAGCAAAACACGACTCGTTTCACATTTTTGTTGGTGAGTTTGTCGATTTCTGGTACCACATTTTGAAAATGACCTTGCTGCAGATCGGCCAATGACGAGGTTGACAATTTATGCCGCAACAAACTCTTTGGAGTCATCACGATCAGCGGTTTGCGGTAGGGGCGTACCATCTGTCGACGCAGCATATGAAACATTTGTGCCGGAGTGCTGGGGCAGCACACTTGCATATTGTGTTGCGCGCAGAGCTGGAGAAATCGTTCTAAGCGGGCAGAGCTATGCTCAGGCCCCTGACCCTCATAACCGTGGGGGAGGAACATCGTCAATCCACTGAGTCGACCCCATTTTGCTTCACCGCTGGAGATAAATTGGTCGATCACCACCTGAGCGCCATTGGCAAAGTCACCAAACTGCGCTTCCCAAATCACCAAGGATTTTGGGTCGGAGCAGGCGAAGCCATACTCAAATGCTAATACCGCTTCCTCTGAAAGAAGCGAATTAATTACTTTAAAGTCAGGTTGTTTGTCTTTGATGTGCTGCAGCGGGATGTGCACTTCTTTTTTATCAACATGATGCAACGCAGCGTGACGATGAAAAAACGTGCCACGGCCGGAATCTTGACCGGAAATTCGAATCGAAAAATTCTCATCTAACAAAGTGGCATAAGCCAAAGTTTCGGCCATGCCCCAATCTAGGGCAAGCTCACCGCGGCGCATCTTAGCGCGGTCTTCCATTATTTTTTTGGTCCGCGCGTGCAGTTCAAAGCCGTCGGGTAATTCGAGCAATTTCTCCGCTAGAAAATCGAGACGTTTCGCGTTGTAACCGGTGTCTGTGTCGTGTTGCCAGTGAATATTGAAGTAGGGTGACCAGTCAACTGTATGATCCCCTTGCTCAACTTTCACGAATTCTGGTACCACTCGCTCACCGGCAGTTAGCGCAGCGCGATAGTCGGCCATCATGCTCTTTTCTTCGTCCGCAGTGATCACTGATTGCTCAATGAGCTTCTGCGCATAGAGCCTACGCGTAGTAGGAAGGGCGCGGATGTTTTTATACATCACCGGTTGGGTCACAGCTGGTTCGTCAGATTCGTTGTGCCCATGACGACGGTAGCAGACCAGATCAATGACCACGTCTTTGTGAAACTTCATGCGAAAATCAAGCGCCACTTTGGTCGCGAACACCACGGCTTCAGGGTCATCACCATTGACATGAAAGATCGGCGCGCCGACCATTTTTGCAATTTCCGTGCAATAGGGCGTTGAGCGAGAATCACGCGGATGACTCGTGGTAAATCCAATTTGATTGTTGATGACGATGTGCACCGTGCCGCCAGTTTCATAGCCGCGACATCCAGACATTTGAAATGTCTCCATCACCACGCCTTGACCGGCAAAAGCGGCATCACCATGTATCGAGATGGGTAATACGGTCTTGCCATGGTCATCATCGCGGCGTTCTTGTCGTGCACGCACTGACCCTTCAACCACCGGGCTCACTATCTCTAAATGTGAGGGATTAAACGCCAGCGATAAATGCACTGGGCCGCCCTTAGTTTGAATGTCGGATGAAAAACCCTGGTGATATTTAACGTCGCCACTGGCTGCTAAATGATTGGTGTCGTGTTTACCTTCAAACTCGGAGAACAAGTTGCCGGGTGCCTTACCAAGGGTGTTAACCAAGACGTTAAGACGGCCGCGATGTGCCATGCCGATCACAAACTCTTTAATACCCTCGCTGCCACCTTGTTGAATGATGTGGTCGAGCATTGGAATCAAACTCTCACCGCCTTCTAAGCTGAAGCGTTTTTGGCCAACGTATTTTGTATGGAGATAACGCTCCATGCCTTCAGCCGCAGTAAGACGTTGCAAGAAGTGCTTTTTGCGTTCAGCAGGGAAGGGATCAGCGCCGATGGGTTGCTCTATCTGCGTGCGTAACCATCGCCGTTGTTCAGCGCTCGCCATATGCCCGTATTCGTATCCAACAGATCGGCAGTAGCTGTGTTTGAGCAAGGCAAAAATATCTCTCAGAGTGGCTCTGTCTGGGCCGCGCAGTGGGCCGGTATCAAACACCGTGTCTAAATCCGCGTCAGACAAGCCATGATATTCAAGTTCTAATTCAGAAGCCTCTTGCGGCTCCATTTCGTTAATTGGGTCGATGGCGGCACGTTTGTGCCCCATGGCTCGATAGGTGCTGATCAAGCGCGTGACGGCGCTTTGCTTGGTGGCCATCGCTGCATTCAAGCCGCTCGACGATGCCGTGCTGGGTGAGGTTTCTACGCCAGTAGAGAGTGCAGAAAAATATTGTTGCCATTCGGCCGAGACCGATTGCG
>CALJJR010000202.1 GCA_937973905.1 uncultured Arenicella sp. | reverse complement strand
CCACTCATTTTCCTCAAGCATTGGAACTTCCATTTCACACCGCCAGCAGTGATACAGCTTCATTCTTTATATACCTAACAGCTAAATATGCCAATTGAGTTGGTGATATTTTTATATCCCAACTGGATTTGTGTAATTCCTTGAGGTTCCTTCATGATTCTCCTAAACTCAATTCGTGGCCGATCGTCCAAGCTTTAATATACTTGGCGGGCCTAAAAGGATCAAACTTTAGACTCAAAGGAGAGAGTCATGCCAAAAATTACTGAAGCAAGAGTACCTATTCCATCCAGGCCGAATAAGTTTATTCATCGGCTTAGGGCGTGTATTCGCTCACACAACTTATCAGTCAGTACTGAACGGTCTTATGTGGATTGGACTAAGCGATTGATTAAATATTATGGAATGAAGCACCCAGAGGAAATGAACAAAAGAGATGTGGAGCGTTTCTTAAGTTATCTTGCCGTGGATCGGCAGGTCACTAAAAATACGCAAAAGTCCGCCCTCAATGCCTTTTCATTTCTATTCAATCGGTTTTTGAAGATCCCGCTCGAAAGCCTTGATTTCAAGATTTCTGGCCAAGTTCGAAACAATCCAGTTGTAATGACTCACGAGCAAGCGCTTAGCGTGATTTCTCGACTTCCACCGCCGTTCAAATTAGTTGCCGAGTTGATGTACGGCAGCGGCTTGCGAGTTGGCGAGGCAGTATCACTAAGAGTTCAAGATATAGCGTTCGCAAAGCGACAAATTCTTATTCGCAATGCCAAAGGACAAAAAGATCGGATTACGATGCTGCCAAACCGCTGTGTGGAGTCGTTAGAAGCTCAAATATTAATTGCTGAGAATCTGCACCAACATAGTTTGAGTCGCGGCGAAGGCGCAGCCTTCGTACCTGATACGTTTGGAAAAATTAGCAGGGAACAACGAAAATCTTTTGGATGGCAGTATATATTTCCCGCCAGGTTGACGTCTTACGAACACAACAATTCTGAGAAAGTACGGTTCCACCTGAGCCAAGAGTCGGTGCGACAACAAGTAAAAGAGGCAACATATCGAGCAGGGCTATGTCTGAAAATAACACCACATAGTTTCAGGCATTCCTTCGCCACTCATTTACTTGAGACTGGAGCAAATATCCGTGTTATTCAGGAATTGCTTGGGCATTCAGACGTGACTACAACCGAGATTTACACGCATGTACTAAATCGAAACTTGGATCGAGTTATCAGTCCGCTGGATCAGCTGTGGATTTGCTCATAGTTTGTCATTTCGAACCTATAGAAATCGAGGTCTGAGGTAATTCACTCTGTCGTCGAACAACTTCATCGAGCTCTCTCAAATCCCTCATATTAGCCGCGATGCCTAGGAGTATCCTCCTCTCGCTTCACCTATTCGTCTAACGCGCTCAGACGTTGCTCTATTCGCTGACTCTGTTCTTCCAACTTGCGCTCGGCGACTTCGAGCTCTCTTTTCTCGCGCTCCAGCTTGTCGCGTTCTTGTTGCAGGCTGAGTTCTTCCTTCTGCATTGCAATCTCGGTGGCATTTTTCTGTTTTGGTTGCGGTGCAGCGACTGGCGCGGCGCGGCGTACTGTTGAAACTTCGGTCGCTGGCTGACTAACCTTTGGTTTGCTAATCGCAACGGCTGGGGCTCTTATAGCAGGTGTAGCAGGTGCCCTATTGCTTGTGGATGCAAGACTTTCGATATTTTCGCATACCTTGTTGGCCATCATTTTTTTAGACGCTTCGCACGCGAGTTCTCCGCTCTTTACGCACCACTCATCTTGTTTCAATTTTTGCCGTATCGCGATATTTTGAGAACTCCCCTCGCAACTTACTTGTGCTTGCCAGTAGGCGTCCTCACCTTCTTGCTCGAGCAGCTCGCTGGACACGTTTTCGACCACCGCGGCGTGTGCGACGTTGGATGCAACAAGCATCATGCAAAACAATAACGCCTGACGATACGCGGTCTTCTCGCTACGAATAGTCTTGATCAATTCCTGTAATTGCACATTCATTGTTGCAACCTCGCCTTGCGTTCCAAAAGATTCAGCTCTCGCGATTGCAGATCAACTTCTCTGCGCCTCAGCTCCAACTTTCTCTGCATGAGCTCAACCTGTTGTTGCTGTAGCAGCACCTTTTCTTCCAATAGTTGGGTTCGAGCTTCATCGTTGTCCACTGCAAGTTTGTCACGTTGTAGATTACTCGCCTGTTGCATCTCTAAGGCATCACGATATTGGCTTGAGCAAACGCCAATTGCGGCATCGATTTTTTCGGTGGCACACATTTTCGGAACATCCTTGGCACACCAAGGCCCCTCGTCGTCTTGCTGTGTGATGAAACGTCGTGTAGTCAAGTCACTGCAAGTAACGCGCACCTGCCAGTACGATTGCTCTCCATTTTCGATAAGCTCCTTATTTCTCAACGAGTACGCCGTTAGAGCATCCGCTGAACAGGACAGCACCGTTAAAACCACACCCGCCAATTTCACCCATACTTGCGAACAGGTTAGGCACTGAAAATTACTTCTCCTCAAAATCATTCCCCCAAACAATTTCACGAGTTTACTAATACTCTTTTAGGTTATTGTATTCTAACTTCTTCCGTTTAATCAATGACTTAAATCTATTCAAGTCTGTTTGCACGCTCGTTTGTTATCCAAATCCCTTCTTTAGCGTGCGGTCTAACCATCCTTTAAAGAAAGCTACTTTTGCAGCGCATCGATTTCATCCAATACACCTTTGGCCTGATCACTTAAATCTGAATAACTGCGGATATCTCCTCGCCGTTGCGCTTGCATTGCTTGCTCTAACAATGAGGTATACGTTTGTTTTAGTTTGTCTCGCTTGGATTTACGGAATCTTGAAAACATGAGTTTGGCTACAGGTTATCTAAAGTTTGATCATAGCGAAGCGAGGTGACGGTTAGGTTGTTCTGAAGTCCCGCCACTACAACTTTGCAACGGCATGGTGAGCACGAAAATCGGGTTCGCTATTCTTGCTACTAGGCTGCTAATATTCTCAGCATGTTATTCGTCGAAGCTTTTTTCAAATTCGGTTCAATTGGGCTGTTGATTGCGGTGGGGCTATTATTGCTGCGAGATGGCCGAGAAGTGCGCGCCCTCCGTTTTGCAATACCGTTGATTCTGGCAATCTGTTTTATGTTTGCCACCACAGGCTCCCCTGCACTGACGATAACGGGGCCGCTGGTAGTACCGCTAAGAATATTTGACTCATTCAATACGGTATTTATCTGGTGGTTGGGGTTGGCCTTGTTCGATGATGATTTCAAACTCGGAGCGCGAGAATGGCTGGTGGCAGCAGCCTACGGCCTGATCATGCTACCTGTGCGCTTGCATTATCTTGGGTTTGATAACTATTGGCACCCTGCGATGGATATCGCCATGTCGGTATTTTCATTTGTATTGATGGTGCATCTAGGATACCTCGCTTTAACCGGGCACAAAGAAGATCTGGTAGAGAAACGACGCCGGATTAGAATATGGTTTGTGATCGCAGTGGCCTTACTGGTGATTGTCTCGGTTTTGGCAGAACGAGTTGCCGGCGTAGTTGGCAACTTCCAGCAAGACACTATTTGGATCACCTATATATTCACCATGCCATTGGCAGCATGGGCGCTGTTGTGGCTAACGCGGTTACATCCAGAAGTGCTCGCTTTCGAAAAACAAGCTACTCCTGATCTAACGTCGGTCGATCACCAAGATCAGATTGCCTATCAAACACTATTGGCGTTGATGGAAGAGCAACGCGTCTATACAAATCATGGGCTAACAATTGCAGACCTCGCCAAGCAAGTAGATCTACCTGCGCATAAGCTGCGTAAACTGATCAATCAATCGATGGGTTTTCGCAATTTTTCGAGTTATTTAAACAAGTACCGTTTGGCTGAAGTTAAGCGCTTACTGGCCGACCCAAACCATGCGCGGCTACCCATTTTGAGCCTTGCCATGGAGTCAGGGTTTTCGTCGTTGGCGCCATTTAATCGTGCTTTTAAGGCCAGTGAAGGAATAACGCCCACGCAATATCGAGCCCAAAAACTCGATAATTTCGAGCAAAAACCTGTGCAAAACTGAAAAAACCTGTTCGATTTTAAAATAGCTCAGCAATAGTTCAGAATCGCGCAGACTCCCCCACCATCGGCATCTAAGCTCTGCTCCACAGTTACATAACTTGATTAGGTGGCGCATATGCTGGATTTTGTCATTGCAGTTTTTTCTAATTTTATTGAACATTTCCCAAGAGACTTTCAGGTGGAAGCCACCCGCTACGTTATTGGAGCCGTTGGAGTTTGGTTTGTAACATGGGTTTTACTCAGTGGTGTTTTGGAAAATCGCCGCATTCGCAAACCGTTGCCAGCCTTATTGAGAAATAAACAAATCATTCGCGAGATCAGAAACTCGACCCTCTCGGTGATTGTTTTTGTCTTTTGTTTTAGCGTCACCAATCAGCTCATGGAAGTGTTCTACGGCGGCTCTATCTTTAAAATTTATGCTGATGTCGCAGAATATGGTTGGGCTTATCTGGTTTTTTCGGTTGTCTTGTGGACTATTGGTTTAGATACCTATTTCTACTGGACGCACCGTTTTATGCATTTGCCGAGGTTTTATAAGTTTTTTCATAGAACCCATCATCGTTCGCACAACCCTACCCCTTTTACTGCCTACTCCTTCGCCCCACCAGAGGCGGTACTGGTCTACATCTTTGTGCCCGTGTTTTTCGCGATCGTACCAATGCACGACACCGCGTTTATATCCGCAATGTTGATTCAGATAGTACGAAACGCCATGGCACACTGCGGCTACGAATTATTCCCTAGAGGATGGGCACAGCACCCAGTGCTGGGTATTTTTGCCACAGTCACGCATCACGATTTGCATCACGAAAAGAGCAATGGCAACTACGCGTTCTACTTCACATTTTGGGACCGCGTTATGGGCACAGAACACCCGGAGTACATTGAGAGATTTGAACGCGCGACTCAAGGCAATGCTAAGGGCGGTATTGGAGCGGCGACCGGCACAGCCTAAAGAGACGTGCTTGCTCTTCAGAATACAAAGTTGGCTGAAATCCTTGTGGTAGGATTTGGCATACAAAGAACAAATATAAAATACTGAACCATGAACGCCGCACTAAAGTTGATAACCGCCGTCTTCTGGATATGCTTCGCGCTGAATATCTTTCGACCCTTTCCCGAGCCAAGCAGCACTATCGTCGCCTGGGCCGGGATTGTGTTAGCCATTGCTCACCTGCTTGAGTTCTTCATTAAGAAAAAACAGCTCGATGAAATCAATGCGGGCGGCCTGCACGGATTCTCGCAGACCTTGCTGTTTGGTTTCTTATATTGGCTACCGCTGCTGCGCAACAAATAAAAACCGATGCGGGGCCGGTTATCCAATAACCAGCCCTACTCCCATTAAGCATCAATGCTCTGGCCGACTGCGGCATGCACGATTCCGCCATCCACGGTAATGGTATCGCCTACCACATAGTCACCCGCTCTACTGGCGAGGTAAATAGCCGCACCCGCCATGTCTTCCGCCACACCAATACGGCCACTTGGAATGGAGACTGCAACTTCGTCGGCGTGGTCACGAGCCGCGCGGTTCATCTCTGATGCGAATGCTCCTGGAGCAATCGATGTAACATTGATGTGCTCTCCCACCAGTCGGGCAGCGAGTCTTTTGGTTAAATAGATAAGCGCCGATTTCGATGCATGATAGCTGTAGGTGTCCCACGGGTTTAAGCGCAAGCCATCAATGGAAGTAATGTTGATGACCTTCGCTGGTCGATCTGGCTGACCAGCCGCTGCAAGAGATTTGTGCAACGCCTGTAATAAGAAGAAGGGAGATTTCACATTGAGATCCATGACTCGATCCCAACCATGTTCAGAGAAATCTTCAAATGGCATACCCCATGCCGCACCAGCATTATTTACAAGAATATCCAGCGTTGATTCCGCTTCGCTATACGTGACTGCCAAGTTTTGACACCCTTCAACCGAACTGACGTCTTGTGGCAACGAGAAGCACTTTGGGCCAAGTTCTTCAGCGACGGCGTTACACACATCGGCTTTGCGCGATGAGATGTAAACCGTTGCGCCCTGGGCAAGAAAGCCTTCCGCGATCATCTTGCCGATGCCACGTGAACCACCGGTAACCAGTGCGGTTTTACCTTCGAGAGAAAAAAGTTTTGACGTATCCATGAGCAAAGTTTGTTGTTAAAAATGGGCTAGCGAGAATAACGTAGGTAGCACAACTTTCACAGCCTTTGCTTTTCCAGCGCATCAGAACCTTGGCTCTATGGCTAACGCATTACTCTTTGGTAGCATTTTGGTGCGATGCACTCAGGAGTGTTAGATTTTTATACAGGATTAATTAAGAGCATCGGGTGAACACAAAAATGAAACAATTTCTCTTACTAGCGGCCTTGATGGGCCTTACATTCACGACTCAAGCACAATCGCCGGCCGCTTCCGCCAGCCCAGAAATAACGCTCGAAGAAATGATTTTTTCGTATGCTGTGAACTCGGGCGAGAAAGTAGTGGTGGACCCCCGCGTTAAAGGCCGAGCTCGAGTATTCGGCAAAGACATCAGAAATTTATCTTTTGAAGAATTGCTCACTGTCCTTGAGCTTTACAATATGGCGACCTATCGAGTTGGAGAACTATTGATGGTAGTGCCTACCAACGAAATCAAAACACAAGCGATTCCACTTGTGACCGATGGTAAGAGCTATTCTCCGAGTGAAACGGTCACGGATATTATTTCCATGAAAAATTATTGCGGCTACGAACTCTTACCCATGCTGAGGCCGTTGCTTGCTCCGACTGATCATTTTGTACCCATTCAAGGTTCGCGGGCGGTGTTGATCACCTCGACCTATGTGAACACACAGCGAATCCGCGAAATGGTGGATCGCATTGACGAGTTAAAAAACAAAAAATCAGATTGCTCGGAAATGCATAATGAATAATCCTTGCATAGCCGAGGAAGGAATTCTTACACCGTAATAATGGCGCGCATTCATGCGCGTCTGAGTGGGCTGGCAGTGGCAATATTTGACCTTGTTACCGAACACTATCTCCAGGACAAATCAGGCTTTCGGCCATTTGCCACGCAGTCTTTAAGGTACAAATTAATAAGACTCTGGTAGGCAATACCAGTGTCTTCAGACATGTCTTTAAAATAAGTAATCACATCATCAGACATACGAATTGTGACCTGCCTCTTTAATTTCGAAATGTAGGGATTCTTCCGCGATTTCATTTTCGAAAAATCATATTCTTTTTTCATGTCGATGGCCCTTGGTAAAATTCACGTTCTTTGGCAGTCGCCTTCCTGGCAGAAATAATCCGGATGATCTCGCCACCCTCTCTCTCGCAGTGCACGACGACCAATACTCTAGATCTTATACTTTTCCCTAGCATGAAAAATCTCTCTTCATCAATAGAATGCTCAGGGTCATAGAATTGCAAAGCATATTCATCGAAGAACACAGACTGTGCTTCATCAAACGAAACCTTATGTTTCCTTTGATTTGATGTTGCCTTAGCAGAGTTCCATTCAAATTTAATCATACATACATTATATGTATGAAAAAAACAGGGTCAAATGAAATCACAGCAACACGAAGAACAACCCACAAACTTTACCGTTGCAAGTGGATACACAAGTCGCGAAGATAGTAGCGAGCTTTTTTGAATTAGACGGTAAGAGCAATTTTGCTTCTTCGGCAATGACGAGCACTAGTAGCGACACCAAACTGCCTCAGCGGTGGCACTTTCAACCTGATCTGAGTACTCAGGTTTCGCCGTATTATGCGTGGCCGCCCAATTTACGAAAGATCGGCAAGCATGTCCTAAAGTCTTGGAGCTTCTACGATGTGCGTATTTACGTGTTGGGGTTTTCGATATTCATCTGGGCATATTTATCACCGGAATTATCACGCTGCAGAGAGTTTGCATTTGATTGGCTTGCACAAATATGGGCGCGCAATTTTCTAACGCTACTGATTGTTGCAGGTGGGTTGCATCTGTACTTCTACACTTACGGCAAACAATCAAAGCTCGAAAAATATGAAGCCAAGCAGCCTAGAGTACATTCCAAGGTCTTTCACTTTAACAATCAGGTCTGGGACAATATGTTTTGGACTTTGCTCGGCACGGTGACCATCTTAAGCGCCTATGAAGCGGTGATGATGTGGGCCTACGCAAATCAACTCAATTCGACCATCACCTTCGAACAATCACCCTTTTGGTTTTGTTTACTGATTTTTCTAATCCCAGGTTGGACAGGCTTACACTTTTACTGGCAGCACCGCGCTTTTCATATCCCTGCACTCTATAAGCTCGGGCATCATTGGCACCATAAGAATATCAACGTAGGGCCATGGTCAGGCGCTGCCGTGCACCCTATCGAGAACCTTGTTTGGTTCACGGCTGTTCTGGTGTTATTACTCATCCCCTCGCACCCTATCCACGTATTGTTTCTGATGCAGTTGCAGGTGATCACGGCAATTACCACTCATGTTGGCTTTGAGAGTTTAGTTATAAACGGCGAAACTAGATTTCGATTGGGAGATTTCTACCACCAACTTCACCACCGCTTTTACGATTGCAACTACGGCACCATGGCCGGACCTTGGGACAGGTTGTTCAGCACTTATCATGATGGTACAGATGCCGGTGACGAAAAAATTCGACAACGTCGAAAGATGCTAGCCTCACGATAAAGAACGTCGACCTCACAAACCATGAAGGCCTTGAAATGAATACTTCTTTACCACATACATTCCAAGCTTTAGGTATTCAGTTGCTACGCTGCGCGCTGGTTTGTTGCTTATTAGTTGGCTGCGTTGAAGCGGAAACAAACCCGCCGTTGAACAATGATGCCAGCGGTTTGATCACAGCGCTGGAAGCAAGAATCGCAGATAAAACCTATAAGGATATTAACGGTATCGTTGTGCTCAAAGACGGAGAGCTGGTACTTGAACGATATTTCAACGGCAGCAGCATGACGTCCTTGCATAATCCAAGATCGGTAGGCAAAACCTTTGCTTCGGCGATGGTCGGCATTGCCATTCGCGATGGTTATTTAACAGGCGTAGATCAAACTTTGGGTGAATTTTACGATCTGAAAAAATATAAGAACTTCGATCAAAGCAAGGCGTCGGTGACCATCCAACAGTTGCTCACAATGACGCCCAGGTTTAGATGATGGTCACTACTCCGCTACAGGCAAGCACCAGCAGCCATCATTGGGGCTCAAGACTCCACGAACTTTCCTGATCTCGGCATCAAAATCAAAGGGATATTTATGCGTAGTTCGAAAATCGTCATTAGAGTTCTTTTGCCACTTTTCTTGAGATTCGAAGATCGCCTGTTCACCGTTGACGTCTAGGTAGTCCACAACAATCTGGTAGCCCCCTCGAGAACTCGCACAGGTATAGTTGCTTAATAACGCTTCCACTTCTAAATGGGTCTCACGCTGCGAGTAATCGAGGGTAAGACCCGCTTCGCAAGCCAGTTTCTCCCCAAGCTCCTGCTTTTGGTCAAACTTGTTCTCAAACTCCAATTCGTTCTTAAAGATCAGCGGCTTAGTCGTCTCAGCGCCCGCAGTTTTATCTTTTATCTCATCGGTTCTGCCCTGCTTTTGCAGTAGATCGTTGGCCGCCAACGCCGGCACAGACACGCAGAGCAGTAGTGATATTAGTAATTTGATCACCGTTTAAAAACCTCCAAACTGGTTTCACTATTTATTCGATAATACTTCTATGCTCACTAATCGCTGATCAAAATGCAACCAGTCTTATGATCGCGAGATCGATACATAGGGAACTCAAATTCAAGCACGCACTGAGAGTTTTAGATGCAATGCATGCAACGGTTCGAACCCAAGCACGCGTGCGCGATGCCCATGTTGTTGGTCCGGAACAGTTTCTTCATCCAGGTAATCTTCCGCGACAAACATCTGCCCTTTACTAAATACTTTTTTATTTGAATCGCGGAGTTCGATTTCAACCACGCCGCTTAAAATAACGAGCAAGGTTGGGTCACCTGCGGCGTGCCAATCAGAAAAATAGCCGGGTTCGCTGATCCTCAACCGAAAATTCTCTGCATGCTGTTGAGCAGATAACATACGTTCTGGCGCGCCTTCAAGTTCGATAACCTTCTCAGAAAAGTAAGATGGATTATTGCCATCATTGGTAACACTAGGAACAATTATTTTTGACATAAGACGGTGACCGTTAGTTTGTAGTTTGCATGGATTGCCGACGCTCAACTATTCATCCAGTAGCAATAAGAGCCATGCTGGCAAAAGACTGGCCTGACTTCCCGACGTATTCGGCGTGCCACTGGTTAATACTTCAAATGCGCCGATATCGGCGCGCGCGTCGCGCGCAGCTCCGGTGATATCGTCCGCAGGTGAGTTATTGGAGCCAGCTGCATCGATGACCACGCTCGTCGAACTCGGTTTGCCGAATTGATTCACAAGGCTAACAAATACTTCTCGAATCGTTGCGCTACCATCAGCAAACCCGTTGCCAGTTAAAATCGGCAGCTGCACGTTGGTTTGTGCTGGTAAGGCTGGGTCAGTCACGTTGGAGCAGGGATCTTGCTCAAATCTAACCTCCTGCGAAGTATCAGCGGGGATCGTATTGCCCCCGTTAAAGTAGAGATTGCAGTCGAGGTGCACTGATGACGTAGCCCCAGGTAATGTCTCAAACACGTCAGAGCCTACAAAGCCTTCCAATCCCATCGATCCATCGGGGTCAGACCAAATGTTATTGCTAAACGTGATCTGTTGGTTGGCTTGATTGTTGCTGCCCCGCAGTAAGCGAGCAGCAAAGGCTCGAGAAGGGAGATCACCCACCACGGTATTGTGGCGAAAATTGATATTGCGGGAGCCTTGCACGGTGAACGAGCTACGCATCAGGGTGCTTGAATTGCCGACCATTAAATTGTTCTCAGCCAATACTCCGTCTGCTTCGAAATTACTCGTGTTGTCTTCTCCGATCCTCAAAAAACCTTGCCCTGCACTCCCTTGCCAGTTTAAAAACACATTGCGTTTAACGGTCGTGTCTTTAGTACCCAAAATTCCGTCACTGTCGCCATTGCTATCTTTGATAACAATGAACGAGCTCGTCGCACTTTGTGCTCCAGTGTTAAAAAATACGTTGTCCTGCACAACCACCCCGATCGTACTATTAATATCAATATGCTCATCGCTGCCAGCCTGGTTGTAAAATAGATTTCCCTCTACCAACACATTTTGTGCACCGTTATTTATTTTTAGCAGGTCGTTATTGGTACTGTCATGAATCACATTATTACGCACCACAACATTGCTTGTGGAGCTGCCTTGTATTTGGATCACTAAAGCACCGGTATTGTTCGTAGCATGCGAAATATCAAAACCCTCGAGGATGATTCCGGCGCAAGCGGAACAGGTGACTACCGAGCCGCCATCTCTTTGCAGCCGCGCTTGATAAGGCGTTTCAGACCGTATTGTGACTGGGTTTGAAAACGAACGATCGAGCCGAACCCGCCCAAGATAGGTGCCCGGTGCCACCAAAATTTCTGCTCCACCTAAGACTTGATCAAGCGCGAACGTAATCGTTGCCCATGGATTTTGTGCACTGCCACCGGCAGCCTGATCGTTTCCGTTAGGCGCAACATAGAAGGTTTGCGCCATCGCCTGCGGGCTAAGCGCTAGAACCGCCGAAAAGACAAGGAGCCACTGAATGCCAAGCTTGAAGCGCCCAAAAGTCTTCGCGACCAAACTGCTAACAATCACGCCAAACAACGGTTTAGCTGTTCGGTTTAAACACGCTTGGACCACACAGGGCC
>CALJJR010000201.1 GCA_937973905.1 uncultured Arenicella sp. | reverse complement strand
ACAAGGGTTTTAATCATGATAATTCCTGTTCTTTTTCTGATGGTGCTAGCTTAACATCTGATTTAATCCGATGGCTAATTGAGCGCTAACTGCTAACATCGATAATCTGAAAGCGCGACCGTTCCCGTTAACCCAAAAATCACAAACATGAGTCATTCCACCCATAGCTATCAGCAAGATGCTCGCAATGAGCAGATTCAAATAAACATCAATGGCGATTTATTTGCTCGGGCAGAAGCCAAAATCTCGGTATTCGATTCGGCTTTTATGTTGGGCGACGGTGTCTGGGAAGGGTTGCGCGTACACAACGGTAAAGTTGCTTTTTTGCAAACTCATTTAGACCGTTTATGGGCTGGTGCCAAGGCCTTGGATTTTGACCCTGGTATCTCGCAGCTGCAACTCACGCAACGCATTCACGATACTCTGGACGCGAACGATATGCGTGATGGCGTACATTTGCGCTTGATGGTGAGCCGAGGTACTAAATCAACGCCCTATCAAGATCCGCGTGTGACGATTACACCGCCTACTATCGTGATCATCCCAGAGTACAAAGAGGCACTTCCAGAAACGGTCGGTAAAGGGATTGAATTGTTCACAGTGCATGTGCGTCGTGGATTCCCTGACGTGCAAGACCCCAAACTCAACAGCCACTCAAAAATAAATTGTATCTTGGCTTGCATACAGGCCACTAAAGCCGGAGCGGATGAAGCTTTAATGCTCGACCCACATGGTTTTGTGGCCACCTGTAACAGCACGCATTTCTTTATTGTTAAAGACGGCGTGGTGATGACATCAACCGGTCAATATTGCATCGATGGTGTGACCCGCGGTGCGGTTCTTAGGTTGTGTGAGGAAAATCAAATCGAGAGTGCGCAAACTGAATTTTCTCTAGTAGACGTTTATAGTGCTGAAGAAGTATTCGTAACGGGAACTTTCGCTGGGCTGGTACCCGTGCGTAGCGTGGACGGCCGGCAAATTGGCGTTGGCAAGAGAGGCCCGATGGTAAAACGTCTGCAAGAGCTCTACATGACACTTTTGGCCGAAGAGTGCGCATGACCGAGAAGGTAATTCGAATAGCGATGTGGAGTGGGCCGCGGAACATCTCCACGGCGATGATGCGTGCTTGGGAAAATCGTGCGGATACAGCAGTCGTGGACGAACCATTCTATGCCTGTTACCTGACGCGCACCGGAATCGTTCATCCAATGCAGGAAGAAATATTGGCGAGCCAAGCAAACAAGTGGCAGCAGGTAATTGAAGGAGAGTTGAGTCGGTCTTTATCAGCAGGGCAAAGCATTCAGTACCAAAAGCACATGACACATCATATGGTTGATGAAGTTTCGTCCAGCTGGTTCGCGTCACTTCGGCATGCATTTTTGATTAGAAACCCGGCTGAAGTCGTGGCCTCATACAGCAAGAAGCGAGCCGAGTTAAGCGCCGATGACATCGGGTTTCGACGCCAACGAGAATTATTTGAAAAGGTTCGTGCTCTAGGGATTGAGCCACCTGTGATAGAGTCCACTGATGTTCTAAAAGCACCGCGTGCCAGCTTAGAAAAATTGTGTGCAGCCTTAGCGGTACCCTTTGATTCTGCGATGCTCAGTTGGCCACAAGGCCGTCGGAGTTCGGATGGAGCCTGGGCGCCACACTGGTATCAGAACGTAGAAAATTCAACAGGGTTCGCACCCTATGAAGAGAAGCAGATACAATTATCGGCAGCTCAACTGCGTGTTGTGAACGAATGTCTTGACGATTATCACGCGCTGGCTGAATACAAAATTAAACCATGACAATGAAACAACAAGCACTCCTTCTCTTTGCCTTCCTGAGCGCCCTAACCGCCGTGGTTTCAGCTCAGCCAGTCGACAATTCTGCATTGGCCAAGCTGTTAGACAAGCACTGGGCAAAAGCCGAAGAAGAGCAGATCTTTTTTCGCAAAGACCCTGATGCGTTCCGTATGAATGGTGAATTGCCGGATGTCTCAGCTGAAGGCCGGGCGCGTCGCGCAGCGTTTAACCAGAACTTGCTCACAGAGCTAGCACAAATCGATATTGAAACTTTAAGTTCGCGCGATCAGGTGACGTTTAAGTTGTTTCAATATGAGCGACAAACCGAAGCGGCTAGCTATCAGCATTTGGATCATTTTTATCCCCTGCATTTTTATTCCAATTGGTTTTCCTATTTTGCTGGTGCGCCTAATAACATGTCCTTCTTGAGTAAGCAGGACTATGAAAATTATTTGCTTAGCCTGGCGGACTTTCCGCGCTACAACCAACAGTTTATCGACAATGTGGAACAAGCGATCGAGGCCGGGCATGTCCACTACTGCGATAGTTTTCAAGGTTACGAAAAGCGCATCAGCAAGCACATTGTTGCGGACGTTAAGGACAGCGTGTTTTATGTCCCCTTGGCCACCATGCCGAGTAAGTTTGATCAAGCCAGCCGTGAGCGTTTTGAACAGCAGGGTAGCAAACTCATTGCTGAAATCGTGGTGCCGGAATACCGCAAGATTGAGCAGTTTTTTAAACAACGCTATATGCCGGCCTGCCGAGATAAAGTTGGGATCACCGAGCTTGCTGGCGGTGAAGAGTATTATCAGTATTTAATTCAGTACTACACC
>CALJJR010000200.1 GCA_937973905.1 uncultured Arenicella sp. | reverse complement strand
CCACTGACAGTATTGCGATCTGCGATTGCGAGATGGTCGGTTTTACGTTCATTAATCGTCAGGAAATTTTGATCATGATAGCCAAAGACGGTGGCGCGTTTTAACAAGCGCACATCAGGCATAGCCGACAGCTCGTCGATAACATCACGCACCCAGTCGACCGCGGGTTTTCCATCGATGCTGGCGCGCTCACTTAGAAGACGACCACCAAACGCGGCTTGCTCATCAGCTAGAATCACGCGTTTGCCAGCGCGCGCTGCGGCGAGAGCAGCCATCAAACCACTCGGGCCTGCGCCCGCCACGAGCACATCGCAACGGGCATTAATTTTGTCGTATTTTTCCGGATCAACCTCACGAGGCGAATGACCTAAACCAGACGCCTTGCGAATAAAGTGCTCGTAAGTCATCCAAAATGACTTAGGCCACATGAAAGTCTTATAGTAAAAACCCGCTGGCAGAAACCTCGAGAACAGGCCAAACACCGACATCAAGTCAAAGTTAACGCTCGGCCAAGCATTGGTACTCTTAACTACCATGCCCGCATAAATCTCAGCTTGAGTACCGCGCACATTGGGAATTGTATAGGCGCCCTCTTCTACCTGAAACAAGGCATTGGGTTCTTCAGCACCATCTCCAATCACGCCACGAGGTCGGTGATACTTCCAACTCCGACCAATTACTCGAACACCGTTGGCAAGCAAAGCGGAGGTGATCGTGTCACCACGATATCCCTTGTAGGTTTTGCCATCGAAGCTGAATGAAATTGACTCACTTCGATCAATCAAGCCACCTTGAGGTAGGCGGCTCATGATGCTTCTCCCGATGGCGCTGATTCGCCGATTTTATACGTCGACTTGAACTTATAAGTCACCGTATTTCGCTCAGCATTAAAGTACTGCCGACAACCGGCCGAATGCAGCCAAAGCTCCTTGTGCCAACCCTTAGGATTGGTTCTAAAGAAGAGATAATCACCCCACTCAGCATCGCTGAGCGCGTCGGGGTCCGAGGGTCGGACAATATGTGCTTCACCCTCGTAATGAAATTCGCTCTCGTCGCGATACCCGCAGTAAGGACAATTGATCAATAACATCTCATTCGCTCCTTAGTGCGCCACGCCAGCAGCGCCGTGCTCATCGATTAAAGCGCCGGAAATAAATCGATTGATAGCAAACGCCGCATTGAGCTCGTGTGGCTGATCGTTCGCTAAAGTGTGCGCAAACACCCACCCAGAACCTGGCGTGGCCTTAAAACCACCAGTGCCCCATCCGCAATTGAAGTACAGCCCCTCTACATCTGTTTTGCTAATTAAGGGGCAAGCATCCGGACAGGTATCCACAATACCACCCCATTGGCGATTCATGCGTACACGGCTGAATACGGGAAACATTTCTAGAATTGCTTCCATGGTGTGTTCAATCACTGAATAACTGCCGCGCTGGCCATAGCCGTTATAGCGATCTATACCCGCGCCGATCACCAAATCGCCTTTGTCCGACTGGCTGATGTAACCGTGTACGGCATTGGACATTACCACCGTATCCAGCACCGGTTTAATTGGCTCTGAGACATAGGCCTGCAAAGGATGACTTTCGAGTGGCAAGCGTAAACCAGCCATCTCGGCCAACACACTGGAGTTACCGGCTACCACCACACCGACTTTGGGTGTCTCGATATAGCCTTTGGCGGTATCCAGTCCTGTCACCCGACCTTGGTCGCGTCGGATCGCGGTGACTTCGCAATTTTGGATGATATCGACACCGAGGGCGTCTGCGGCGCGCGCAAACCCCCAAGCTACTGCATCATGGCGAGCGGTACCACCGCGCGCCTGGAAGGACGCCCCAAGAATTGGGTAACGCGCATCAGCAGATGTATTTAAATAGGGTATGCGTTTGCTAAGTTCTTCGGTACTAACCACAACGCTGTCGACGCCGTTCAGACGATTGGCATTTACGCGGCGCTCAATATCGCGCATGTCTTGCAACGTGTGCCCAAGGCTGTAGACGCCGCGCTGACTGAACATCACATTGTAGTTCAGCTCTTGGCTCAAGCCTTCCCAAAGCTTTACCGACTTTTCATACAGATGCGCGGCTTCGTCCCAAAGATAATTGGAGCGCACAATCGTTGTGTTACGCCCGGTATTACCACCACCGAGCCAGCCTTTCTCCAGCACCGCAATATTGGTCATACCGTGTTCTTTGGCCAGATAGTACGCGCTGGCTAAACCATGACCGCCCCCGCCCACGATGACTGCATCATAGCGCTTCTTAGGTTCGGGGCTGCGCCACGCCTTGGGCCAATTTTCATGGTGGCTCATGGCATTACGCGCCAAAGAAAAAATGGAGTATTTACTCATACTTAAAGTGGGGTAAGAAACGGCGAACACGCGACAACAGCTGATCGATCATACTGACACAATCTATAGCAGGTGCACTCTACACCGACACCGACTATTCGTATCGCGACCTCAACAATTTAGTCAAAATACACCGCTACCATAAAAATTATGTGTCGCCGGTGGGTATTCGGCTCTGAGGCGGATAAATAGGGCGAAATCCACCCCTTATATCGCTACCCCTGAGGGCTCATGGTTCACACGTGTTGACGCTGCAAATGACGCTCTTCACGCGGCGAGAGGCCAAACATCTCACGGTAAGACTTACTAAAATGCGAGGCCGAGACAAACCCACAGGCGATGGCAATCTCAGATATAGAACTCGCCGTTTGTAAGAGCTGTTGGCGCGCTCTCTTGAGGCGTAGATCAAGATAATAGCGACGTGGTACGCAACCAAGATATTTCTTGAACAGACGCTCGAGTTGTCGGCGAGAAACACCTACCAGCGCAGCCAGTTCATCCAAATTGATCAATTCCTCAAGGTTAGCCTCCATGAGCTCGACAGCCTCCGTTAGCTTGGGCTGATCCGCTCCCAATAATAATCGCAGGGGAATTCTTTGTTTATCGAAAGCACCACGCATACGATCGCACATAAATTGCTCGGAAATCGAAACGGCCAACTCCTTGCCCTGCGCCTTTTTGACGATTTGCAACATCATATCCAGTGGGGCTGAGCCGCCCGAAACCGTATATCGATCGCGATCCATTTCAAACAGCTCCTCGCTGACGATCACATTCGGTGCGGTTTCGCGTAGGCTGGCAATATTCTCCCAGTGAATAGTGCAGCGATAACCATCCAACAAGCCAGCTTTAGCCAACAAGTAGGTACCCGTGCAGATGCCGCCTAACACCGCGTTGCTTTTGCTCAAGCGATGCAGCTGAGCGTGTAATTCGTCACCCCACACCCGGCGCACACGCACACCGGCACAGACGAACACTATGTCGAGGTTTCTAGCTTCTGTTACTTTGTGATCTGGGGCTATTTCTAAGCCATTGCTGGCTGGCACGGCCTGTCCATCCATCGTAAAGGTGGGCCATTCGTAGAGAACTTCGCCGCTCAGACGGTTGGCCATCCGCATAACTTCCACCGCCGAGCTGAAGGCAATCATCGAGTAGTTGGGCAGCAACAGAAATCCGTAACGCAAAGGTCTCACTGGTCGTGCCCCGGTCGTATTACTCATCGGGATCAAATACTCCTCTGTCCAAAACAACCGGCTTGTTATATTTGTTTTGTGGCCGGTAAAAGTTGAGTTTAAGCCAATATCGCGTGATTGGGGAACAATTTTACGCCTACACGCAAGATGAATGGTGTGGTTTAATCTTGCGGCTACAACCAAATCGAGAACCTGACATGAGCAACTCAGCGGTGGAATTGAAATCAGAGGACCTGCTAGCGGCACTGAACCATAATTTAGACCACCAATTTTTCCTCTCTGACCGCACCGCAGCCAAGCAACGTTTTAGTGCGTTAAAACAGGGTGATGAGTTGCCGATCATGAAACTTGGTTTTTCTGACGATAGCGAAGTGCATTGCACGTTGAATTTAGATCACAGTGAATATGTCGGGAAACTGAACTTTGGGGGCTTTCGCAAGCATCTAGCGATGATGATGCACGCAATTAAGAACCGACTTGATAATTCTCAACCACTTAATGTCATGAGAGACGCATCTGGTCAGGTCTTATTCAACGTGCCCGGCATTGTGCGTGATCAAGATGCGACCAATGTCTTAGTCTGCGGCCTGGCACAAACAAACGCCAATGAAGCGAAAATTAACCTCATGTTTCTCAATCCGGATGCTTATGACGCGGCACTGGCGGCCACGCAATCTAATTCTTAAAGGCTTGATACCATGACTACCGAATCACCTCGCCCACCGCTGCCACCATTTAACGCTGAGACGGCCGTGCAAAAAGTACGCATGGCGGAGGACGCATGGAACACTCATGATCCGCATAAGGTGTCACTTGCTTATACCCCAGATTGTCGTTGGCGGAATCGCTCTGAGTTCATCGAGGGCCGCGAACAAATCGTCGACTTCCTAAGCCGAAAATGGGCCAAAGAACTCGATTACCGCCTGATCAAAGAACTCTGGGCATTTCACGACAATCGAATCGCTGTGCGCTTTGCCTATGAATGGCACGATGATTCTGGCAATTGGTTCCGTTCTTATGGAAACGAAAACTGGGAGTTCAGTGCCGCTGGTTATATGCAATTAAGAATTGCTAGCATCAACGATTTGCCTATCGATGCCAGTGAGCGCAAATTTGATTGGCCGCTCGGCCGAAGGCCGGATGACTTTCCTTCCCTGAGTGAACTGGGTCTGTAAGTTTGCTTAGTTCGGCTTAGGTTAGTGAGAAATTGCTGGGGATTCAGGCTGACTAGCAAGGGCCTGCATGACCACCCCTAAAAGCACGATGGCACCACCCACGAGAGAGTAAATCGTGGGCACCTCGCCCACTCCAATCCAAACCCAAATTGGGCTGAGCACGACTTCCAGCAATGCCAGCAGTGAAACTTGTGCGGTGGGTACATATTGCGCGCCAGTGGTAATCAGCACCATGCCTAAGCCAATTTGCACGACCCCAAGCGACGCGCACAGTATTAAGTCCTTGGTTGAGATTGCGAAAGACTCCACAAAGGGCGCAATACCCAACGCCAGCAGACAGCCACTCATAGCGCAGACGGCCAGCATGTCGGCGCCGCGTTGTGAGCGAATCGTCACCAAGCTACTGGAATAAAAGAACATCATCAGAAAGGCAAAAAACATGCCCAGCAGCCCGCCCGTGGAAAGGCCATCAGCAAAGATAATGGCGATCCCAATGACCGCGATACTAATCGCTAACCAAGTGCGTTTGCTGACCATCTCCTGCAAAACAATGCGCCCCAGAACCGCGCTGCTTAATGGCGCCAAAGAAACAATAAATACCGCGTTAGCGACGCTGGTAAACGCCAGCGAGAGGATCATAAATAAGCTGGCGACGGATAAAAACCCAGCCGCCAGCCAGCCCTTAGAGCCGATATCACGAATTGTTTTCGCTCCTTTTGGAAAGTCGCGTATGAACAACACAAGCAGCAAAAAGCCGGCCGAAAATATCGAACGATAAAAAATAATCTGATAACTGGTGGCCGCTTCCATCACGCGCACACCGATACCCAGCAAGCTCAAAAGCGCACCGCCAACAATGATCATTAAGATTGCTGACCGGTAGCTGATCGACTGAGTCATTGAACGTAGGTTTTCGGTATTATCTAACTAGTGAGAGCGAGGGCTAACGCCCTTTCCAAACAGGGTCGCGCTTTTCGGCAAAGGCCTTAAAGCCTTCGAGCATGTCTTCGCTACCATAGAGCTTATCCACGCTGGGCAATTGACGCCCCGTCACTCTGTTCAGCGCATCCTGAAATTTACTATCTTCTGCATCTCGCACGATTTCTTTGGTGGCTGCCATCACTAAAGGCGGGCC
>CALJJR010000199.1 GCA_937973905.1 uncultured Arenicella sp. | reverse complement strand
TAAAAGTTCGTCTTCAGATTCGCTGCCCAAGGTATTGAAACGTGAACTACCCCAACAGTGGGTCGTACCGTTCTCAAGCATCGCACAGCTAGTGGCAAACCCGGCATACACTGAAACGGCGCTACTCAAGCCCATAACCGCCACCGGCTCTGCTGAGTTCTCGGTTGAGTTGTTACCGAGCTGGCCACTAAAACCTGCCCCCCAACAACGAATGGTTTGATCTTATAAAATGACGCAGGAGTGTTGAGTTCCAACCGCGAGTACCGAGTCACCAAACTCTTCATCGTCAGCGAGCAATAAAGAAATAATCGATGGGAGCGCAGAGTTTTTCGCTGTAGCGGTGTTGACCAGCGAGGGAACTCCGTAGAACACGAGCCCCGATAACACGAATAGCTTGAATAAGTGGTTTTTCATAACGTAAGACAAATGAAATAGGTTTTGCGGAACACTAATTGGGAACTACGACGGCTTTGCCATTTTTCAATGGAATAACAAAGAAGTCACCGTCATTCTCTTCAGGAATGTCGTCCAAATTGAACTCGATGGCGCCAATATCACAGGCTCCATCGCCATCATCGCGCAGTTGCCCACGTTGGTCATTCATGGGGCAATTTGCTAAGGCGCCTGCATCACGGGCTGGGCTTTCGGGGGCTAGTGCGTGAGTCTGAGTATCACCACCGTTGTCTGCCAGCGGCAGTAGAATTTGATCTAAGGACGTTGGAGTAGTGCCATCACTGGTCGCCGTTACATCGCCCAAGCCTGGTGTGAAACCATAAAACGCCTCAGTATTCGTACTTCCGTCGTCACCAAATAGGTTATTGTCGTTGGCATTAATTGTACTAATGAAGTTGACAACCTCATCTCCAGCTCGAGCAGCACTGTTACCTGAAATTAAACTGTTTGATAGCTGAGCATTGCTCTCAATAAAAACTATAATACCGCCACCAGATCTCGCCGCGGAGTTATTGGCGACCGTGCTATTAATCAGACTGATGGTACTCGTACTACCTGTACTAAAAATCCCGCCACCATCACGGCCTGACGAATTTCCTGACACGGTACAGTTTGCTAATGTGGCGTTGGTATTTTGTGAGCCAACAAAAAGTCCGCCGCCGTAAGTATATGCCGAATTTCCAGAAAAGGTAGACCCGGTCAGAGTGACGATTGTATCCTTAACGGCAAAGGCTCCCCCTCCAGAATTAGACGAATTCCCGGTTACAGTGCTGTTGCTTAGACTAACGCTGCTGCCGTCATTAGCCGAGATCCCGCCGCCATGGGTAGGCGCTGAATTATCCGAAACCGTGCTATTCGCCAGACTGACGCTACTGCCATTGTCGGTAAAAATTCCACCGCCATATCTGGACGCGGTATTTCCACTCACGTTACTGTTCGACAAGCTGATACTGCTATTGTCATTCGCTGAAACCCCGCCGCCACTGGGAGAAGCTGTATTATCAGAAACCGTGCTGTTAACCAAACTGATACTGCTATTGTCATTCGCTGCAATCCCGCCGCCACTGCGAGAAGCTGTGTTATCAGAAACTGTGCTGTTGACCAAGCTGACCGTGCTGTTGTATCCAAAGGCGCCATCATCATCATCGACATAAAGACCACCACCATTGTTGGAGGCGGAATTGCCGGACACGGTGGTGTTCTCCAAGCTGACGATACCACCATTCGCGACAGTAACCCCGCCACCATTCGCGGCAACATTTCCGGAGACTGTACTGTTTGTCAAGCTGGCGCTACTGAAGTAACTCGCGTAAACACCACCGCCGGAACTGTTAGTCGCCCCCCCCGAAATTGTCACGCCATCAATCGTCACGTCGGCATCTGCAATATTAAACACCCGGGCGTTATCATTGCCATCTATCGTTAGGTTACTCTGCCCTGGGCCTTTGACTAACAAGTCAGTATCGACGATCAACAGTTGTTCAGCCTGAGTTAAATTGATAGTGCCTGTCACACTGAAATCTATCGTGTTGTTGGTGCCAAAACCATCAATGCTCGAATTGGTACAACCAGTACTTCCGACGCCCTCCGCAACCATCGACTCAACGGCTTCACGCAGGGTGCAACCCATACCATCATCACCGTTATTGTTCACAGTAATGGTGGCAGCGTGCGTTGGATTGATTAGCAGCGCTTTGCTGATAGCAACAGTGAGAGCAGAACGCGAAAGAGTATTGAGTGGTGGCATACTGAAAACCTTAGTTAGTTATCTGACAAGCGGTGCGATCACAATGCCGACAAAGCACCAATGATGAATAAAGCAATTTAGGCGGAGGCCAAGGTGCCTGCATCACGAGTCGGGCTCTCGGGGCCAAGTGCATAAGGTAACAACCAAAGTTCGGTTTCATTACAAACAAACCACGGCGACATTATTGTTACTTGCTTTAATCGGGAAACAAAACGTCTCTTCTTCTCTTAATGACGCTGAAAACAACTCTCTGTCATTCTCGACATTTTGGTCGCCTAGATACACTATACGGTCACTGTTTGGGCTGATAAGAAACGAACGAATGTCTGAAATTTCTGGCAAATCATTATTTATTCTCTCAGTCAGCCCACCAGTAATGGGCACAGTGAAGAGTTCGAAGGTATTCTCGATATTCTGGGCTGCGATATACACCACGCGGGAACTATCGGAGCTTATTTGAAACCCGTCTTGAACATCACCGTTGCGAACTAAAATAGTATTGAGTTTAGTTGTTGCGCCGCCATTGATGGGCACGCTGAAGAGTTCATACGTACCTCTGTTATCCTGATCGGAACGATACACGACTCGAGAACTGTCGGGGCTGATTTGAAATTCTTCAGGAGCAAAAAAGTCATTCGGTACAACACCATTGAGTCGAGTCGCTGTGCCGCCTTCGATCGGCACGCTAAAAAGTTCATTCGCATTGAAGGTGTCTTGATCGGCTATGTATACCACGCGGGAATTGTCGGGAGTGATTTGAAAAACTGAACTAACATCCCCTTGGGTAGACAAAGTGCCATTAAGTTGAGTTGCTGCGCCACCGGCAATGGGAACACTAAAGAGTTCAAATGTATTATCTATATTTTGATCAGCGATATACACGACTCGGGCACCATCGGTGCTGATTTGAAAATTCGAAAAAACAGCCCCGCCAGATACTAAATTGCCATTAAGTTGAGTCGCTATGCCCCCTGCGATGGGAACACTGAAAAGTTCATTCACAGCATCGGTGTTTTGGTCAGCAGGATATACTACGCGAGAACTGTCGGCGCTGATTTGAAATTCATTCGCAACATCCCCGCCATCAACCAAATTGCCATTGAGCTTAGTCGACGTACCACCACTAATAGGCACACTAAAAAGTTCACTCACGCCATCGACGACTTGATCGGCACGATACACCACATGGGCACTGTCAGCACTGATTTGAAACCTGCCACTCACACCTCCGCCGGCCGTTAAACTGTCATTGAGTTGAGTGGCTGTACCGCCACCGATGGACACACTGAAGAGCTCAAGCCTATTATCGACATTTTGATCGGCAACATACACCACTCGAGAACTATCGGCGCTGATTTGAAAATCTGGATGAACATTTCCGCCTGGCGTGAAATTGCCATTGAGTCTAGTCACGATGCCGCCAGTTATGGGCACACTGAATAGTTCGAATGAATCATTGGTGTCCTGATCGGCGCGGTAGACTATACGAGAACCGTCGGCACTCATTTTAAATGAAAAAACATCCCCGCCAGCCGTTAAATCGCCATTGAGTTTAGTCACTGTGCCGCCGCTGATAGGCACACTAAAGAGCTCAAAGACATTATCGACGTTTGGGTCGGCACGGTACACCACACGTTTCCCGTCAGGGCTAATAAGGTAATTATCTGCAACATCACCAGACTTCACCAAAGGGCCGCTGATTTGAACCGGATCATTGAAATCATCGTTTGCTGCGCTGACGTTGATAAACAGTGAGGCGATCAACAGCATGCACATACAAATAGTTTTTACATCAGTATCGGCAAGTGACTCTATAAGTCTTTTAAAATTCATATGTTTCTTAAAGTTTTCTGTCAGCAAACAAGCCGCGGCTTCGATTGTTATTGAAATGATACTTGTCTAGATTTTCAGTGTATTCATTCCAACTTAGTGTCAATAGATAACTGAAAGCGAATGTTTTGTGGATATCTACTCTCAATTCAATTCTCCAATAAGCCATGCTCTTGCACGTAATGCACCAGCTCTACCGCGTTTTTAACTCCGAGCTTATGGTTCAGACTATAGCGATGGCTTTCTACGGTTTTATTGCTCAAACCTAGCCGCTCGGCGATCTCGTTGGTGCTCAAACCCTCAACCACCATATCTAAGACCTGAAATTCTCGTGGCGTAAGGTTGGGTTTACGTTTTAGCAAACTATCTTGAACACTCTGCGACAACACTTTTTCGCCCGACACCACCTTTTTTACCGATGACAACAACTCATCACTACTCGCGTCTTTAAGCAAAATGCCATCGGCATCGCTGCCAATTAAGTACTGAAACAGGCTGCTAGATCGCACACCGGTTAAAACGATGACTTTGGTGTTGGGAGATACTTTTTTAATGTACTCCAACGCTGAGGTACTGCCACCACCGGGCATGCGATAGTCAAGTATCACTAGGTCGACTTTCAAGCTACGTACTTTGCGCTGCAACTCGTCGGCGTTGTTAAACTCAGCGACAACCTCATAACCTTCAACGCTCTCAAGCAACAGTCGAATTCCATTACGAAACAAAGTATGGTCATCAGTTAATACGATACGCAGCACAGGTCAGGTCCAAAAGTTACGGTTAAAGTTATGGTTATAGAAGAGCGCAATTAGCCAAATAAGCTTATCACCACAGCAGTATGCAAACATGGTCCGCTCCAATTTAGAGAACCATCAATAAAAGGGATTGGAGAAAGCATTTAGGCCCAACGTTCAAGAAAGAGTCTTTTTTGGTGCTAAATCGCACGTCTGTGGATACCAGCATTCTTGAAATGCTCAATAATCTTGACGAATTGTCTCAGACAAACGACAACCAATCTCAGGGAAATCACCTAGATTGGGCAATTTTTCTTTACAATCAACGTCATAAGTCTTGCGATATGGGTGCACGATGCGGGTACACTAAGGCAATAACACCGAACAAATTTCGCCCACGCTACTGACTTCATGGTATGTCCAAAACCTATATTCGCTTACTGTTAGGCCTTTGGTTGAGTTGGTGTGTTGGCGCGCAAGCGTCGACAACAGCCCTGCTTCAGCTAGACACCACCCAGAGTGCCGAGAAGATGCAGCCCTATTTAAGCGTTTGGCAGGACTTCTCAGCCACTTTGCCAGCAGAGACGGTGGTAGCAAGCCCTGAAAAATTTACATCAGTCGAAACAGAATTCATCTATGCGGATTTGACCAAGGCAAAAATTTGGCTACGTTTCGATATGCAAAATACCGATGTGCTGGACGGTGAGTGGGCAATAGCAACCGGTTCAATGCGGATCGATCACTTAAGCTTATACAAGCTGAGCGATGGCGTTCTAGAACGGGTTTATCACTCTAACTTTTTTTCACGTGGTGACGAACGCGAAATCGTATCCCCCAATATTTACATTCCGATCAGTTTAGCCGCGCAAACCAAGGCGACATTCTTTTTGGAGTATCAAAGCCAAGGCACCGTCGAGTTGAATCTCGATGTACTGGATTCACAAAGAGTCCAAAAGAAGATAAGGGTCGAGTACATTTTAGACTTTATGCTTATTGCCTTCTTTTTGACGTTGGCGGCCATCAACTTGTTTCATTTCCTTGCACTCCGCCAACCGGCACATTTTTACTACAGCTTGCTAATGTTCGCTTCGGTTGCCAAAACCTTAAGCGCACGCAATTACTTCTTTATCTATGTTTTTCCAGATTCCTTAGAAATAGTGCGCTTAATTACGCCCTTCGCAGGCAACGCAGCAGTCGCGTTTGGTGTGTTGTTTACTCGGCAATTTTTCGACTTAAAAACCCTCAGCAAGCCTTTGTACTTGGCATCACACATTAGCCTGGCACTCTTATTACTGCCTTGTATGGCCACGTTTTTCGCCTCCTACAATACTGTGTTGACCCTCATGATTTATACCTCGCCGCTGGCAATTTTATTGATGGTCTTTGTTGGAATTTATGCGCTTTATAAAGGCCGGCCATCGGCAACATACTATGTGGTGGCATGGTTTTTTTACGCCACGGGTTTATTGTACTTGGCCTTCAGTGTTCGCGGTTACCATATTGGCGGAATTCCAGGCTCAGACGTTGCGCTTTTGGGTTCTGCCATTGAGGGCTTGGTGCTTTCCATGGCTCTGGCGCATCGAGTGCGGCATGTCCACACACAGAAACAGCAGGCACAAAATCGTCTTATTACTAGCTTAGAGCGCAACAACGACATTCAAGCAGAGTTGTTTAATGCAGAACGTGCTAAGTTTCAAGCACTTAATGAGTCATATCGAAAATCACAAAAATTGGCTGCCACAAGTCACGACTTTGCGTCACCGCTTCTGGCGTTACAAGCTTCCTTGAGTTCACTACATTCTAAGAAAGATTCCGAGACGTCACAAGAAACGAGCAACGCCATAGAAAACATCAGGCAGACGCTAGATTACCTGCAAAACCTATCGACGTCTTTGATCAGTGACGAGCGCGCGCAGCAGCAAGCTGAGCAGGAATCGTTCATGCTTAGTGAGGTATTTGTCGATATCTTCAACCGTTATGCGGTTGTTGCTGAAGAAAAACAGCTGAGCTTCTTTTTTGTGGCATCAAGCAAAACACTTAGCGAAAACCGTTTAGCCGTGACCAGAATTCTAGAAAACTTCGTGAGCAATGCCCTGCGTTATACCGACAGCGGCAAAGTGTTTTTTGGCGCTCGGCGCCGCAAAGGGGCTATCGAACTTCAAGTGCTCGACACCGGGCCCGGAATACGCCCAGAGGTAGAACAGAAAATCAAAAAGGCATTCACCCAAAGTGGTGACTTAGCAAATGAACATCAGGGGTTTGGTTTAGGGCTGAGTATTGCCCACTCACTGTGCGATGAGTTTGGCTACACAATGAAACTCACGTCGATTCATGGGCGTGGTTCAAAATTTTCCGTGGTTATTCCGGTGTAGACACCGCAATAGTCGCTTGTCTCAGGGATTTCACTTAGAGGGTTTAGATTGCCTTTGGTATCATACGTCGGTTAACGAGTAGAAAAGCCGCAAAGTGACCTATTTTGTAGGGAGAAATCAATGTTAGACGACAAACTACAACAAGCAAAAGACGGCATCAAACGCATTATTGATTTGGAAAAAATGCGTGCGCGTCGCCGCGCATTACAACAACTGTTGTTAGGCGCTGGCGTGATAAGCGGCGGAGGCCTGGTGCAGGCACAAACGAAACGGGCTGCCTCAGTATTGCCGTCGATCAGTCTTTTGTTGGAAGATTCCGGTGAACAGTGCGATATTGCTTCCGCACCCGAAACGCCCACCGATACCGGCATAACACCTGCTTCAGAATTTGTCTTAAACGCCAGTAACTACGTAGGCACCGCATCCCAACAAGCTCTGGTTTCAAGTGACGACGTTGAATCACCTGTCTGTGTAACTATTACTTACAGCGTATGCTTGGAAGTGGTGTCCAGCGATGAGAACTTAGCTAAGGTCAATATGGACTTAATCGCCATTATCGAAGGCTTAAGCAATCTTGATGCCGACAATGACGACCCCGCTGTGGATTACTATTTCCGCGGAAGCAAACCTCGCGGCGTTGGCTTTAATGGACGCCGTAACTTAAACGAGCTGCGAATCGAGCGAGAAAGCGTCAACAGTTATAACGCAACCGGTGGCCTTGATGCTGGCGCTAATAAATCATGTGGTTTCGTTAATGAAGATCTGCCATTCACCCTATCAATCAAAAACAACAGCCCTATTATCGATTTTGGGGAATTACGCCGAGACATCGCAGAACTGTCTTACGCCTTAGCGCCCTTTCGAATATCGCTGACGGCCGGTGAATGCACACATCCCGAGCGTTTCGAGCAAACTTGTATTTATACGCGAAGTCCGGGGCCAAATACCTTGACAACCCCAGAACCAATCGATGGCCCTCCATAGTAATTAATTTGAGTGGCATAACTATGATTAACGACAACTTAAAACAAGCAAAAGACGGCATCAAACGTATTATTGATTTGGAAAGAATGCGCGCGCGGCGCCGTACGCTAAAAAAACTGCTGTTGGGCGCGGGTGTGATCACCGCGGGTGGCATGGCAAACGCGCAAACAAACCGAGCAGCGTCGGTGTTACCATCGATCAATCTGCTATTAGGTGACGAACCACAACAATGTGGAGTTGAGACCGAAGAGCCAACTGCACCCACAGGCACGCCGGCGGCGGAATTTGTGCTAACTGGGAGTAACTACACCGGCACAGCATCAATGCAGACCTCAGTGTTAGACGAAGGCCTTACATCTCCCATCTGTGTCACCGTAACCTATAGCGCGTGCATGGAGGTGGTCTCCAGTACTCAAGACGAGGCGGTGGTCAACCTAGATATAATCGCAATCATCGAAGGGTTAAGCGGTATTGACCCAGCAAACGCCGACCCAGCCGTGGATTACTATTTTCGCGGAAGAAAACCTCGAGGCGTTGGTAACGAGGGGTTCCGTAATATGAGAGAGTTGTCGATTCAACGAGCATCTGAATCTGGTGACCGTTACTCAATTACGGGAGGGCCAGGCGCTGGCTCGAATAATTCCTGTGGGTTTATACCGACTGGAACAAATATAAATTTATCAATAGCCAACAATTCACCCGTCATTACCTTCAATGCTCAACGCCGAACAAGGCGACTTGGGGGTGTTGGTGAGGATATATTGACTACCTTAGAATATGTCTTGCCTGCGTTTCAAATTATTCTTTCAGAGAACGATTGCAACCACCCAGATCGCGTTCCCAGCTCATGCACAATTGTGGCAGATTTCCCTAAGCAAAATTTACTTACCACACCAGAGCCTATGGGCCCGATATTGTAAAAGGCTGAACGTGTTACAGGTTTTCGACCAAAACAAAAACCGGTGACTATATTTGTGCAAATCGACGCCTATCGCGATACCGAATTAGGGTCTACGATTCGAGCGTGTATTGCCGATACGAGGTGACCTAGTTATAAGCGATATGATTAAACTGATATTTATTTCTGAGTTAATCGATAGTGTGTTCTAGCATTACTCACACATGTTGACCGCAACGACCTGCGACCAGAAAATTCAAACATCGTACAAGCTCTACGGGCAAAATAATGATTGAAGACAAAATACAACAAGCAAAAGACGGCATAAAACGCATTATTGATTTGGAAAGAATGCGCGCGCGGCGTCGTACTCTAAAGAAACTGCTGTTGGGCGCGGGTGTTATCACCGCCGGTGGTGTGGCCAACGCGCAAACAAACCGAGCAGTGTCGGTATTACCGGCGATCAATCTGCTATTAGGTGACGAACCAGAACAATGTGGAGTTGAGACCGAAGAGCCGACTGCACCCACAGGCACGCCTGCGGCGGAATTTGTGTTAACTGGCGATAACTACACCGGCACGACGTCAATGCAAACCTTGGTGTCGCATGACAATTTATCATCGCCCATCTGTGTTAACGTAACTTACAGCGTGTGTATGGAGGTGGTTTCCAGTGACCAAGATTCAGCGGTAGTGAACCTCGATATCATCGCTATCACAGAGGGCTTAAGCGCCATCGACGCTGGAAATGCGGACCCTGCGGTGGACTATTATTTTCGGGGCACCGGGCCTAGGGGGGCTGGTGACGAAGGGAGCCGCCGTTTAAACGGCTTATCGATTCAGCGCGAATCAGAATCTAGCAACAATTATTTCGCTACGGGCGGGCCCGGTGCGGGATCAGCTAAATCCTGTGGCTTTGTGGTGTATCAAGTAGACTTTAATTTATCAATTGCCAACAATCAGCCCGTTATCACCTTCAGCGGCCAAACAAGGGAGGTGGGAGCTGGCTTCGTCGAGGGCATTGAAGTGAGGAGAAGCACAGCCTATTCATTACCGACTTTTCAAATCATTCTTTCAGAAGACGATTGTAGTCATCCAGAGCGCGTTAATAGCTCCTGCACATTGCAGCCTGACCCAAACCCAGCAAGAGGCCCAGGTTCGAATACATTAACTACACCACCAGAACCACTTGGTGGCCCAATATTGTAGTAAGCGAATAGTTTGCCGATTACTCGCTGTGAGCACTCATTATCGTGACCATCTTTGTTCAAATTGCCGCCTATCGCGATGCCGAATTAGGGCCAACGATTAGAGATGGCATTGCCAGGGCGAAGTGGCCTGAAGGCTTGCGTTTTGGGATTTGTCTGCAAGATGACTTGACCGAAGACTATGGCGTTGATTTTACCGATTCCCGCATCCGCCTTAAGAGGGTGCACTGGCGTGAGAGCCAAGGGGTTTGCTGGGCGCGCCGCCGCACTCAAGAGCTCTACGATGGGGAAACGTTTACGCTGCAAATCGATTCGCACCATCGTTTTGCGCAACACTGGGATGAGTTATTAATTCAAGACTTAGAGCGGTGCGACTCAAGCAAACCTATTTTAAGCACTTACCCAGCTTCGTATTCCCCAGATACGGGCAAGCGGAGTGTCGGCGCGCCCAATAAAATATTGATCAGCCGCTTCGGCCAAGAAGGCAGTCTGAAGCGATACCCTTTAGGGTATAAGGCCAGCGAAAATCAACGCGCTATTCCGGCGCGTTTTATTGCGGCTGGGTTTCTGTTTACCACGGGGCAATTCTGCCAAGACATTCCGTACGACCCGCATCTGTATTTTGCCGCTGAGGAACCGAATTTGACGATTCGAGCCTTCACCCATGGCTACGATATTTTTCACCCGCAACAAAACATTCTTTGGCACGAATACGTGCGTGACACTAAGCCGAAGCATTGGTTT
>CALJJR010000198.1 GCA_937973905.1 uncultured Arenicella sp. | reverse complement strand
CCAGAACTGCCGTGGATGCAGCAGCAACTAAGGTGCGCTTAATCCAGGCAAATCTATTGGGTTCTCGTGGATTGGAAAATCTCATTTATGGACTCCTTTGGTAAGTAGAATTGTTTCATTAAAGAACAAAATTTCCGTTAGTAAGTTGTACTCATTTGGTGAGGTTTTTTGTGGCCACGAGGCCCAGTGTGGTGTCAGCTTTTATCATCATTTACTCCAATCGACGATAACGACACCCCTCACTTCTTTTAATATCGACTTATCAACGAACGAGAGTATATACATCGACACTCTGTGCGAGCAAATTTGAATGTTTGATCAGTGCCAAATTTTGTCACTCCTTACCATCCATCGGTAAAATTCGGAAATAGGCATCTATAACGAATTAAATTCTGCGTAACTTGATTTACGAAAATGAAATGCGGCGTCTGTCGTGAGTCCCATTAAAAATGGAAGAGAGTAATATTTAGGGCCTCGTTACTTAGTCCACTGCGAAAGATCTTCAGTTAAGCATTTGCCTACACCTAAGAGAGAGTTTATGAAATACTTTGTGCCTTATTCCAACGGCATACCACAGGTAGGGCGTTTTGAAACAAAAAGTAGTCAAACAAAAATCCGCGGTTTCACCGGCTAGCCAACCAGCGTTGAAACCCCTTTCACGAGCAATTCGCAATAGCTTGCTGGGCGCAGGCATGGGGTTGATCACCTGCACTAGTCATGCCGCTACTATCGTTGTTACATCCAATGCTGATGGCAACGATATGTGCACCTTGCGAGAGGCGCTTGGCGTGCTGCAAGCTGGTGCAGAGGCCAATGGATGCATCAATTCATCCGGCAACGACTTTGGCACTGACGACACAATCACCTTCTCTGGTGGTGGCGAGATTATTCTTGGAGGCAGCGAGTTAGCCGTTAACAGCGATGTCACCATTGATGCGAGTTCGGTCAGCGGAGTCACGATTAATGCCAATAAATTATCACGTGTTTTTAATCTTGCTCAAAACACGACAGTAACCATGGACAGCCTTACCATCACAGGTGGAGAAACAGTAGGTAGTGGTGGCGGTATTTATCTTAACGAAGGCAGTTCATTACAGATCGACAATTCATCAGTGTCTGGCAATATCAGTGGTGAATACGGCGGTGGCCTTTTTCTATTTAGCGGCAATACATTGACCGCCAATGCTACACGATTTAATAGCAATCAAGCTGATCAAGATGGTGGTGCAATCTACTTGCAGAGTGATGGTGATCACTCGATTTATTTAATCGACTCAATTATCAACAATAATAGAACTATCAATGATGAGGGCGGAGGTATTTGGTCGTCAGGCTCTGGCAACTATCTATCACTCAGCAATACCGTAATGGTTGGCAATAGCGCAGGAAATGAGGGTGGCGCTGTTTTCATCGACGGGGCAGACAGCGTTTTGTCAATCTCCGGTGGAGAGATCAGCAATAATTTTGCCGGTCAATATGAAAACCACAGCCCTGGCGCAAGCCCGAGTAAATACTGTGGAGGCGGTATACATGTGTACTCCTATGCAGGTGCCACAAACTTGATTGAACTCATTGGAGCTACAATCTCGGGCAATAGCTCAAACGGCGGTGGCGGAGGAATCTCTGTTTTGGGAGGTAGCTCAGACCAATGCTCCAACGGAGGGCCGATTCTAAAGAAGTCAACCAACTCGCAGAAAAACCGTAGTCGAGTTGAGCAAAAAAATGCACAAAAAGCTCAAGCAAAAAACTCTTTACTCTCGAGTAAATTGACGGGCCTTGAGGGGCTCAATTTGCGGGTTATAAATTCCCGGATCAATTCCAATCTGGGCGGTGCAGAATCTGTTGGTAACAGAGGCCATGGTGCGGGAATACTGTCAAAGTATTCGACCGTCGAAATCAATGGCGGCCAGATTTCCAACAATTCTCAAGGTTTCTATGGTGGGGGTATCGCCGCATTTAATTCTGAAGTTACGATTACGGCAGCGACGATCTCCGGCAATAGTTCAGTTGGTGATGGCGGTGGAGTGTATACCAATGGTTCGACATTAAACGTAACGCGCAGCACGGTCTCCAGCAACCGAGCAGGGGTAAATCGCTCACATGAAGGCGGCGGAATTTGGTCTAGTGGAGGGTATTTATACGTTGATAACAGTACTATCTCCGGTAACTCCGTGTTTCAAAGAGGGGGCGGTATTTGGACGGAAGCGAGTTCCACCTCCATTCAAAATTCAACGATTGCTAACAATGAGACAGGTGTGTCTGATCAAGGTGGTGGGCTTTATATCGCTGGGAATTCTGTCACGATTTCAAACTCGATTATTGCTGACTCGCTGAACGGCGGTGACTGCGCCGGAACCTATAACTACCTAGTCATGGGTACAGACAGCATTGTTGAAGACGGCAGTTGTGATGGATTGGCTCGCTCAGGTGACCCTGCTCTAAGACCACTCGCAGCCAACGGTGGGCCAACACTGACTCACGCATTAACTGAAGGCAGTATTGCAGTGAATACCGGTGACGCCATGTCATGTCTGCCCACCGATCAACGCGGATTCTCACGCAGCGATGGGCGTTGTGATGTGGGCGCATTTGAAGCCGATTTCGGTGGTTTTTTCGTTATCCCAACGCCTGATGGCAAAGTGATTGTGGTACCAGAGTGATTGAGTCTCACAGACCGTAGCGTGTTCGCAAAACCCAAGAGCTTAAACTTTTGCGGACAATAAACTCCGTTACTTGCAGACGAAGTCTACTCATCGTTGCAGCGCTGTTGGTGTTTCCGAGTATTGGGTGGTCCAACGGCCTCAGCCATTTCATTACTACCGAAAATAGCAAGGCTAATGTGCCAGGCTTGGCCTATGCATTGGTCGATAAAGGTAACCTGGTTGAATCGGGTTTTTTTGGAGCCTTGCGCGACGGCCAGGAAAAGAAGGTAAGGGACAACACCGTTTTTATTATCGGTTCTGTTTCCAAAAGTTTTACCGCACTTGCCGTAATGCAATTGGTTGAGTCTGGTCGCGTTGCGCTCGATGCGCAAATTTCTCAATTTCTCCCCGACTTTGTTAACACTCCCATTGCGAAGGTAACGATTCGACAATTACTCAGCCATACCAGCGGTCTTTCCTTGGTGCAGGGCAATCTTTCGCAAAACGACTATTCGATGCATCAAAATGCGTTGTCCAAACGAGTTGAGAGGCTTGCAAGCATTGTGCCTAAATCACCGCCTGGTGTGCGATGGGAATACTCCAACGCCAATTATCAGATTCTAGGGAGACTTATCGAAGTAGTGAGCGGGCAGAGCTTTGCGGCATATATAGAAAACAAGATACTGCAGCCGATCGGCATGACAGATAGCTACGTGCATGACGCCAGAGCCTATGACGAGCTTGCGGTAGGTCATCGGCCTTGGTTTGGAGCACGCCTTGCACTCAGTAGTAATAAAACGGGTCTTGGCTCAGCGCCGCAAGGAGGCATCGTATCAAGCGCGCGTGATATGGCCCGTTATTTAAGCATGATGATGAATCAGCAAGACGATATTTTGAGCGCCGAAGGAAAGGCACGCATGATGAGAGCAGCGAGCGATATTTCACCCGACTACGGTTTCGGATGGTTTCTCGATTCAGATAATGGCGTTGTTTATCATTCAGGTTCCAACCCCGGTTATGAAGCACTCGCCACCATGATCCCCGGCGAGAACAGAGCAGCCGTGGTGCTGACTAACGCCAACAGCGGCTTCGCTTTTGGACAGACCAAAAATTTACGCTATGGAATAAACGCTCGCCTCTTAGATATCGAGTATTTGGGTGAGAAATCGCCCTGGATGATGCGCTTCACCTACGGATTTTTAGTAATCGCACCATTTTTATTTTTAGTTCGAATCATCATAGATTGGCGGAATCGCCGTGATAAGGAGGTACAACTCGAGTTCCGTGGGCTAAAGAACCTTAGCACGTGGTGGCCATTATTATTCGCTGCGGTGCTTGCTTATCTTTTGCTAGTTGTGGTGCCCAAGACATTTGGCGCAAACTTAGCCGCGGTATTCGTTTTTCAGCCCGATGCTGGTTTACTGCTGACAATCACTGCGCTAGCTGGCGGAGTTTGGTCACTGCTAAAAGTGAGTTCAAAGCAAACAAGAGAATAGGTGGATCTCGTGCCCCCGTCGGTTTCTAAAACATGTAAACTACCGCTGGCAAATTCTTAGCAACTGAATGCGTTTAGCAAGGTATACCAATACATGTTTCATACGTCTTGCTTAGGGAATTTTGCGCAGTATAGCGGCTTCTGTGCGGGCGCCAAACCGTATTTTTATACTTACTCGAAAATCACGTCCGGAGGAAGAATACGTGGGAATAGTACGCTTTAGTATCGATGAAGAATTAATCAGAACGATTAAGTCAGCTCTGCCCGTGAGCGCTTTCGTAGAAACTGGCACGTTTGAAGCCATGACGACGGCGTTTGTGGCAGAACATTTTCCTATTGTCTATACCATCGAACTATCTGAAACACTACACGCAGCGGCATCTAAGAAGCTCGAACACTTTGAGAATGTCACGGCAATACTCGGAGAGTCACACACAGAACTGCGTCGCTTAGTCGAAGTACTTGGAGGTCAAAGTGTTGTGTATTGGCTGGATGCTCATTGGTGCAATTCTGATGGTACAGCAGGAAAGAGTTTTGAATGCCCTGTACTAGAAGAAATCAGAGCCATAGGGAAGCTGAACGAAGAATCAATCATATTGATTGATGACGCCAGAATGTTCTTAGCGCCACCGATGAAACCTCACAACTCGAGCCACTGGCCAAAACTGGATAAGCTTGTTCAAGAACTGCAGAACACCAGTGATGTACATGAAGTAGTCGTTGCAAATGATGTCATTATTTTTTATCCGAAAAAGGTTTCAGATAGCATTTATGATTACTGCAAAGATCATACTGTAAAGCGTTAGGTAGCTATCAATACATGTTCGTGTATACAAATGAATTGATAGAAGAAATTAGCTGCTACCGAATCCTTGACCCAGAGGCATAAAATGCTCTTTAGAACAATCTACGCTTTATCCAAAGATTCCCGGCCTTAGAAATTAAGTTGGCTCTCTAGGGGCTGACTTGTTGAGGACTAGGTTCTAACGTATGATTTGCGAGGCATTTGTATAGCACAACGTTTAGATGATGGAACTGATTAGCGTTATCGCAATGCAATGCGTCCAAGAATTTTCTCCAATTTGAGGGTGGGAACTTATCGATGAGTATGTTGTGCCATCTGGAGTGTGTGAGAGTTCGTGCCTACTTGATCATCTTTTTCTGTGGCTTAAGTTTGCCGTCGCTGGCCACAGCGCAGGTGGTTACTGAATTGGTCAAAGACATCAATCAGCAGCCCATTGATATTGAGTTTTGTGGTGGTTCGTCGTTGTTCCCCGGTTCAGGAAGTTTCAACGGAGAATATTATATCTGTATCAACTCGCTCAGCGAGGGTCAGGAACCGTGGGTAAGCGATGGTACTCTCGCTGGAACGCGAATTCTCAAAGACATTGCTCCTGGGTCAGCGCCTGGCAACCCACGAAGTTTTTACGAATTCCAAAACAAACTTTATTTCAGCGCGAACGGTGGTTCTGGCTTGTGGAACACGGATGGCACTACGCAGGGAACCGTAGACCTTGAATACCGTAACCCTGGGAGCGGCGACGGTGCTGCAACAAACTTTACAGACAATGATGAGGAGCTGTTTTTCACCACGGGTGGCTCTAAAGTTAAACGCTTGTACAAAACAGATGGAACTGAACTGGGTTCTGAATTACTCGCCGAGTTTGGAGGTTCATCAACGCAGCTGGTAATCCTGAGGGGCGTGGCCCCAGTAGGTAATGATCTGTATCTGTTTCAACTTAATATTGATACCAACGGAACTCGATCAGACTTGCTGGCCTACTACGACGGCGATGCGGATAGTTTTGTAAACCTTTCAACGCAGCACGTTGTGGAAGAAGCCATTGGATTTGATGGCAAGTATTTTTTTAGAGGCTATGAGGTCAGCAATGAAGATCGAGAACTGTGGGTTTCAGACGGCACCCTAGCCGGCACAGTTGTGTTTAAAGAATTAGTCGAAATCGAAGGAGGTGAAGGTCGACCCGGTAACTTCAATGTTGTTGGTGATACCCTATTTTTCTCAGCTAGAACCGAAGGTTCTCAGTTGTGGATATCTGATGGCACCAGCGAGGGCACCGTGCCTGTAGTTCCTAGCGACGGGCTTGGATTGTTTAATCTTGAAGAGATGATTGCTTTAGATGATAAAGTCATTTTCTTAGCAGAACGAGGGGGAAGCGGACTCGAGATCTGGGTCTCAGATGGAAGCGGAGCAGGCACCTTTTTATTAAAGGACATCAATCCCGGCTCAACGGGTTCAATACCTGCCAGCTTTGACAAACGCTTAGTACGCAGCGGCAATTTTGTCTATTTTGAAGCCGATGACGGCATTCATGGTAAAGAGCTTTGGCGCACCGATGGCACCACCATTGGTACGATATTAGTTAAAGATATCGTGCTAGGCCCCGCGGACGGGAATTTAGTTCTAGTGCATGGCCAAGATGTCGATGGTGAACTATTTTTTGTGGCAAATGATGGCAGTGGTCAAACGGTTTGGAAAACCGACGGCACAGCGAATGGAACCGTGGAGATACCCTTGGCCAACGGAGGTACAAACGGTTCAGAACCCGAATCCTTAAGCCGCATTGGCGATGAAGTTTATTTTTCTGCTGATAATGGCATAGTGGGCAGAGAACCTTGGATTAGCGACGGAACCGAGCAAGGCACTCGACTGCTGAAAGATATAGCTGAAGAAGGCGGTTCAGTGAACTTTTCCCGTGCTCGAAATTTTACTCGGTTTGCAGGCATGGTTTATTTTTCTGCAAATGGGAATAACAACGACGGAGATCCTTGGATAAGCGATGGCACGGAGGAAAATACGCGTCAGCTTGCCGATATTGCCATGGGCCCGGACTCCAGTTCCGGCCCAAGTAACTTCACCGCTTTGGGCTCTCAGTTAGTGTTCACTGCCAGCGATGGAGCAAATGGAATTGAACTTTGGAAGACGGATGGCAGCGAGGTGGGAACGGAAATCGTTAAAGATATAAATCCATTGGTCATTGATGATTTTCCCGAATCATCTTTTCCAAGCCTGCTCACACCACTGGGTGAGGATCTGCTGTTTTTAGCCGACGATGGTGTCCACGGTTTCGAACTCTGGAAAACCGATGGCACAAACGGTGGCACAGAATTAGTAAAAGATATCTTGCCAGGTATCAACGGTGCATTTTCGCAAAGCTTTGATCAGGGCGTTTTGTTCTTCAGCGAACCTCTTGTCGTACTTGGCGGGCGCGTATTTTTTCCCGCACTGGATGATCAATTTGGCACGGAGCTTTGGACTAGTGATGGAACCGCTGCTGGTACTCAATTGCTGGCAGACATTAACCCTAATGGCAATGCTAGACCGCGCGATATGATTGAATTCCAAGGACAACTATTTTTTGCTGCGATTAATGATTCCACCGGCGATGAATTATGGAGCAGTGACGGAACTACCGCAGGGACAAAACTGTTGAAGGACATTCAAAGCGGCACAGGTTCCTCGCAACCAAGAGAGCTAATTGAAGCAAAAGGTAAATTCTTCTTTGCCGCCGACGACGGCGTGCATGGCAGAGAGTTATTCGTGTCACAGGGAACCGCAGCTTCTACAAAGTTGGTAAAGGACATCATTGCGGGTGCAACAGGGTCGCAGCCAACTAACTTAACAGCTGCAGGCGATTTTGTTTTGTTCACCATTACTGATGAACAAGGGCGAGTGAAATTGTGGCACTCAGACGGCACTAGCGAAGGCACACAAGCCACCAAAGAGTTCAGGGCAGGGCAAACTGATGAAAGCTTGGACAACTTTTTGGCAATTGACAATGTGGTTTACTACACAGTCGATGACGGCCTGCGTGGCATAGAACTCTACAGGACCGAATTCCCTTTAAGCGATGAAGAATTATGCGTTCCCATTGTAGCCGAAAACCAAAACATAGCGCTTATCTGTTTGTGATCTTGTGCAGCTTTTAAGCATTCATTAGCCATGGCAGGCTTTTATAACAACGAGCAATAGAGCCACTCAGCGAAAACATACGCAATGACAACATTTAGAAAGAATACGCAGACTAAAGTTGCGTTCGCAGTAAGTCAGCTGATAGCAGCCCCGGTGATGGCAGCCACCATCACCGTGAATGACTTCTCAGATACCACTGCAAATGATATGAACTGTACGCTCCGCGAGGCAATCATCTCAGCTACGGGAAATGGTTCGGCCACCAACGGCTGTATTGCCGGTGATGGCAATGACGTGATCGAATTCAACTCATCATCGCCTGAAACCATAACGCTGAATAGCCCTATTAGTATTAACGACCCGGTTGATGACAATGAGTTATTGATTAATGGTCCTGGCACAGATCAACTCACAATCAATGCTGGCGAAAATGGTGCAGCTTTTTCGGCTGTTAGAGCGATCGTCAACCTTAATAGCTTATCGATAACCGGTGGAACAGGTTCAGATGGTGGTGGCTTTGCGGCGAATCGATCTACAATCACCTTCAATAGCGTACGCGTGCATAACAACACCGCTCAATTCTCGGGCGGGGGCATATTTGGAGGTCAGGAATCAACCATCACATTAATCAATAGTGAGGTCACCAACAACACCTCGAATGGCACGGGTAATAATGGTGGTGGTGGCATAAACATAATTAATGGTAGTCATCTAGAGCTCATAAACACCTCAATCAACAACAACGCAGCTAACCAGCGTGGCGGTGGGATCATTGTGTTTAGGTCAACCGCGACGATTGCCGAAGGTAGCGAGGTAAATTCCAATCAAATCAGTGGTACTAACGGTTTGGGTGGTGGGATATTCATGTACTCATTTGCGAGTGATGACGAGATAGGGTTAACCACTATTACCAATAGTACCGTGTCAAATAACTCGTCAACTGGGGATGGCGGTGGCGTTCGTTCTGTTCGATCTTACTTGGACTTAAATAGCTCCACGGTTTCTGGCAATATCGCGGATGGATCTGGCGGCGCAATGCTGGTATCCGATGTGGCGAAAATGAACATTGTCAACAGCACGATTTCCGGAAACACCACGATCACCGGAAGCACCGCAGGAATCCGATCTAACGCGTCTACTATGACGATCGCCAATAGCACGATAACGGCAAACAGTGCAGCAACGAATGTCGGAGGCGTGTTTATCGATGGTAACTCCACAGTGACGTTGGCTAATACCATCATCGCAGGAAACATGGGTGCCACAGGGAATGGCCGAGAAATTTATGCGAACAATGGTAACGGTAGCTATACCCCTACCTTCCTTACACCATCGCGAAATTTACTCGGCAACAGTAACTATAACGAGTTGATGGCCTTTGGAGTAGTTTCGGCACCGAATCCTCTGGGAAATCTACTCGGCACCAGCGACCGGTTGGCGATTCCGACAAGTAGCATTTTTTCTGGCCTCGAAGACAACGGTGGCCCAACACTCACGCATGCGCTCACCACGAATAGCCGGGCTTTAAGCCGTGGCAACTGTTCGGCTAGTGGGACAAACCTTGATCAAGATCAACGGGGAGAGGCGCGTGGGGCTAGCTGTGATTTGGGTGCATTTGAACTGGACGATTCAAATTGTTTTGTCGTGCCGACAGGTGACGGAGCAACCGTTGTGTTCTGTCTGTAGAGGTTGAACAGCACATAAAGACCCAGAGCTCAGCCTGTGTGGCTTGTGAATACTTACTTCTAGTTTTTTTGTTATTTAAATACTACTCGGGGGCATTGTCGCTCAGTTCACGTGAATTGCTAGGCTGTTGTCATTTAAGCCGAAATTGGGCTATTTTGGTGTGGGAAAAATCAAAAAAATTACTTTGACAGAAAGGATCGGGTGAAAAATACAAGTAATAGAACAGAGCAAACAAGCTACCTACATTCAAATAATGAAGAGAAAAAACAGTAAAGTAGTGGCGGAATCTGTACGGGCATTGCGGCCGTCACTTCTAGCATTAGCGGTTTCGCAAATGATGGTTCTGCCTGTAACTGATGCGGCGACTATCAGTGTTACTACTGCGAGTACCGATCCCAGTTCAGGTTGTACATTAAACGAAGCCATTATCACGGCTAACACCGATACAAACACCGGGGGCTGCGTTAGGTCGGGTAGTAGTAGCAACGATACTATTGATCTGCTTGTTAGGCGAACCATCACATTTTCTGCTGGTTTTGATGGTGAACCGGGCAATGAAGGTACAGCCATTCCGTTTGTGGGATCCAACATTACGATTCAAGGCAGAGGGTCAACCATCGAAAGGGATGTATCCGCACCGGACTTTCGTCTGTTGACCGTGTTTTCCAGAGATGCTGAGGGCTATCAAGGGCAATTAACCTTAAAGGACTTGACGATCCAGAATGGTTATACGCAATACAATGGCGGCGCCATTTATGTTCTGGGGGAACTAAATTTAGAAAACACGACTATTAGTAGCAACACCTCTACGTACGCGGCGACACAAGGTGGAGGGGCGATATTTGTACGTGGCAGTGACAATACTTTCACTAGCCTAAATAGTAGCGTCACGGTCACTGATAGCATAATTTCGAGCAACACCGCGCGAAATGGTGGAGGCATTTTAGTTGAGGCCAATACAACTACAACTCTGATTAACAGTACGGTGTCAGGGAATTCGGTCAATTCGCGGGGCGGCGGGATTTGGGCTTTTGATAGCAGGGTTACTTTAACCAATAGTACAGTGATAGGAAATTCCACCAGAACTAACGGCGGCGGGATTTACGCTCGTGACAGAAGCAACGTCAGCTTAATCAATAGTACGGTATCAGGGAATTTGGCCAATGAAAGGGGCGGCGGAATTTTTTCTAGCCGTTTCAGCAGCGTTGGCTTAAACAATAGTACGGTGTCAGGAAATTCAGCTTCTAATGTTGGCGGGATTGATTCTCAGTCAAGCAGTCTCACCTTAGTGAATAGTACGGTGTCAGGAAATTCAGCCAATTTTGGCAGCAGTATTTTTATTTTTGGTGGTAGCACCCTTAGCCTAACCAACAGTATTGTGGCCAATTCTTCAAATGAGTTGGATTGTGATTTTGATCCATCATCTTCGATCACAGCAAACGAGCACAACATCATAGAAGATGACTCCCGCGAGACTGATGCGCTCAACGTTGATCCGCGACTCGGCCCGCTACAAGATAATGGCGGAAGAACGCAAACGCATGCCTTGCTTGTAGGCAGCCAAGCGATTAATACTGGACTCAACAGTCTTTGCAACGCCGCGCCTATTTCGAGGCTAGACCAACGTGGTTATTTACGAACTGGTGTGTGCGATATAGGCGCTTTTGAGTTTGGCGCGAGTTTACCGCCTCCGCCTCCGCCGCCACCTCCGTTTAAGCCTGCAAACATCGTTCCTTCTGTTAATTTACTGTTGGATGATGATGATTTGAACGATTGAATAAGACTCAGATCTCAATTCGTTCAGATGGAAACGCAAAAGGCATTAGAAAAACAGGGCCAGACACAACTTTTCTGAGCAAAGAGCAAGTCTAGCGCAAGCTTAAATCGCGTGGTTCTTCGCGTTATGTCTTCATTCGCCACCACCCCTCATGACAGGCGTAAAAATCGCATTGGTGGGTTTCAATCGGGAAAGTTTAAACTAACCCCACTTTATTGGTTTTGCTGTACGCAGTGTGGAGTTACTGGGTTAATTTCGCTCAGCAACTCAATATGTGGTTGCAATTCGACCTGACTACTGGCACTTAAGGGGAGATAAGTTTGATTAACCCTACCTGTTTGGGGCTCGCGCAAGAATTATTTGAATTCCTCGCTAGAGACTCAACGACCTAACCAAAGTTAAATCCATGATCAAACATCGTTCCATAAAGCTCAGTTGTGTAGCGTTGAGCGTAGCTAAGATCCTGAGCATTCCTACGCCTTTGCTGGCAGCAGATATCAATGTAGGCGTCAATGGTTGCACTCTGGTTGACGCAATACTTGCCGCGGAGGCCAATGCCAGCCAGGGTGGCTGTGGCCCTGGCGATGCAATTGCTACTGACCGTATACAGCTTTTGTCAAACTCAACGATATCTTTATCGAGTGCTTACTCCAGTGGCACCGCTCTGCCAGATATTAGCAGCAGTATATTGATTGAAGGCAACGGCAGTACTTTAACGCGCAACATCAGCGCAGACCCGTTTCGTTTTTTTCATGTGCAAGACGGCGGCGATTTAACGATAAATGATCTCACCATAACCAATGCCTCAACCACGAGTAGTGGAGGTGTGATACTCGCAGAGGCCTTTAGTGACATCACGATTAACGACAGTGTTCTGTCCAACAATAGAGCATTTGTTGGTGGCGTTTTACACGCGCCTGGCAGTGTAAATAGTAACGCCCCCGCTGGCACCGTCAGCCTCAATAACAGTCAAGTTAGTGGTAACTCCGCTCAGTATTCAGGTGGTCTCTCGGTGGGTGGTGGCGCGTTGCGTAGCCTCACGGTAAGTAATAGTACTGTCTCGGATAACTCTGCGTATTTAGGGGGAGGCATCTCTACCGTGCGTGGATACATTGGCATCTCTAACAGCAAATTATTCAACAACCGAGTGACCGGGTCCGGTGGGGCTGTTAACTGCTTTGCTGGCACCTTGAATATTGTGGATAGTACGCTGTCTGCGAATTACGCAGAAGAGGGTGGCGGTGCCATCAACTGCAGCAGCACCAGCGATGTTGATATCACTGGCAGCACATTATTTAGTAATTCGGCAAATCTCGGTGGAGCCATTAATGCCACTATTGCCGCTGCGAATCCAACCACGGGCACATCAGTCTCACTGACTAACAGCACTGTATCAAATAATCTCGGGATGTCTTATGGCGGTGGTATTGCCGTCTCTTACACCAGCAGTCTTGGCTTATATAATTCAACCCTCACGAATAATACCGCAGGCTTTAGTGGTGGTGGAGTTGCCGCCAATGATGCGCAGGTTAATTTGAGCAACAGCATCATCGCTAACTCCCAAAACAATGACGATGTGTTTTTGTTGTCTGGGGCCACTTTGACCTCTGATTCTGTCAGCATCATTGAAGAATCCAGTTTCAGCGGCAGCCGCTACGGTGACCCAGGCTTGTTGCCGTTAGCTTTGAATGGCGGGCCTACAAGAACACATGCTCTAAAAACGAGCAGTAAAGCTCGTAACACGGGCATACTGTCTACTTGCCCTGTTCGAGACCAACGCAAACAATTGCGCGATGACGGGGACAATGCCTGCGACGTGGGAGCAATTGAGTTTAACCCTGTTGATATCGATGATGAACAACTAATCGTCATCCCGTTGTCAGGCGGCAAAGTAGTGGTAGTGCCTAACTAAGTTAAGGAAATCAGAAAACACCTAAGCGCCACAGCCGAACCCTGTTGTTTAGCCAGAGCGAATCCAATTGGGCTACCTATGGGGCTAAATCACTACCGCTTAGACCTCAGTCTGCATGAAAGCTTGTTTAGACCTCTGTCAAACAGCGATCAAAAATACTGATACACTAGTAAAGCTGTACTCAGGAGATGAGCTGTAGTTGGGTTACAAATGTTGTTCTAAAACTTAGGGTTTACTTAAATGAAGACTTGCAAAAGCAGGCAGTCAAGGGAAGCTTCTATTTCTAAAAAGGGTGGGGCCTCAAAATATAACATAGAAGAAAGTAAGGGCAGATCACGTGCCATTTTGCGGCCATCCTTGTTGGCTTTGGCGGTTTCTCAGGTTCTGGCGTCCCCAGTGTCGCTCGCTGCTACTATTGATGTCTCTGGCGGTTGTTCTCTGAATGACGCCATTCTGAGTGCTAATACAGATTCAAATGCTCATAATGCGCAGTGCACTGCGGGGGATGGCCCTGATGTGATTCAGTTGTCACCTAACTCAACCATCACCATCGCGCAGGCTTTCAACAACGGTACTTCCGGTTCACCTAATCTAGTTACCGCCACTCCGTTTGTTAGAACCCCAATAGTTATCGAAGGCAATGGTGCGAAAATAGAGAGATCTCGCGCATCGAATACGCCAGAATTCCGTTTGTTTACCGTATTTCCCAATACCGATGGATCTCAAGTTGGGCAACTAACCCTAAGAAATGTGGATATCCGCAATGGCAATATGGCGGCCAATGGCGGTGCCATTTATGTTTTAGGCGAACTAACCTTAGAAAACACCACGATCACTGACAACACCTCAACAAACCCTGCGCTGAACCAAGGCGGGGGGGCGATATTTTTACGTGGAAGCGAAAATAGTTTCACAACCATTAACAGTACTGCCACACTCTATAACAGCACAATATCAGGGAATTCGGCCGTAAGCGGTGGTGGAGGAATTGTTGCTCAGACTGACGCTACCGTCACCTTAAGAAACAGTACCGTCACCGGGAATTTATCGTTCACTCGTGGTGGCGGCATTTATGCGAGCGGAGGGATAGCCAATTTTTACAACAGCATTGTTGCTGGTAATGCCACCGGAGAACGTGGCGACACAAAAAATGGCGCTGAAGTGTTTTTTAGCGCTTCAGCTTCCAGCTACTCAAACGGGCGCAATTTGTTTGGTGATTCTAGTCACACTAACGCCGAAGCATTTGTAAGTTTTGCGCCAGGTGCGAGCGATATCAACGCAACTAGTGACAACGAAGATGTTCCAATTGCCCAGATTCGTTCATCGCTAAACAATAATGGAGGCCTAACACCAACCCATAGCCTACCCGTGGGTAGCCCAGCCATTGATGGCGGTATGGATTGTGAAGAATCGGATCAGCGCGGAGTATCGCGCGATATCAATCAATGTGATATAGGCTCGTTTGAGCGCCTTGGCACTCCGGGAAATTTGGTCGTCAATGTGACTTCAGATAACGAACTTGGCTGCTCCTTGGGCGAGGCGATCAGCGCCATCAATCTTGGTGCTAGCCTTGGTGGATGTGAGCTCATGGATGACCCTCAAGGCTTGGTTATTGACCCCCAGCTAGCCAGTTCAACGATTACGCTTAGCAATGAATTACCCGTTATTAAACGAGATTTAAACATCGACGGCAGCCCAGTAGGTGGGCTCACCATTGACGCGAACTACAACGGCTCGGTGCTTAGAATAGACGAAGTAGTAGTTAATCTAAACCAACTAACACTAACCGGTGGTTCGGCAAGCGGTGGTCCGGGCGGCGGGCTTGCCGTAACGGGGGGCGCGTCAGTAAACATCACGAACAGCACCATCACAGGAAACTCGACCACAACCAAAGGGGGTGGGATTTACGTTGAAGACAGCAGCGTTTTTCTCACTGATACGACCATCTCAGATAACTCGGCGTTTCGGGGTGGCGGTGTTTCTGCTGTCGGAAGCACCGTTACTTCACTTCGGAGCAGAATTTTAGAAAATCTTGCCGATGCCGAGGGTCGTGTAGCTGGCGGTGGGGTCGAGGTTGAACTAAGTACCTTAACGCTGACCAAAAGTACCATCTCAGGTAACTCGTCAACGAGATTAGGCGGTGGTATTTATGTATATCGCGGCAGTGTTAGCCTTTCTGAAGCGACTATCTCAGATAATAAGGCGGTTCGTGGTGGCGGAATTTATACTCGTAGTAGCGTTGTTAATCTAAACAACGGGACTTTGTCAGGAAACTCGGCCTCAGAAAATGGCGGAGGCATATATGCAATTCAATCAAGTACTGTTACCTTGAGTAACAGTACGATGTCAGAAAACTCAGCCTCTACTTATGGTGGCGTAACTTATGGTGGCGGAATCTACTCTTACAGCAGCACTTTGAATCTACGCAACAGCATTATTGCAAACTCTTTGAGCGGAGTTGATTGTGTAGATGGTAGTTCTACCCCCTTAGTGTCGGCTAACGCGAACAACATCATCGAAGACGGCTCTTGCTATACTGACGCTCTCAGCATTGACCCTAAACTAGGCCCACTCAGAAACAACGGCGGGCCAACCCAAACTCATGGGCTTTTAGAGGGCAGCCTGGCGATTGATGCTGGAGACAATGCCGTGTGCGCAGCTGCGCCAATCAATAATCGCGATCAAAGAGGGGAGACTCGCCCCTTTGGCGCGGCCTGCGATATTGGCGCGGTGGAGTTTAGTGGCCGCGATCAAGAGAGCCTTTTTGTGGTCCCGCTGCCAGATGGTAAAAGCGTGATATTTGGTTTGTAATAACTAACAGCAACCCCGTTCTTTTACGTAAACAAGCCCATACACCTCGTTAACTACCAGCTTAATCTTAGGTAACTTTGTTGTGCATCGTTGATATGTTATAAGACTAATGTCTTATAAATCTTCAGGCTAAAGTCTGATGGATAATAAAAAATGTCAGCTTCCATGTAATGAAATTCCTGATGAGATCCTCACGGATCATCCGGATCGATTTCGCGCAGCAATCATAGAGAGTTCCAATCCGGTGCACTCTTATGCGAATAGCCAGAGAATGATCGAGGCGATGCGTGCGCTTGAGTTTTCGGTAGTCATAGACGTAGCGCTGACCGAAACCGCCAAAGAAGCGAGCTATGTGCTGCCAGCGTCCAGCGCTTATGAAAAGTTTGAGTGTGTGTTTTTTCAATTAGATTTCCCAAAAAACACGTTTCAGATTCGCCATCCAGTGGTCTCGCCACTGCCTGGCACGCTGAGTGAACCAGAAATTCACACTCGTTTAATTGAGGCCTTGAATGGCTTTAGTTCTACACACGTGAATATTCTTAAAGCTGCGGCAAAGTTGGGGCGCAAAGCATTCGCCGGTGCGTTTGGAACGATGATTGGTAAGAACCCTCATTTGTATGGTGTTGCTCCGTCACTCCTGTATCGATCTCTAGGGCCGACACTCGACAAAGGTAAGCTTGCGGCAACTGCACCGTTTTGGCCACTCGCCCATCAATTTGTAAGAAAAAACCCTGAAAGTGCAGCAAGGGCCGGTTACACAGGCAGCGCCTGGAAAGCAGGGGAAAAACTCTTTAACGACTTGATAACCAAGAAATCAGGAATTGTTTTCACCGATTCCGGCGATAACTATGCCTAGTCATGGAACCGAGTGCCATTTCCTGATAAGAAACTTCGACTTTATATCGAAGAGTTATTTCCCAAACTGGTAGCCCTAGATGAAAACCAACTCAAACCATCTGCCGAATATCCGTATATCTTAACCGCAGGTCAGCGCCGCGGTGAGACGTCCAATACTATTATTCGTGATAGTTCGTGGGATAAGAAGCGAAAAGTAACGAGCCTTTATATAAGTCCTAACGACGCGGCTGAGCTTTCGCTAGAAACTGGTGATGACGTCAAGATAACAACCAAATCTGGGGTCGGCAAGACTTACGTTGAGGTTACCAATCACCAACCAGATGGTTTCGTCAGTTTGCCAAATGGCTTGGGGCTCGACTTTATGCCTGCAAATGGTGAAGAGGTGCGCATCGGTGTTTCACCAAATGAATTAACGCTCACGAATGACAAGGATTTTTTTGCTGGAACACCCTGGCATAAAAGGGTTCCAGCTCGCATTGAAAAGTTGGTTTAGGCTTCGATCCTTCGCTTCATGCCTGTAAAAAATTGGGTGCAGAAACGAATATTGACGAATTGAGTTCTTTGAATCGAAAGTGGAGCAGGGTGATATGAAAAAAGTTTGTTTGGTAATTGGCGCAGGTGCTGGAATCGGCGGAACCGTTGGTAAAAAATTTGCCACTGAGGGATACCATGCTGCTTTGTGTCGGCGTAGTGATCAAGAAGGTCTGTCTAAATTGGTCTCGCACATTAAATCAAATGGCGGCTCTGCCAGTGGTCATTTGTTGAATGCCGCAGAAGAGGGGGCTATAGAAGAGCTCGTGGAGCAAGTTGAGCAGGACATTGGGCGGATAGAAGTGGTTCTGTTTAACTTAGGGGCACAAATTGGCAATCGATCGCTAGAGCAGACCAGTTTAAAAGCGTTTACATTAGGTTGGCAGATAGCCACCTTTGCTTTGTTTAGGCTCGCTAAATCCGTGATTCCAAAGATGGCAGAACGCGGTGGCGGAACCATCTTAGTAACCTCGGCTACGGCGGCGGTGAGAGGCAATGCTGGGCAACATTCTCATGCCGCGGCAATGGGTGGGCGCCGTATGTTGTGCCAAACGCTCAACGCCGAATACGCGCTCAAAGGAATACACGTAGCGCACCTATTAATAGATGGGGCAGTAGATGCCCCAGATACGCTCGGTAAGATGTTGGGCGAAGAAAAGTTTCAACAGTTACGACAATCCAGAGGTTTAGAAAAAGATGGCCTGTTATTGCCGGAAGAAATCGCTGAAACCTATTATCATGTGTCACAACAACATCGTTCGGCCTGGACCCATGAGCTAGACCTTCGCTCTTTTAGTGACCTCGCTTGGTGGAATCATGAAAGCTGAGAACTCAAATATCAATTACCGCAAATACAGGTTCGCATGAGCAAAACCCTTGAATTTATGTTTGATTTTGGAAGCCCCAATGCTTACTTGGTTTACAAAGTGCTACCACCAATTTTGCAGCGCACGGGTGCGGAGCTAGAAATTACTCCGTGTTTGCTAGGCGGTATTTTCAAACTCACCGGAAATCAACCACCCATGCTTGCCTATGGAGAGGTAAAGGAGAAAATGGCTTACGAGCAATTGGAGATGAAGCGATTTATAAATCAGCATCACTTAGCCGAATTTAAATTCAATTCGCATTTCCCCGTGAACACCTTAATGCTGATGCGTGGAGCGCTCGTGGCACAGCAGGAAAATCGCTTGATCGAGTACGTTGAACTCGGCCTAAAAGCGCTCTGGGAAGAAGACTTGAAAATGGATGATGCGAAAGTAATGAGCGCTGCCTTGGATCGAGCGGGCTTTGACGGGAAAAGCTATATGCACCAAATGCAAACACCTGAGATCAAACAAAGATTAGGTGACAATACCAGCGTTGCGGTCGAACGAGGCGTGTTCGGGGTGCCCACGTTCTTTGTTGGCGACGACATGTTTTTTGGCAAAGATCGCCTTGCGCAAGTTGAGCAAGCTTTGCTTGCCTAGTTAATTGTTTGGTTTGTTGAAATAGTAGACGGAGCGAAGATGTTCCCACACAATCCTCGACATTGAACACAACCCAAGTTTAGGTAGCGCCGTTTTGGGGCGCCGCCCAAACTTAACCACAGCTGGCTTAATCTTCGGATTGCAACTTCAATAAACAGATTGCGAGCAGTAACGTGGCTGCCACTCCGGTCGCTCCGGAAGGTATCGCCTCAATTCGACCGAACATCATCACAATGGCATTCGCTGCTATTGCGCCTAAGCCTACAATAGCGGTGAGTCGGCCAAGACCTTTTGCACCCGCTTGAGAGATGCCAGTGCCGATAACGACGGCGGCAAGACCCAGCAGAACCTTCGCTGCATTGTAAATAAAGAATGAAAGGGCAACTACTCCCCCGGCGGCTGGTGCGATAGCCTCAGCTGCCTGCGCGGCTTCGCGAAAAGCTCCGAATTGGGTTAGTCCAATACCAACCTGCACCAGATTAAGAATTGCGCTCGCAAAGATAGCGGAAAATCCGAGCGCAAAACTGTTTCCTTGAGCCAGAGCAGCACCCGCAAAAGCTGCAAGAATAACAAACACTAAACCTTCCAAGCCCCAAAGCCACAAGCGCGGTATGTCGCTCCCAGCCATATAAAGTGCCGTATAGGCCGCTTGTGTGATTACTACCAAGAGGAGCAGGGCAGCAACGATTTGAATGTTTTGTTTTTGTGTGAATTCCATGGTTATCTCTCTGATTATTTTTTTGGCGTAACTAGGCGATACTTTACTGAAGTGAAAGGATACTAAAAAGAAGCGTATGCTGGTGAAAAATCGGCTGTAATATACTCGAATATTACGATGCTAAGACTTCAAGATGAGCGATTAGGTCAACGTGCGTGGATCCAATTGTTCGTTAGCTCAATTCACATTTACCCCAGTAAATTCTAGTAACCGATCGCACGTCAGCATTTCAAACATGACAGAAATTGGTCTATAGTAGCTTTGCATTGATACTTACTGAGAGTTCAAAACATGAAAATATTTCTATTAAGCTTAGCAATCATCATTTCTGCGCCGTCCTATGCCGAGTGCGACAATTCCACAAAGAAATATCCTAAGCAGCCTGGTGAGATATCCGTGTCTTTTAAAGATGCTCAAGCCTCTGAGGTTGTGGAGCATATAAATTCAGCATGTGAGGAATATATCGAGCCCATCACAACTACCCGACCTGAAGATCTGATTTCGCTGAACTTTGAAGCTATCCGCTGCGAATCTGCAGCAGCGATTATCCAAGATTTCGATTCATCTCCCAAGAAGACTTAATTTCGAGCTGTACTAAGATCCAGCAAGAACATCTGTCTCTTGCTCACTGAACAATGGGTTGGATTTTCAGAGATCAACGTCGAAAAATTCGATTTAGATTTACCCCTCTTTCCCTACTTTATTGAGAACAGTTTCGCCATTGATTGATTTTTCTTAGGTGGGTTTTGCTACAATAGTGAACTTTCCGGCTGTGGGGAGGGGCATTTGAAGTGTTCGTTCTTGTATGAGATCTATATTAGTAGTGAACCCCAAAGGGGGTTGCGGTAAAACAACGCTGGCGACCAATTTAGCGGGCTTCTATGCCAATAAAGGCCTGCCCGTTGCGTTGGTAGACATGGACCAACAGCGGTCGAGCCATCATTGGGTGGGCAGCCGCGATGAGAGCCTGCCTAAGATACACTCTTACCTCGGTGATACCTATCCTGGCGATTCTGAATTCCGGGCGAAACGCGTGGTTTACGATTGCCCCGCGCAAATTCACATCGGCCGAACCACAGATCTAGTCAACAAGGCTGATGTCATAATCATGCCAATAAATCCCTCTATTATTGATCAACGCGCGGCCTTGGAGTTCATCATGGACGTACGTGCAATGATGCGCGCCAAAGTTTGCCAGCGACTACAGATTGGATTGGTCGCCAATCGCGCTGGCGATGGTTTTAGGTCCTACGAAGAACTGCAAAGATTCTCCAAAATGATGAATGCGCCAATCGTTGGGTCTCTTCGTAATACCCAGAACTATGTCACCGCTGCAAGCGCTGGCAAGAGCCTCTTCGATATGCCCAAAGCGCAGGTCGTTAAAGATTTAGAACAATGGCGAGGCGTTTGCTACTGGGCCGAAGGAAAAGTGTTGAAGCCCAAAGAAGTTGAAGCGACATTCTTAACCGGATAATTCTCGTATAGGTTGCTGTTCATCAAAGCAGTGCAGTTTTCTCGGTTTCAACCGTTTCTTAAGACTGTCTCAGCTACAACCCTATAGTTCTAATTCCGCCAAGCGCTTAACCTCGTCGTCCGATTCAGAGAACAGGGATTCAACTTCCGCCAAGTAAGTCTTGTACTCTGTCTCACCTCTGAGAAGGAACGATTTCGGCAGTGTGCTTTGTTCGGTTCTAGTGCCGGCAAACCATTTTTGTCTCTCTTCTTTAAAGTAGTCTGGCGCAAAGCTGGTAGCCATAATTACCGCGGCAAATCCCATAGAAATACCCATTCGTGATTTTGTCCGCAGATTGGTCACCACACTCAGCAAGGCAAACAGGAAGATTGCAAATATCAGGCTGGCGTTGAAGAGAGTCAACAGGCTTCCGGCATCGAATGATTGCCAATTAAATCTAATCACCTTCACCAAGAAGTTGGCGATGCTGGTGATGATCACGGACCAGCACGAGAGTATCCACAAGGGGCCAAAATTATTTTCACCCTTTAATAGACGGCTGAACAAACCAAAAATAATGGTCACAACCAGTACTGCCACCACCGCAGGCCAACTTTCATATAATGCCTTAGAAATATCGAAGGCTTGTCTCGAATTTAAGTATTTCTCGCCCACTTGCACCAAAGTCAAAAGAGCGAGTGACAAGCCCCACATCCAAGGGCTACTCCACTTGGACAACACGCCAATCCAATTGGATCTCAAGAGTGTGGTTTCTACCTCAGCGTCGCCGTCAATGATTGTTATTTTGCTATCACCTATGCGCAATAGTTGCCCCCATTTATAGTCAACGGGGGTTGCGCCGACGCGTCGTCTTTTTAGTAAAGTGCCATTTACGGAGCCAAGGTCTTCGAGCAATACCTCGCCATTTTCAGAAAGTGAAATTTGCAGATGTTTAGGATCGACAAAGCGATCTTCCAAAACCACATCGGCATTCCAATCGCGACCTACAATTACTGGGCCATGTTCAAGGTTTACCGTATGGTAGCTAACGCCATGACTATTATCGATTCTGACGATACAGTTTTTCATCGCAAGGCCTCCGTAAACTTGTTGTTAAGCGCTTGCACTTGATCTTTAGTCATCGCGGAGATCGACAGATGGGAACTCCAACTGTTTTCGTTGTTCATCTGCTCCACCAGTAACAACGAATCATAGAGGCCGGAAAATCGACGAAAGGCCCGAACGCAAGTGGTCACTCGGGTTAGTAGGTCGTGTTCTTGATTATCTTTTACAAAATCTGCGTGACAGCGATAATTAGTGGAATCTTTAAATCGCGATAAGTTATTTGGCCACATGGAGGCACCTCGACGATTTGCAAACTGTAGACCATTGAGACGCTCTGATTTTTCATGCCTAAAGCTCATATGGAAGTGTCCGGCTGATAACTGTGGACTTAAATAGATTTGATCCTTCGATTGGCAAGTTTTGGAAATTGCTGAAACCACAGGATCAACCGCTTCGTCATTTGCGCCTCCCCAACACTGAAAATCATCACGGATTTCATCGGGGAATTCTCGCCCCGCAAAATCCTTTTTAGCCCATGGCTCTTCCAAGAGGCTCTTAATTCTCTCCGCCTGCCATGCTTTTATCTGCGTCGTGATTTCTGCATCGTAATTTTCTGCTACAAGCGACGCGTTTCGCTCGAGTAGTTTTGTCACCGCCAAGGCAGGCACAAGAAAGCTGATTTGATTTCCGGCGGTAGCAACATTGACACCAACTACCTCACCAGCCTTATTTATCGCCGGGCCACCACTCATGCCAGGGTTAAGACTCCCTGAAAAGAAAATCTTATCCACGTAGTTATGATCAACCAAGCCATTATTGGGCCCAGAGACTTGGGTTATGCCAAGATCGTATGGATTACCTAAGGCATAGACAACTTCACCTTTGATCAGTGGTCGTGGGGAAATTGTAAAAGTTTTCTCCCACGGCTCTTCCACCCGCAACACTGCGAGGTCGTTAATAACATCAAAGTCGAGTAGCTCGAGTTCACCAGATTCGCCGATGTGAGTCATGTACTCAATCTTCCTTTTATTCGGAGCTTGAACAAAGCCGGAAACCACATGGTAATTAGTAATGATTAGGCCATCATCGGAGACTTGAAACCCAGACCCAATCGACGATTTACTCCCTGCCTTGGGCGACACCACTCTAATCTGCAATACTTCATTGTAGAGCTCACTGCCTGGTGCTAGAACAAACGCTGAATCACCCGTGTCTAAAGCGGAGGATTCCACATCTGCTTCCTGCGCGTACAGCCCATAAACGCCGGAAAAAAATAGTAGTAACACCCAATAACATCTAAACCCAATACCCGTCACTTATTGCTCCTTTTATAGTTATGATTCTCTTATACCCTGAAACGACGACTCGATCCAAGGCGCCTTAACTTACAGTCATAAATATGGGATCACTTGTTAAAAGTTAAAGTGTTTGGTCACCTTCAAGTAAACCGTTTGCTACCTTCGACGCGTTAAACGCCAATGACGATTTAACGGTACCGGGCATTCCGTATGCAGGGCGCGGCTGACACAACTAGAGGCCGCTAAATGCTCTCCGGAGTATTCAAACCATAAGTAAATCAATTACACTAATCGCCTGTTTCACAACTCTGAGAGAAAGCCATGATCGTCAAATTCGAGCTCGACCAAGATGTGGAAACGGTTTATCAGACGATCACGAAATCAATAGGGTCAGACTCGGTTGAAATTTAGGCGCATTCAACTTACCGTAGGGTTGTCATTCACATGGAGGTAATGATGCCAAGACAACCTAGATTTTCACTTCCCGGGCAGCCGCAACACGTAATAGTTCGTGGCAATAATAAAAGCACGATCTTCCACCACGAGGCTGATAAAAACTTTTTCCTATCAGCGCTACAGGATGGTTTGGTAAAGCATGACTGTGCATTGCATGCCTATGTTTTGATGACCAATCATGTCCACCTACTTATGACTCCCACCACCACAGAGTCCATCCCAAAAACCATGCAAGCCCTGGGGCGACGGTATGTGCAATACTTCAATCGAAAGTACGGCCGTACTGGAACTC
>CALJJR010000197.1 GCA_937973905.1 uncultured Arenicella sp. | reverse complement strand
AGCCAGAACCTGAGCCAGAACCTGAGCCAGAACCTGAGCCAGAACCTGAGCCAGAACCTGAGCCAGAACCTGAGCCAGAACCTGAGTCAGAACCTGAGTCAGAACCTGAGTCAGAACCTGAGTCAGAACCAAGTCTCGTCGCGAGTGCATCTGAAGGCAGCGAGGTTGATGAAGAGTTACGTGAAATTTTCCTTACTGAACTGAAAAACATTCACCAAGAACTCGATGTTGAAGTCGCTAATCTGAGCGACTTGCAGTCAACGCCGGCCGCAATGGCAAATATCATGCGGTATCTGCACACGGTAAAGGGCAGCTCACTGATGGCAGAGGCAAATACGTTGGGCGAATTAACGCACCAAACCGAGAGTTATCTTGAAGGTAATTTTATTCGCAACGCCGACGAGCTGCGGCAAGTAAGAAACACCTTAGAGATGTATGTTGATGCCTTAGATAACGCCGGAGACGCGTATGAATCTCAACGCTCATTCTCAATCAATGCCGAACTGAAAGAACGACTCGGCATCGATGAAGATACCATTACGCCGCTGGCGGACATGGTGGTTCCAACAAGCGGTGATTCGACTACTGATGAAGACGCACTCACTGCCGTTGATATTAGTGAGTCGCTCACCCTGATTTCAAATGAAACCGCCGCGTTAATGTCTAATTGGAAGTCAGCACGTGGTTGGGCCAATGTGCAAGCGCCATTGCTATCTCAGTTCGATGGCCTAGCTGGCCTAATCGAAGAAGCACCAGAGCTACTGCCAATGCAAGGTTTTGTTGCCGACGCCAGAAGCTACGTGACTCAGCTGGCTCCGGCCAAGAAAGCAGAATTTACCTCCAGTAAGGCATTGTTAGAGGAGGTCTTTGATACGGCAATCGCAAACTCCAATGCCTTGGCATCGGGCGGAAGTATTGAAGACTTAGAGTCTCTCCAAGCTCAACTTCAACAGCGGTCGTCGGGTGATTTAGATGAAACGAAGCCGGTTGTTGCCACCGGTGATGCCGTTTTCGTGCCTGGTGCTGTGGAGGTTGACGAAGAGCAACAACAAGATTTAGAACGGCAACGCAAAGCGGCTCGTGAACGTGCAGCGGCTCTGCGGATTCAAACAGAAACTCTAGATAGCCTGACTAACTTTGTTGGTGATGCCAGTATGAACCGCTCGCAAATGCGTGAAGACGTAGTTGGTGTAAAAACCACCGTCGATGGTTTGTACGACAATGTCCGGCGACTTACTCAACAGCTGCGTGAACTTGAGATCGAGGCTGACAGTAAAATTACGGCCCGGTCCAATGAGTCGCTGAACAAAGATCGTGGCGAAGAGTTTGACCCACTGGAGCTTGATCGCTACACCAAATTGCAGCAGCTGTCACGAGGCTTGGCTGAGAACCTTGATGAACTTACTGATATTCAGACTTCGTTAAGTAATTTCGTCTACCGCGCGGAAACCTCTCTGCAAAAACAGGACCGCCTCAATCGTGAGCTCCAAGATGAGATCATGCAGGTGCGTCTGGTTTCGTTTGGCGGTATTGGGCCGCAACTACGTCAAGTTGTACGACGTACTGCACGTGAATTAGGTAAAGATGTAGAGCTGGATATTGTTGGCGCAGACGTGCGTCTGGATAAAGCCATACTAGACGGCATCGTCCCTGCGCTTGAGCATATGCTGCGTAACTCGGTTGACCATGGGATTGAGATGCCAGCTGATCGTAAGCAGACGCGCAAAGCTAAGATCGGCAAAATTGTAGTCGAATGTCGCCAGGTCGCTCGTGAAATTGTGATCAGTATTCGTGACGATGGCATCGGCCTAGATTTGGAAAAAATTCGTGCTCGAGCGATTGAAGACAAACTACTCGCTGCCGATCAACCGCTGAACCCTGAAGATATGCTGATGTATATCTCACAAAGCGGGTTTAGCACGGCCTCTAAGTTAACGCAGATTTCTGGGCGTGGCGTAGGCATGGACGTAGTCCAGAGCACCCTGCGGCGCATGAGCGGCAGCATTGCTTACGATCTGGAAAATGATCAGCCGGGTTCAAGCTTTACTATTCGCTTGCCAATCTCGCTTGCGGTAACCAGTGCGATGTTTGTAACCGCCGGCGACGAGCAATTTGCGGTTTCGGCGCGCACCATCGAACGCGTGGTCAACATCGACGCCTCGCAATTACAAGAAGATCTCAAGGCGGACAAACCTGTTCTCGATATAAGCGGTCAAAGCTATTCCTTGATCGACTTGGCAGATTACCTGGGGTACTCCTCCAGCGTCGCCAATTTTAACGGTAAGATGGCTGTAATCCTGGTCGATGCGGGTGTACAAAACATCGCGGTGATCGTCGATGAATTGCTTGATACACAAGAGATCGTGGTGAAAAACTTGGGCGGTCACTTAGGTCGAATTCCAATTTATGCTGGTGCGACTATTCGTGCAGATGGTCGAGTTGTATTGTTGGTCGATTTGGTCGGCATCTCTTACTACGAATCCTTTATCTCGCTTCCTGATGTTACTGAAGCCGAAACTCAGAATGTTCCCAATGTGCTGGTTGTTGATGATTCTCTAACGGTACGAAAATCTGCCGAGCGAGATATCACCAGTTTGGGTATTAACGCGGTGCTTGCAAAAGACGGCCTTGATGCTCAAGAGCAACTTCGCGAAGACAAGCCAGATATGATTCTGCTCGACATCGAAATGCCGCGTATGGATGGTTTTGAACTACTAGAATGGGTGCGCAGTGAGAGTAATCTGAAAGACGTGCCAGTGATTATGATTTCATCGCGAGCCACCGAGAAGCACATTAGCAAAGCGACCCAGTTGGGATGCAACGCATTTCTCGGTAAGCCTTATTTGCTCGAAAATTTGGTCACGATGTTTAATCAATATTTGCCACTCGATCGTCTGATCGAGCTGGATAAGAAATAGGGCCAAATAAGATGGAATGCTATTTAATCCCCGCAGTTCCGCAACCAATTTTGTTGCCCGTTGAGTGCGTCGCAGAAGTGGTCGAAAAGCCTGAGATCACAAAGCTTGATGAGGCGCGTGCAAATTGGATGCGCGGTCATTTTACCTGGCGTAACCAACGTTTGCCGGTGATGTCTTACTCAGCACTGCATGATGCCGATTTGGATGAGAGCAAAAAACGTAAATCGAATGTGGTTGTGCTGAATCCGGTTCCAGATGCGGTTCGTAAGGCGTATTCCGGCGTTGTCTGTTACGGCGATGTAAAAACTGTGATGGTCGATGATTCGTTGACTGAAATCGACTTTCCAGAAGGAGTTGACCGGCGCTATGCCGAACTCGCTGTGGAAGTGAATGGCAAACCTGCTTTGGTACCTCGTTTGGCTGCACTCGCAGTGGCATTTTCCTACTTCTAAAAACGAACTGAGCTTTGCATGCTTGCTCGTTCTTGAGCTAGCACTTTTACTGATTCCTAAAAAAGCGCGCACAAATTGTCGCAGCGCGGTGCAATGCCGTGCAATTTTGTTATATTACCGACTCCCACGACTCCGCGATTTCGGAGTCGATTGAAACAATAATAATATTCTCGACACCGGCTGATTTTCTACGGCCTGAGAGCGCTACTCACGGAGCTTTTTATGTCATCCACCTCTCGCCAACACCTCGCCAACGCCATCCGCGTACTCAGTGCCGATGCTGTTCAGCAAGCCAACTCTGGTCATCCAGGTGCTCCCATGGGTATGGCGGACATCGCCGAAGTGTTGTGGAACGACTTTTTGAGTCATAACCCGAGCAACCCTAATTGGATGAATCGTGACCGCTTTGTGCTATCCAACGGCCACGGTTCGATGCTGATCTATTCCTTATTGCAACTTTCAGGTTACGACCTCTCACTAAACGATTTAAGGGATTTCCGCCAACTACATTCCAAAACACCAGGTCACCCAGAGTACGGTTACACACCGGGGGTAGAGACCACCACTGGCCCATTGGGGCAGGGTGTTGCGAATGCCGTGGGTATGGCACTAGCCGAACGCACCCTGGCTGCTCAGTTTAATTCTGAACAACACAAAGTGATTGATCATTTCACCTACGTCTTCCTTGGTGATGGTTGCTTGATGGAAGGCATCTCGCACGAAGCGTGCTCCTTAGCGGGTAACCAAGGCTTAGGCAAGTTAATCATGTTCTGGGACGACAACGGCATTTCCATTGATGGAGAGGTTGAGGGCTGGTTTAGTGACAATACCCCGGGACGATTCCAGGCCTATGGTTGGCAAGTAATCGCAGGCGTCGACGGGCATAACCCAAAGCAGATAAAACAAGCGATCGAATCTGCCCAGGCTGAAACTGGCAAACCCACCTTGATTTGCTGTAAGACCGTTATTGGTAAGGGTTCGCCGAATAAAGAAGGCTCGGAAAGCTGTCACGGCGCCCCTCTCGGCACTGACGAGGTGGCCTTAGTGCGTGAACAATTGGGTTGGACAGCTGATCCTTTTGAACTCCCTAGTGAAATTGCAGAGGCGTGGGATGCAACCGTCGCCGGTGCGGAGCGAGAAAGCCAATGGCAAGCGCAGTATGACGAATGGGCGCAAGCCAACCCCGAATCCAGTGCTGAGCTACAGCGTCGTTTGGCGGGTCAATTGCCAGACGATTGGGAAGCTCTAACTCAAGAAATAATTAATACCGCTGAAGGCGTCGGTGAGAAATTGGCAACGCGTAAAGCCAGTCTTAAGGCGCTTAACGAGCTTGGCCCATTGTTGCCAGAACTGATTGGTGGTTCCGCTGATTTGGCGGGTTCGAACTACACAATTTGGAGTGATTCAACGGCAGTCTCGGCCACTACTCCAAAAGGTAACTACATTTATTATGGCGTACGTGAATTTGCCATGGCTGCGGTCTCGAATGGCTTGGCCCTCTATGGTGGTTTTAAGGCCTATACAGGTACATTTTTAGTATTTTCCGACTACATGCGCAATGGCATGCGAATGTCGGCCTTGATGGGCCTGCCAGTGGTACATGTTCTCACGCATGATTCCATTGGCTTAGGTGAAGATGGCCCCACCCATCAGCCGGTGGAGCATACCGCCAGTTTGCGTTTAATTCCTAACATGTCTGTTTGGCGCCCGTGCGATGTCGTAGAGTCATTGGTGGCCTGGAAGATTGCCGTAGAACAAGAAAAAACGCCAAGTAGTTTGGTGTTTTCTCGCCAAGGTTTGCCGCATCAATCACGTTCAGCAGAACAACTCGCGAATGTCAAAAAGGGCGGTTACATTTTGCAGGATACGGAAGGTACTCCAGACCTAATTCTAATTGCGACTGGATCTGAGGTCGCATTGGCAGCAGACGCAGCTGAGCAATTAAGAGCCAAGGATGTGTCGGTTCGAGTGGTTTCCATGCCCTCAACGGACCAATTCGATGCGCAGGACCAAGAATATAAAGACCAAGTATTGCCTCGCGAGGTAAGCAAGCGCATTGCTATTGAGGCAGGCTGCACTGACTACTGGTACAAATATACTGGGCTGGATGGCGCAATTATTGGCATGCAGAGCTATGGCGAATCTGCGCCGGCCGAAAAGTTGTTCGAACACTTCGGTTTTACGGTGGACAATGTGGTCGCAACGGCAAATAAACTACTACAGTCTTAAGGGCTTGTTATGGCAGTTTTACATCTTCGCAATCAAGAGATCGAAGGAAAGCGCTTATTGATTCGACAAGACCTCAATGTGCCATTGGATAATGGTGTGGTGACCAATGATGCTCGCATTCGGGCTTCGTTACCAACCATTCAGCTAGCTCAGAAACGCGGCGCACGTGTGATGATTCTGTCGCATTTAGGGCGCCCCACTGAAGGGGAATATGACCCAGCCCTGTCGCTACAGCCGGTGGCAGACCGTATGAGTGAACTATTAGGCTCACCAGTGCGTTTAGTAAAGGACTGGTTGGGCGGCGTAGCAGTTGATAAAGGCGAGGTCGTACTGTGCGAAAACGTCCGTTTCAATACCGGCGAGAAAGCCAATGATGAAACCTTGGCGCAACAAATGGCGGCGCTCTGCGACGTGTTCGCGATGGATGCTTTCGGAACCGCACATCGCGCGCAAGCATCAACGTATGGTGTTGCAAAGTTCGCGCCGGTTGCCTGTTCAGGGCCATTGCTGTCACGTGAGTTAGAAGCCTTATCTCAAGCCTTGGACAATCCCGCAAAGCCGATTGTCGCTATTGTTGGCGGTTCGAAAGTATCAACCAAGCTGACTGTCCTTGCCGCTTTGGTGGACCAAGTCGATCAACTTATTGTTGGTGGCGGTATCGCCAATACGTTTATTGCCGCGGCAGGACATTCCGTTGGCAAGTCTCTCTACGAAGAAGACTTAATTGGAAACGCTCAAAAGCTTATCGAGCAGGCTCAAGCTGGGGGAGGGGACATTCCGATTCCGCTTGACGTTGTTTGTGGTAAAGAGTTCTCAGCCACGGCAACGGCGGCTACTAAGTTGGTCGATCAAGTTGCCGACGACGACATGGTTTTTGATATTGGCCCAAAGACTGCTGCGCACTTGACCGATTTGCTCAGTCGCGCTGGCACAATAGTCTGGAACGGCCCGGTTGGCGTATTTGAGTTTGATCAATTTGGTGCTGGCACAGAGACTCTGGCAAAAGCAGTTGCTGACAGCCCCGCATTTTCTATTGCCGGCGGTGGCGATACAGTAGCGGCAGTGGACAAATATGGGATAGCAGATCAGATATCTTATATATCGACTGGAGGGGGGGCATTTTTAGAATTTCTGGAAGGGAAGAAATTACCCGCTGTAGCGATCTTGGAGAAGCGCGCGCTTGGCTAAGTGTCTGATTCAATTGTGGAAAAGTGTTATACTCGGGCAAATGTATGGTAAATGGCTCGAAATCATTACCAAAGTCTATTGATTTCAACGGGTTAGTGAACCAGAATTGCGCTGTTAACGCTGTAAAGTCTATACGGATACAAATTACTGTGGATTGAGTTGGGTCGTCGCAGTGATTTCTGTGCCGGCCAAGCAGCACTTAGGGTTTATCCACTCAGGGGGTGGGTTATGCGAGCAAATTATCTTGATTTGCCGTTGGTAAATATGCAGAAATTGATTTCTGGTATTAAATTGCAAAGTCGTTCCTCGAGCAGGTGGCGTGAGTATCTAAAGTTGAGTAAGGCTATTATTTTGCGTAAATTAGTCGCTGTACTTCTATTCGTTGGCGTTTTAACGCCGGCTTTGGTTTCAGCCTTAGGCGTGGGCGCTGCAGAAGTACAATCTCGGCTTGGTCAGCCACTGCAGGTTTCTATTCCTGTATTTAATATCGTAAACCCTGATGCGCTGGATATGACAGTAACCGCTGAAATGTTTGGTGGTGACCCAGAGAAAACCCTGCGTGCGCGTCTTGATCGAACCAACAATCAGCTTGCGGTCCGAGTATTTACAGATTGGCCCGTAATGGAGCCCTACGTGGCTTTCACTCTTGAGCTGCGTGACGGATCTGTGCGTCAGTCCAAAGATTTCGTTTTATTGCTGGAGTTTCAACCTGGCAATGTGACTGCCTCTGACCCTCTGCGAGTTCGTCAGGAGCAAGATATAGCGACCCCAGCGCCTCAGAATTCAGTGGCCGTTGAACAGGTCTACTCTGGTAACACCTCAACTGCACCTGCTGCTCAATCAAGCATCCCTGCGAGCAACAACAATGCGAACACATTGATGGGGCCTTACGATTGGGCCTCCTCAGGTCAGATACCTGAAAGCTTTGGGGCAGTGCTAGATGGCCAGTCTCTGTGGCGGGTCGCACGGCGTATCAACCAAGCAATGGGCGTCTCGGTTGAGCAAATGATGGTGGCGTTATACAACGCGAACCCAGATGCATTTTATTCTGATTCCATAGACTCCTTAAAAGCGGGAAGTTACCTAACTATTCCAGGTGAACAAACTGTTCGCAGTGTGACAGAACGCCAAGCTATGCAAATCGTTGAAGATTTAGCATCGCAGTCAGGATCGCAATCGTCGAGGAGTGAGCCCGTTGCCGAGGTGACTGAGGTTGCCGTGACTGCACCGACGAGTGAAGCAATTGTTGAAGTAGAAGAGATCGACGAACCCGTTATTGAAGCTTCTGAGCCCAAGGTGGTTGAAACGCTGGTAGAGCCGGCTGAAGAACAGCTCTTCGTTATCGGTGACAGTCAAGATTTGGCAGCCGTTGGAGCGGGTTCTGCAACACCATCAGTTGCTAACCCAGGGCAGGTGAATGATCAACAGGGCATCATTGATTCGCTCAGCCAAACGATTGGCGATTTGATGCGCGATAACGTCGATAAAGAGCAACGTCTACAGGCCATGGACGAACGTTTAAAGGCGCTGGAAACAACGTTGGATAATGTTGGTCTTGCGCAAGCTGACGGTGAAGCTACGCCACTAGCACCGATTGAGTCTGAGAGTGCTGGTTCTCGCTGGTGGTTATGGTTATTGCCCGTTCTGGGTGCCATTGGAATTTGGTTGGGGCTGCGTGCGCGCGGCAACATTAACGCGCCTCAAACTGAGCTTTTCGTCGACCGTAATGATGAAGTCGAGCAACACTCGATTCATGTGGTGGGAGACGAGATGGAACGCCAAGGCTTTGATGAGTATTACAGCGATACAGATTTTTCAGTAATGCGTTCTCAACGTTCGCAATACCCGGCAGAAGAAAAGGACGAAAACGACATCGAAGGCGTGTCTTATCACGAGTTTGAAGATGAATTCGTGCATCGCAGTGTGGGTACCCCAATAGGGTCTGAGGAAGAACTTGAAGAACCGTACGAAACTCCGGTTCTAGAGGTGAGCGAAGAAGAAGCTGCAGAGCTCGAAGTTGCCGAACATACTATTGAATTTGATACGTCGAATGTGACTGAGTTTCCAAGCAATGCTGAACAGAGTTTTGACGAAGTATTGGACGCCTTCCTCGAAGAAAAAGATTTTGCAGCTGCACGTCAAGCTTTGGATGATGCTCGAGGCAAAGAATTGGACGAGGCTAACTATCACTTTCAACGGTTACGCATTTTGCTTGAAAAGAACGACGAGCATGGTTTCTATGAGTACTTCAACTTGGTCGAGAACAAGTTTCAGGATGTAGATCGGGACCTGCAAATGGATCTGGCTAATTTGGTTTCCAAGTTAAATCAAAGATAGTGGAGCAGGTGCGCGTCTCATACTCGTTTGCTAACGAATAAAACAGCAGTCCAGAGCCGCGTATGCCCTCCTTCCCGCCAGTGTTGGGTTCACAGCCTAAGGTTCTAGTATTGGGGTCAATGCCAAGTGTAATTTCTTTGCGCGAGCAACAGTACTACGCTAACCCGCAAAATGCTTTTTGGTGGATTCTCTCCGATATTCTGAATTTCTGCCTTAAGCTCGACTATGCAAATCGTGTTGCTGCAGTAAAAAGGGCCGGCGTGGCTATCTGGGATGTGCTGCTAGATTGTCATCGACCGGGCAGTGCAGACTCCGCTATCGTCAAGGCGAGTGAACAAGCAAACGATTTTTATCCTCTGTTAAAAGCAAACCCTAGTGTGAGATTAATTGCCTTTAACGGCACCGCCGCTGAAGCAATCTTTATGCGACACTGTGCTGATGCCTTGGTCGATTTTCCATCCATCGCAACAGCTAGATTACCTTCAACCAGTCCAGCTTATGCAGCCATGCCAAAAACTCAAAAACTGGCGATCTGGCAAAAAACCATAGAGCCAGTCTTGAGACAAGCAGCATGACCAATACCGCCACACCTTTTTGGCAAACTAAACCACTATTGGAGATGAACCATGAAGAATGGGAATCGATTTGTGATGGCTGCGCCAAGTGTTGTTTGCACCAACTCGAAGATGAAGAAACTGAGCAGCTTGTCTTTACCGATGTCGCTTGTAATTTGCTTGACGATGAAACCTGTCGTTGTACGGACTACCAAAATCGCAGTACGCGCGTGCCGAGTTGCATGACCTTAAGCGCTGACAATGTGGCGGAATGTGCTGAGTTTGCTCCTGAAAGTTGCTCGTATCGTTTGTTGTTAGAGGGTGAAGAATTGCCGGACTGGCATCATTTAAAAACGGGTGACTCAAACTCCGTACATGTGGCCGGTGCCTCAGTTGCGAATCGGGTCAGAAAATTCAGCGAAATCCAAGCAGACGATCTAGAAGACTATGTCGTGGATTGGCCTTAATATGGCTAACCTCGTGTATACTTTGCTCCAGAGGGTGGGCCAGTGAATAATAAAATCGGAGTATCACTTTGATAACACGAAGATGGTATTGGTTGGGTTTGATCGCGAGTTCAGCGTTTATGGCTATCGCGTACTTTTATTTCCAACAACATAAAGGCTTAGCACCTTGCCCACTGTGCATGTTTCAACGTGTAGCTATGGTCGGAGTCGGTGCATTTTGTTTGCTCGGGTTAATCTTTAATCCGCGTAAGATATTCGCAAAAATTCTCGCCCTATGCGTCACCCTGTCTACGATGTTCGGTTTGGCGATTGCTGGCCGACAAGTGTGGTTACAGCACCTACCTGCCGATCAGGTGCCAGAATGTGGTCCGGATCTTGCTTTTATGATGGATGTTTTCCCGCTTCAAGAAGTGATTACCAAAGTGTTGGCCGGCAGCGGTGAATGCGCCGAAGTGCAATGGCAGTTGCTCGGATTTAGCATGCCAGAGTGGATGGTTTTTATATTTACAGTGATGTTGTTAATTTCGCTTAAGCTGCTTTTCTCTAAGGAGCGATCATATTTTTCTGGTACTTACGGAAAATAGCCCCTTTTGCGGTAGAAAAAGCCCGCAAATCAATTAATTAATCTCCGGACGCTTTGCTTTGTTTGCACTGGCTGATTCACTATAATCAGCTGGTTAGCTATCCACGAGCCTGCCTTTATGTTTTCTCTATCTAAAACACGTGTGGCCGCAGCCACACTGGGTGCCTTTGGCATCATTTCCGCCAACGCCCATGCCCAGCAAATCGCGTTGTTAGATTCCGGTGTTGATCCCAATGCGGGCCTCAACATCACTGGCGGGTTCAATTACTTCAATAACACCGATGACACATCAGACGTTTCTGACCGCGAAGGTGAAGGCAACGGTACAGTCTCAGCGCGAGTCGCGTCCGAAGCATTTGATGGAGGCATACAAGCGTTTGTAGTGACCGATGGCTCAACAGATGGGGCGTTCGAAGATCAAGTTCGTATTGCTCGAGACAATGCGCTCTCTGATGTTTTAGGTCGCAATGCAGTGCGTGCCGTGGGTATCACCTGGGGTACCTCTGGAGTGACGGGGGCATCAGCATCTTTGTTGCCGAATCTCTCTAGTTCAGGAAAGTTTGTCGCCATCATGGCCGGCAACGAATTTAGTAGCCAACCCAACGCATTAGCAACGTCGAGTTTCAATCTTGACGGTGTACTGATTGTTGGTGGAACCGATGCCAATGGAGATTTGTTACCGCAAACTAATCGAGCAGGCACAACTGCTAACCGATACATTGGCGCCAACGGGCTGCCCGATGATACCTCCACCGAGGGTGATTCTTCTTGGGCCGCAGCGCGAATCACCGGTATTGCCGGCGCTGTATTTCAGCAAAACCCCGATCTAACCGCAGAGGAGGTCGCTGATATTATTCTTCAATCGGCGGAAGATCGCGGCGATGCAGGTACTGACGAGATCTTCGGTCGTGGCGTGATCTTGAACGCCGAACAAGTTCTCAACAATGTAATGGGGCCAGTAGTGGTACCCGTAGAGCCAACTCCCCCACCAACAGCAAACAGCGGTGGAGGGGGCGGTGGCGGCGGTGGTGCCGCGTTACTGATTGGCGGTGCATTGGCAGGTGCGCTGCTGTTACTGCGCAAGCCCAAAGCCAAGCTTGAAAAAACACTGGTGTTGGATTCTTACGGTCGAGCTTTTGAGGTAGACCTCAATCCCCATATTGGCATCAATGATGAGACGCTACATTTGAATGACTTCTTCCATGGTTTGGAGCAGACCACGGCCACAGATGGCGTTTACATCCCGGAGCTGAAAACCGAAGTCGCCTTGGCTGCGCGTACCAATACTGATCATCGTTTTGACATGATCGAATATTTTGCGATGCCGGATGACGTTGTATTTGAGAACGAAGCAGCCAATGTGTCTGTGGCGTTACGCAGCCAGTTACGCGATGACCTCGTGCTGAATTCTGGTTACCGAGTCAGCGCTGGACAATCATTTGGTGCGGCCTCAGAGCTTGAAGCGCACGATTTATTTGGCACCTCATCATTTATTTCTGGGCAGTCTTTCGATTCGGTGCTCAGTGGTTTTAGCAGTCAGGCTGATATTGCGAGCTTGGCCTACGCCCCAACTAAAAGTAAGAACGCATCGATTGAGCTAGGGTTAGTTTCTGTCAATCAGAAAGAACGTTTTCAACAAGACAGCTTTTCAACGATTCTACAAGGCGGCTACCAGTTCAATGACAATGCCGGTTTGAAGATGCAGTTCGGTCAACTTGAAGAGCGTGGCAGCGTGTTGGGTGGTGCGGCCGGTGGCGTATTTGGGGTTGAATCCTCGACGACTTATGCTTTAAATGTATCTGGGCAAATAAAGGCCAGTGAAAAATTTTCTGTTATCGCCAACTACGGAGTTGGCAAGACCAATGTGGAGTCGTCTGAGGATAGTTTGCTAGGCGGGTTTAGTAACTTGCGCAGCGATTGGTACAGCCTAGGTGTGATCGGTAACGACGTGTTCCGCAAACAAGACCAAATGGGGATCGCGTTTGCTCAGCCACTCAAAATCCGTTCTGGATTTGTTGATTTTTCTTTACCCACCGGCCGCGCAGCCAGTGGCGATATCTTATTTGACCGTGAACAAATCAACTTAGCCGACACTGGTGCGACCGAACGTTCTTTAGAAGGTTATTACCGCACTAAGTTATCGGACAAGCTAGAGCTAGGCAGTTTTTTGTCGTACCGACAGAACCCTAATCACGTTGCGAACGAAGGCAATGAGTTATTGATTATGGCTACTCTGCGATATCGTCAGTAATGTTCGGCTGATATCAACCAGACACCCCGAGTCTAATAATTGCAATATAGACAGCGTATGCTGCTAATTTAGTGACCGTAAGATCGCCGTGAAAATATTTAATACCGAGAGTGGCAAGAAAGAGGAATTCGTCCCGCAAAACCCGGAACACGTTACGATGTATGTGTGCGGGCCTACGGTGTACAACCATTCTCATATCGGTAACTTTCGCCCACCGGTGGTGTTTGATGTTCTTGCGCGCTTACTAAGACGAGAATTTCCAAAGCTTACGTACGCACGCAATATTACCGATATCGACGACAAGATTAACGCAGCGGCGGCTGAAGCTGGCGTCGATATCAGTGTGATCTCAGAGAAGTACACCGCTGCTTATCACCGAGATTTGGCAACACTGGGTGTGTTGCCAACCGATGTCGAGCCCAAGGTTACCGAGCATGTCGAACAAATTCATACCATGATTCAAGAGTTAATCGATGCGGGGCATGCTTATGCGGCAGAGGGGCACGTATTGTTCTCGGTTAGCTCGTACGCAGACTATGGCAGTCTTTCGAAACGTGATCCTGAGGAGCTCTTGGCTGGAGCGCGCGTCGACGTAGCCGCCTACAAAAAAGATGCGGGAGATTTCGTTCTGTGGAAACCCTCAGCCGATGAACAACCTGGTTGGGATAGCCCCTGGGGACGTGGCCGGCCTGGTTGGCACATCGAATGTTCAGCCATGGCTGAAACGCACCTTGGAGACACAATTGATATTCACGGTGGTGGTACAGACCTAGTATTTCCTCACCATGAGAACGAACGTGCGCAGAGCGTATGCGCCCACAGCGGTAAGCAGTATGTGCGCTACTGGATGCACAACGGTTTCTTGAGTTTTAATGCTGAGAAAATGTCGAAATCCTTGGGCAATGTTTTGCTAGTTAAAGACTTGGCAGAAAAAGTACCCGGTGAAGTCATTCGTTACGTACTTCTGTCAGCACATTATCGTGCGCCACTGGATTGGAACGATGACGTGCTCACGCAAGCGCGCAACAGTCTTGATCGGCTTTACGGCGCACTCCGAACGGTTACGTCCTTAGATGCATCTCAGCAAGATCACATACCAGATGCCTTTATGGCGGCGTTGCACGACGATCTGAATACGCCCAAGGCCCTCGCTGAGCTGTTTGCTTTAGCCAAACAACTCAACACCTCCACCGATCACGAAACTTCGCAACAATTGAAGTCGGCATTGCTGCAAGCAGGCGAGTTGCTCGGTTTGCTCCAACATGATGCCGATGCTTGGTTTGCCGGTGATCAAAGCGAGGCCGATGCAGCAACAATTGATCAACTGATTACCGAACGTTTACAGGCCAGAGCTGACAAAGATTGGGGGCGTGCGGATGAGATTCGAGATCAACTGACTGCCATGAACGTGGTTTTAGAAGATGGCGCTGATGGTACTAAATGGCGCATCGATTCTTCCGACGCTAATTTATCGAGTAGCAAATGAGTAACATCGCCCAAATTCAAGCTGACCTCGTTGAAGAGTTTGACCTCTTTGATGACTGGATGTCGCGCTACGAACATGTAATTGATCTGGGGCGGCAATTGCCCGAATTCGATACGCAATGGCAAACTGAAGAGAATCGTATTCGGGGATGTCAGTCTCAAGTGTGGCTGAATATGCAAATGGTGGATGGCAAACTGCATATTGATGGCACCAGCGATGCAGCAATTGTGAAAGGCTTGGTCGCCATTGTTCTGAGGGTTTACAGCGATCAAACACCGCAAGACATTCTAGACGCTAAACCTGATTTTATTGCTGATATAGGCTTTACTGACCACCTCTCTCCTACCAGAAGTAATGGTCTCCATTCGATGCTGAGAACAATCTATCAGCGAGCAGGTACCTTTCTCTAAGCCATTTCAACTGAGCCTGTTCGATCACCCAATAAGTTGGCAGCAGTAAATTATGGAAGCCTTGCAACTGGATTTAATTGGGCTGGCTTTCATTCTATTTGCAGGCTTTATTACTGCCGTGCTGCATGGCGCTACCGGCATGGCTGGTGGCCTTGTGATGGCCGCGGTTCTCTCGTTAATGATTGGAGTCAAAGCGGCAATTCCCGCGATGACAGTGGCGCTGATTATTAGCCATGGCACTAGAGCGTGGCTCAATTTCAAATCTGCAGACATTGCTTTAGCTACCCGAGTGCTTTTATACGCGGCCCCAGGCATTGCGCTCGGCTCGTGGTTGTTTGGTTATCTTTCTGAGACCGCGGTGGCTTTGATCATGGCTGGATTCCTAATCGCTTCGTTCCCGATCAAGCGATATACGAACACCAAAAATATACGCGCGAATAACCTCGTATTAGGCCTTGGCAGCGGTTTATGGGGCTTGCTTGCCGGTAACGTAGTGGGGCCAGGTTTTGTGTTAGCGCCGTTTTTACAGGCAACCGGTATGAACAGACACACTTTTGTAGCGACTTTGGCCTGCATCGTGTTGTTTATGAATGCTGTCAAAACAGGAGTATTTCTAACTACTGGATTGTCGACGCAAAACTTGGTATTGCTTGGAGTATTGATCGGTTTGGCAACGATTCCCGGAAATTATGTGGGGCGCGCGATCTTGCGCAGAATGACTGATCGCGACCATACCAAATTGATTGACCTGATGACGGTACTGATCATCTTCAATTTCCTTTATATTGCACTGCAAGCGCGATAAACCCTGTTCTTTCTTTTGACCTCAACTTATTCCAACTACGCAGCAATCGCCCAGTATTCTGAGTGGTTAGCTGAAGCTAATCAACGCACGCAAGGGTTGCCTGCTGAATGGTTGCCTTGGTTGCTCGATCGCGGTTCTTTGACCAGTGCGCTCACCGTTCACAGCGACGGCGAATTTCGCGTACGAGTTTTGTCTGAGAGATGGCAGCGGCCACATAGCCGCGAGGCTCTGAAGCTCGGCATTCCTCAGCATCTCGCTGCGCGGGTCCGCGAAGTTGAGTTACTTTGCAATCAACAAGTGATGGTGTATGCGCGCAGCATCATCCCCCTCGCCATGTTCCAACAAGAGCCATACACTTTTCAGGGTATGGGCAGCAAACCGCTGGGGCACTTATTGTTCCAAGATGGGCGCGCTCGCAACCGTCAGCGAAGTTTATGCATCTTCAAAGCAGCGGATGGCAAAAGAGTTTACGGCCGCGCCACACCGTATGAGTATCATGGTGGTGAAATCTTGGTCAGCGAATTTTTTGTGAATCCATCTTTGGTCAGTTCGTAGACCATATCTAACGAGAGACTATGAGTGAATAGAAGCAATCAAAAATACTCACCGCTAGCACGCGGGTTGCATTGGACAATCGCCGGTTTAATCGTTGCTCAGTATGTGCTCGCGGAGATGTCTGAATATGCAGAAGACGCGGGCAGAGTTGTTGCACAGCTGGCGCTATTAGCAAACCACAAGTCAGTAGGTATCACGATATTGGCCCTGGCATTGTTTCGCCTTATTTGGCGCGCAACCCACCAACCGCCCGCGCTCACTGCTGTGATGCCGAAATGGCAACACGCTGCTTCTAGTATCACTCATTGGTTGTTGTACGGCTTTTTGTTTGCCTTGCCGATTACCGGCTGGCTAATGTCATCGGCCAAGAGTTATTCAGTCAGTTGGTTCAATCTATTTGTACTACCAGACTTTGTGGCGGCTAACGAAGCACTCGCAGACAACTTGGAATACATACATGAATTATTGGCAGAAGCGCTGTTTGTAATTGCCGCAATTCATATCCTCGCAGCGCTAAAACACTATCTTGTTGATAAAGATGGTGTCATGCAGCGCATGGCCAGTACTGGCGGAGTGGCGCTGTTCGCCATTACTACTTTGTTGGTGGTCACCGCTTTTGGTTTGGTTAAGCCTGCGCAGACTCAACCAGCGCCAGTTGTAACGCAAAGCGATGTGCCTGCCGTTGAGCTTGCAGTTGAAGAAAAGCTCAGCGATTTACCCATGTGGGAGATTGACTACCAAGACTCAAAACTTGTTTTTAAAGGCGACCAAGCCGGTGCGCCGTTTGAAGGCCAGTGGCAAAGTTGGCAAGCGCAACTTCAATTTGCTCCCGAGGCGCTAGAGCAAAGTAAGTTCGATGTGATGATAGATATTGCTTCAGTAACGTCAGGTGACGAAGAGCGTGATGGTTACATAGTTGGTGAAGACTTTTTCGACGTCCAGAATCATACGCAAGCACGGTTTCTAGCTACCGAATTTATCCAACGAGATAATCAGTTTGTCGCTGTAGGGAAACTCACTATGAAAGGCATCACCCATGACACTGAGTTCGTATTTAGCGTGACAAGCGAGGGTGCGATTAAAACTCTCAACGGCACCGCCAAGCTTGATCGCTTGGCTTGGAATATCGGCATCGGTGACTGGACAGACACATCATGGGTTGGGCAATTCGTAGAGGTTGAAGTCGAACTAAAAGCTTCAGTAACCCAATAACCGAAACCATTAATCTGAACACCACACTTGAGTGAACAAAACGCGATGACTAAGCCTAGCAACCGCCTCCTATGGGCAACCAATATGCGCAGCAATGAAGTGCAGGCGGCCGCAGTGGCTTTTCTGTTTGTCTTCACTCTGATGACAGCCTACTACTTGTTGCGCCCAATCCGCGATGCCATGGCCAGTGATTGGACAGATGCCGAGGTGAGCTGGCTTTGGACTATTAACTTCTTCATTTCAACCGCCATGGTGGCGGCCTACGGCTGGGTGATCAGTCGAGTGTCATTTAATCGCTTAGTGCCGATTGTTTATTTGTTCTTTGCGCTTAGTTTTGCGGCTTTCTACGTGCTCACCCAAGGCGAACAGTCCACGCTAATTGATAAGTCATTTTACGTCTGGGTTAGTGTGTTCGCCTTGTTTCACGTATCGGTATTCTGGAGCTGCATGGCCGACACGTTCAATAAAGAACAAGCAGCCAGATTATTTTCGGTGATTGCCACGGGCGCCAGTGTAGGGGCGATAGTAGGGCCGCTGCTATCCGCTCAATTGGTAACCCGAATGAACATAAATACTATGATGTTGATTTCGGCACTAATGCTTTTGCTGCCGTTATTTTTTGCCGTGCGTTTACGCAGTTTGAAAGTCACTGATCTGGGCAATCAGAGTCTCGCGATCAGCAATGAGAAGGCCTCACTAGGCGGTAATCCCTTTAACGGCTTTAAAGATTTCTTTACCAATCCGTATCTGCTAGGCATTGGGGTGATGATCATTCTTTACACCGGTATCGGTTCGTTTATTTATCTAGAACTCAAAAATTTACTTGCCGACTATACGCGCGAGCAACGCGCCGAGATTTACAGTTATCGAGACGCGATCACCAACACAATCACCTTTGTTATGGCGCTTTTTTTAACCGGGCGTATCGTGCCTAAGCTGGGTATGCCAGTAGCTCTAACCGCGGTGCCAATCATTATTGTGTTCGGCATGCTAGTCCTCGCCATGTCTCCGATTCTCGTAGTGGCCCTAGGGCTTTGGATTACTCGTAGCGCAGGTAACTATGGCTTGGCCCGCCCAGCGCGAGAAATGTTATTCACGAGAGTAAGCCAAGAAGCCCGGTTCAAAACCAAGCCCGTCGTTGATATTGTCGCCTATAGGGGTGGCGACGTGATCATGGGCTGGTTTTTCACTGGCTTGACCCAAGGGTTGGGTTTGGGTCTAGCTGCCGTTGCCATCGTTGGCGCCGGCATCGCAGCGCTCTGGGGCGCCGTTGCGTACTGGTTGGGAAGGGTGTACGAACGTTCAGAAGAAGTGAGTTAGAGCGACGTTACAAAGCAATCAGCCCAACCGCCATCATCAATAATGATTTTGACCAACGGGTTACTTTTAAGTGCTTCTAAAATCACGTCAAAGTTCGGCACGGTCTCTCTAAGTTCGTTGAGTTCCGCAAGGGAAAGTTCAAATTCAATCATAATAAGTACCTCTTTCAAGTTAATGCAAGGTTACTGCCAAACTTGGAATTTGGCCTCACCCATTCGGGTGAAGAGCGCCGAAATCCTGTTAAACATTGTTAACTGACCCGCAATATTGATGTTCCGCTTGCAAAGTGGCAGCATTAACGCGCATCCCTCCACAAAATGAAGATCATGTCTCAAATCACCATTTCCAGTAATTTCGACAGCGGAAACATTGAAGTAGTGACCGCCGATGCAGCGAATAACATTCAATTAAATATTCGCAAGGACAATGCCTCGGATTTTTTGCAGTGGTTTCACTTTCGTTTGGAAGCGCCAATTGGAGAAACTTGCACGCTGACCATTAAGAACGCAGCTAAAACCGCGTACCCAAAGGGCTGGCCGGGGTACAACGTATGTACCAGCTGGAACCGTCAAAACTGGTTTAGAACGCCGAGCACTTATGAGAATGGTGAACTCAGCTTTGAAATCACCATGCTCCAGAGCAGCGTGTATTTTGCCTACTTTGCTCCGTACAGCCACGAGCGTCATTTAGATTTGATTGCATGGGCCCAGGAAGATGAGCGCACCACCTGCGAGACCCTCGGCCAGACACTGGATAGCCGAGCCATGCATATGCTAAAGATCTCTGATACCGATGAGCCCGAGCACAAGGTTTGGGTGATCGCGCGCCAACACCCAGGCGAAACCATGGCCGAATGGTTTGTAGAAGGCATGCTGCATGCCTTGCTCGATGACGATACGCCACTTGCTAAACAGCTTCTGCAAACCACCGTGTTCTACGTGGTGCCAAACATGAACCCAGACGGTTCTGCACGCGGCAACCTTCGCACCAACGCCGCCGGCGCCAATCTAAATCGCGAATGGCAAACCCCAAGTATGGAAAACAGCCCAGAAGTCTTCTTGGTTCGTGAACGCATGATGCAAGAGGGCGGCGATATCTTTCTAGACGTGCATGGTGATGAAGCCATACCTTATAACTTCGTCGCCGGCTGCGAAGGCAACCCAAGCTATGACGACATACATGCCACCAAAGAACACATTTTCAAAGACGCCTACGAAGCCATTTCGCCAGATTTTCAAGACGAACACGGCTACCCAAAAGACGAACCAGGTAAGGGCAATATGAAACTCGCCGCCAACTGGATGGGTGAGAATTTCAAAACCCTGAGCTACACCATAGAAATGCCGTTCAAAGACAACGACAACTTACCTAACATCGAGACAGGATGGTCCCCAGAGCGGGCAGGCCAGTTCGGCAAAGATGTGTTGTTCCCAATTGCAGAAGTTCTGAAAGGTAGTTAGTCCGAAAACGTTCAAGTGCTGCTGGCAGGTGTAACCAGTGTCTGCTTAGTACCGTATTGGCAAGATGTGCCTGGCCGCTACGTTCGCTCTAAATCATTTTGCTTTATTTGGCTTGCAGCACGTATTTGTGCTCTACCAACAACTACGAAGTTAGTCATTAAGAAAGAAAGCGAGATCAATTCTCGCGCTCGCTCAAACTCTGTTGCGGAACCTTCCTTAATTTGTCCAAGCTGTAACCGAGTTGTTCGACCTCTGCCGTTAGTGCTTGGTAGTCAGCGTCGCTGATCTTTGGCGAGCGCGCCATAACCCAAACATAGTCGCGCGCTTTGCGGGCGATGATCACTTGTTGGTAATCGTCACTCAAATACGCGATTCGATAGTCGGCTTTGATCGGCCAAATAAATTGCATGCCCCATAGTGAGTTGTTACTTGAATCTTTAATAAAGCCCTTCGGCTTATAAGTTTTTAAAGGGCCATCAAAGCCGCCCTTATTGAAGGTGAACGTGGTGGGGATATTGCCATCCTCATCCAGCGCATAACTCTCCACTGCATTGTAAGCATCGCGTTCAATAAACGTGGGGATATTGGCAATCACATACCAATCACCCATAAACTTATTTAAATCAACGGATTCAACGGTTGGCATGGGTGGCTTGGTTGCGCAGGCCGAGACGAGCAGCAGGGCTACGACAGTCACGCAGAGTTTCCTTAGAGCTTTCATAAGCCGAGGCTATCAGAGTGTGGTTAGCTCTGTGTCAATGCCCACCCTGCAAATCCAATCGAAAAAAAAAGCCAACCACTGTTAACAGTGATTGGCTTTGTCTTTTACTAAGCTCGGCGATGGCTATTAACCAACGCGTCTTAGTCGTTAGCTGCTAACAAAAATGTCAGCGACCAACGTTGCATCTAAACTTAGATGCAAACAATGCTTTCAGCTTGTGGGCCTTTTTCGCCTTGAGTTAGGTTGAATTCAACCTTTTGGCCTTCAGCAAGTGTTTTGAAACCTGAATCCATAATCGCACTGTAGTGTGCGAAAACGTCAGGGCCATTCTCTTGCTCGATGAAGCCGAAGCCTTTAGTTTCGTTGAACCATTTTACTGTTCCAGTTGTCGTGTTTGACATGTGTATTACCTATAAAGTTTGTAAATTTGTAATTGCCTCAAGAGGCAGGAATAACTAAAAAATTAAAGCGGATAT
>CALJJR010000196.1 GCA_937973905.1 uncultured Arenicella sp. | reverse complement strand
TGCCGAGATCAACCGAGTGATACCAAGAAAGGTCGTTAACTATATCTCGCATATTCGATCTCTGGGATTCTTTAATCATAGTTTTCTTTAGGATAAATGATTTAGCGCTGTAAAATTACCTTTGTGTAGTGTACCTTCTTTTTTCGCTAACCGGTCTAGGTATTTATTGCTAGGCATTGGGTCACCTATATTTTTATTTTTTGTGGTTTTAGTGCTTCTGTTTGAGACATCCGCTTTAGTTTCAGGTTTATTTTCAGGAATCTTTTATTTGATATGGCGACACAATGATTAGCTTTCAAAGAGAGATCGTGAGCGCGCTTGACGACTTCAACCAAGGAGTCAAAAACCGTCATATTTGGAGCGAACTGGGTTTAAACGATGTAAGAAATCGCTACAGTAGGTCGAAGTTGGGAGCGATATGGGCGGGTCTTAGTATACTAATTTTTGTGTGCGCTTTAGGCCCCGTGTATGCCACTCTGATGGGGGTGGAGCTGCGTGTATACATGATTCATTTGCTTCTAGGGTTCATTGTTTGGAACTTCGCTTCTAGCGTTATTTTAGAGTCAGGATCAGAGTTTATAAACTCCGCAAATTATTTGATCTCGTTTCAATTAAGTTACTCGACTTTATTGCTAAGAGTTGTGTGGCGTAACCTCATCGTTGTTGGCTATCAGATGCTGGTTTTCGTTTTGATCGCCCTACTTCTGCGCCAACCACTGGGTATTTCTTGGTTGATTTTGCCAGTATCTATTGTTCTAGTGTCGTTGAACATGCTCTGGCTAGGGTTGTTGGTTGGTGTGTTCGCAACACGCTTCAGGGACCTTGCCGAGGTGGTTAACAATGTATTGCGGCTTGCTTTTTTTGTAACCCCCATTATCTGGATTCCTGATCTAAATAGTAGCTTGGCCAGTGTTGCTAACTTAAATCCTTTTTACCATTTGATCGAGTTAGTGAGAGCTCCTCTATTGTTAAACTCTTTACCGTTAAACAGCTGGTTAATATTCCTAGGTTTGTTATGTGGTGGGTGGGTCATAGCTTTGTTAGTGTTTGCAAAGTGTCGCTCTAGAATTGCGTTTTGGATATGACCAAGTAGAACCAATTGTGACGCACTGACTACTCTATTTGCCTAATTATGCCAAAAATAAAACTAGATAATGTGTCACTGGATATTCCTATATACGATCCGGTGTCGCGTTCGCTGACAAGATCGTTGACGCGCAACATTCCGGTTGGTGGTAAGATAAAGAGAGAGTCTGGGAAACGGACTTCAATTTTAGCCCTTGATAGTGTGACTATGGAGTTGAACAAGGGGGATAAGGTCGCTTTACTGGGGCATAACGGTGCTGGCAAGACTTCTATGTTGAAGCTGCTGGCAGGCTTTTATGAACCTACTTCAGGAAAGATAATTCGTGAGGGAAAGATTGCCGCGTTGTTGGATCTGATGGCTGGCATGGATGGAAATTTATCAGGTTATTCAAATATTCTTTTGTGCGGAATGTTGCACGGCCTGCAGCGTAGTGAAGTGCTAAGTCGTGTCGACGAGATTGCTGAATTTAGCGAGTTGGGTTCCTATCTAGATATGCCTGTTCGTCTATATTCGCAAGGCATGATGTTGCGTCTGGCTTTTTCGATATGCACAACAATTGATTGCGATATCCTTTTGCTTGACGAGTGGGTTGCGGCAGGTGACCAAGCGTTTATTGAAAAAGCCAAGGCCAGGCTGGATGACCTTGTGTTTAGAACCTCCATATTGGTATTTGCTACCCATAACCCAGATGCTGCGCTTCAACTATGTAATCAAGCGGCTTATTTTGAGCATGGAAACTTGCTGATGTATGGAGATATCAACGATGTTATTAATTTTCGAGCAGATAGGTAGTTGAGCGTAGTAGATGGGTGTGCAGGTTGGTTGTCTCAGCCCAAATCGTCACTCATCATCGATTCGCACAATTCTTTTAATCCGTGTTGGGCTTTCCACGATAGTTCTCTATAAGCCTTAACTGGTTTGCTCTCGGCTAGTTGTGTGGACTCATCACGGTAATACTTTGGGTTCACTTTCACTATAACGTTGTCGGTCTCGGTGTTAATGCCGACCTCATCTAACCCGCTTCCTTCCCATCTAATTTTAACGCCCATTGACGAGCACGCGAGTGAGACAAAGGTGCGCACCGACTCAAGTTTGCCAGTACTGATGATATAGCTGTCTGGTGTTTCGGCCTCAAGTGACAGTGTCATTGCCTTGACATAGTCCATAGCGTGCCCCCAATCTCTGCGAGCGTCCAGGTTGCCTATCTCTATATAACTTCCAGTCTTAGCTGATAAACTGGCTAGGCCTGATGTTATTTTGCGACTAACAAACTCATGGCTGCGTAAAGGAGATTCGTGGTTATACAAGATACCATTGCACGCGAAGAGTCCGTGTTTGGTGCGGTATAACTCTACCATCTTATGGGAATAAGCTTTCGAATGGGCGTAACAGTTTGCTGGGCTTAGTGCTGTTTCTTCCGTTTGACCTTGGTTGCGATTGTCACCAAATATCTCAGCTGACGAGGCTTGGAAGAATCGAATTGACTTGTCGGTTTGATAAATTGCATCCAAAAACGAGACGGGGGCGAGCGCATTCACCAACGATGTTTGATAGGGGTTGTTCTCTGCTGACGCCAAACTGCTGATCGCAGCAAGGTTGTATATCTCGTCTGGGTGATGTTCTTGAATAAGTCCAAGGTTTTTATCGAGTTTTGCTAAGTCGTGGTGTACTAAGTTAAGGTTCGAGTGCTCTAGGATTCCGAGTTTTTCAAGTCGCCAAAGATCTGGACGGGCGTGTCTGTAGGTTCCAACGACAGTATGCCCTTTCTCTAATAGAAGTTGAGATAGATAGGCTCCGTCCTGCCCATTAACACCAGTAATTAGCGCGGTCTTGTTGTTCATGAATTCGTTATACGCAGCCGATTTCTCAGACAATTTCTATTTCAGGAAAAGGAAAAATAAATTTACCGCCGCTTTTTAAGAAATCCCGTTCGCGTTGGACGATGCCATGTTTGAAATGCCAAGGTAGTACAAGAAAGTAATCCGGTTGCATGGCGTGAGCATCAGCTTCTGAGATTATCGGAATATTTGTGCCGGGTGTAACTCGCCCGTATTTATAAGGGTTCACTTCAGCTATTGCAGGGATGTCCGATGCTGTAAAGCCACAAAACTGAAGCATCACGTTGCCTTTTGTAGAAGCACCATAGCCGAGTACTGTTTTGCCGTCTGCTACCAAGGAGCGAATAAGGTTTTGTAAATCTAGTCTATGCCGGAAGACACGCTCTTCGAAGTCTCTGAACGGGCGTATTGTATCAAGCCCCATGCGGCTTTCTTGGTCAAGCAACCACTCGATAACGGCCGAATTTTGGTGCACTGATGAATTCGATTTTTTTGCTGCTGTGACGGCAAAGCTGCCGCCGTTGATGTCGTTCATAGCGACGTCAACTAGCTTAAGGTTTGCCTTTTCTAGGATAGTCATCACAGCGCCCAGAGAGTAATACTCCAAATGTTCGTGACAGATAGTATCGTAAGAGTGGGTGCGTAACATTGAGGGCATATAACTCTGTTCAAAGTGCCAGATGCCGTTGTCGTCCAAGATTTCATAAATGTCCTGAGCGAACTTTGTTGGGTCCTCTAAATCGTAGAACATGGCGATGGAGGTGACTATTTTGGCCGGCTTCTTTTGTGCTTCTTTATACGCTTGGGCACTAAAAAACTCCGGTATGAGATCGATATCCTCGGGGTAATGCTCTACGAACTTTTTTCCAACAGGGTCGATGCCAATACGCTGGAGCCCCTGTGTTTGATAAGCTTTTAATGTAGTGGCATCGTTGCTGCCAATATCCAATATCACATCGCCTGATGCGGGTTGCACCAGCCGTTCGAGAAAACCTACTTTTCTGGTTAGGTGCTCGACCATTGATTTATTCAGACCAGATCGATAACCATAATTGTCACCGTACATTTCATCAGGGTCATATGAGTGTTTAAGCTGGAGTAATCCGCTATCTGGGCACCAGACAAGCTCCAAGGGACCTACTGTAATTAGCTCATCGGGGTGGTTAGGAAAAACACCGGTCAACGCTTGTCGCCCGAGATCAAGTACCGAGATGAGGTGTGAACTATTACTAACTCGACATTGTTGAATTTCTTTATATCGCATCATGCTTGGGAATTAGGGAGACGTTCTAGAGGTTCAAAGTTTCTATTAAGGTTTTGATGAGCGCCGTAGTGCTCTGATCGCAATCCTGTATTTTAATTTGAGAGGAGTCTGGTAGCGCTCCTGATTTTTCGAGTTTAACCCATTTACGGATGTCGAGGCTCAATTGTGTTGCTGAAGGTGCTTCGGTAAATGTGGCATGCTGACTAGCCAATTCACGAAAAGACGGTATATCCGAACAAATAATAGGTATTTTATGTTTCGCCGCTTCTATTAAGGGCAGACCAAGCCCCTCACCTTTACTTAAGCATAACATTCCAGAAGCATTTGCATATAACTGTTGCAGTGCTTCGTCAGTTGGAGATTCACAAAAAACAAAGTTTTCTGTCGAGTGATTGAGCTCTCGAATCGACTCCATCAAGTGCTCAACCATCCAACCTTGCTTACCCGCGATGCAAAGTTTTAGGTCAATGCCGTCGTCCCATAGCTTCTTCATTGCCTCAATAGCGAGCTCGTGGAGCTTTCTTGGCTCTATGGTTCCAACCATTAGCAAATATTTTTGTTCAATCAGTTGTTTCGGCAGCGTACTGGCTTTTTTAGTTGTTTCATGAGCAATGAAGTTTGAGCCGTGGTGCCAATATCCAACTTTGGGAGGGTTGCGAGTATCATTGGTTTTGTAGTACTCCAAGACATCATCGTGCGTGGCTTTCGATATGCACACAAAAGCATCGCACTGCTCAACAGCTTTGCTAAACCAATTGGCAAACCATTCTGGCCCGCCCTCTACAAAATACTCCGGGATTCTAATTGGCAAAAGGTCATAAATCACATTTACAACCGGAACGTGATTGCGCCTTGCTTGTTCAAATACAGGCGTAAATTCGTCGTACATATCCCACGATGAATCTAGCATAAGCAAAATATCGCCTTTGGAAAATTGAATAGGGCGTTGATCTGGGAATTGCCTTTCATAGGAAGACAATAAATTGTGCTCATTTAGCCAATGTGATGCTGGCCGCATTTGTCCGTTTATTAGTTCGACGGCAATAGGCTCAATGCCGGCGACCTCAGTTGTATACATTGATGCCACAACATCTCGAACTATGCGTTGGATACCAGTCTGGTGGTCCTTTTGCGCTATGTGGCTTACGTCAATGAAGATTTTGCGTCGACAAAAGTTAAAGCGCTCAGTGCTTTCTACTACACCTTTGGTGAATTTGGCTGCATTGTCATTACAAACGTACGGAGCAATCGAATCTTTTAAATGGTCTTGGGTGTTGACTTTGCTTCGTTCGATAAATTCATGAATCGCATTGGCGTACATCGCTGCGCATTTTTCCGGGTCATGTGTATTTTTTACATATTCGAGGCCAGCCTTGGCGAATTCAGTTCGCCTTTCACGGTTTGAGAACAGTGTCTCGAGTTGATTACGCAGTTCTGTAGTGCAAATTTCGCCACCGATTTTTGCAACGACATCGTTGTCGTAATCTTTAAAGCTCGCATAATCATTGAGTATTACTGGCAGTTCATTGGCTAAACAATCCAGCACCGAGCGGGGTGTGCCCCCACGGCTGTTAGTGCGCAGTTGAACTGCTAGATTACTGGCGCGTAAGTACTGTTTGTATTTTTGATTTGATACGAAGCCGGTTATTTTGATTCGCTCTTGGGCATTAGATTTCTTGATGCGTTTTTTAAGTGATCTCCCGAAATCATCATTAGATGGCTTTCCTACGAAAATTAGGTAAACATTCTCCTGATTTAAAATTGGTGATGTTAAAAACGCATCGAGCAACAGATCTCCACGTTTAGTCCAAACTACATGCCCAAAAGTAGAAATAACAAACGCGTTTTCAGGAATTCCGAGCTTTACACGAGCACTAGTTTCTGCAGTGTTACTAACAGGAGCGCTGCGTATCAACTGAGGAATAACACGATAAGGTGCCAACCACCCTTCAGGGTAGTGTTGGTTCGCAATGTCAAGGTTGTAAGTGGAGTGCGAAATGATGCCGATAACGTGATCGAGTATCCTTTTTGTGGTGGGAAGTTGATCAATAGCCTTTGCCACCAGTTCACGGTTGTCCGTTGTGGGTGAGATGAATCTGCGCCCTCGGGGCCCATGAGAATAAAGTAGCTCCTGTTGATAGCCATTTTGGTGATTTAGGCTGAATTCAAGATGAGCAAGAATGCCGCTCATGTATGCATCATGCAGTGTTACAACCCCTGGGTACTGCTCTAAGAGCGGCAGCATGTGGGTGTGAAAATCTGAGTTACCAATTTCGTACAGTATTGTGTCGTATTTTTTTGCAACAGAGGTGAATTCTTGAATATGAAAAACCCTGAAGGTCGAAGACACTTGAATGTCAGAGCATTGCTCCTGGTTGACGAATACGTCTATTTCGAAGTGTTTGCTCAGATATGGAAGAAAGTCAGCGCAATAATCGGCAATACCGGATTGGCTTGGAGGTATGGGAGTGAGAATTGCGATTCGTTTACGCGCTAGGTATCCAGAAACCGCTAGGCTAACGCCTTGTGTTTGAAGCTCTTCTTGCTTCTGCTGTAAGGCATCATTAAATAAGTCAGCGGTCTTGGACCAAGAAAACTCTTTTGATCTCTTTAGCCCATGATCTCGTAAATGGTCGGAATATTGTTGATCTTCGAGTACTTGTTCGATTCTTTTGGGCATAGACCCTGACTGGTCTAGATCAAATAAGGCATCTTTATGGTTAATAATTTCCCCAATGCTTGAATTATTACTCCCTATCACAGGAGCGCCGCATTTCATTGCTTCAAGCACGGGTAAGCCTAAGCCTTCGTACATCGAAGGAAAGACAAACCCATCACACGCCTGATAAAACGCGACCAATGTGGCTTCGTCAACAAAACCAGTAAAAATAATGTCACCCTGTGTTAGTCCATTTTTCTTTGCGATATTGAGGAGGTGAGCTTGGCTTTGAGGGCTTATTTTTCCAACAATTACGAATGAAGAACGCAGTCTAAGCTCGCGATCTATCTTAGCGAAAGACTCTATTGCTCCGGCAATATTCTTTCTGAAGTCATCGCCGCCTGTGTACATGAGTATCTTGTCTTTTAGGCGAAATTTACTACGAATAAGTGCAGCTGATTGCTCTCTGTCAATCTTTTGATCAAAAGCACGCCCTGTTCCGCCATGAATCGTAACGATTTTTGATGGGTCAATTCCAAGAAGGTCTATGGCGTCTTGTTTGGTAGACTCGGATATTGCGAACAATATATCGAAACGGCGTAAGTGCTGCAGTTGGAACAGATATCGGCGCTTCAGCTGTTCATCAGCGAGATAATGTTCATTAAATACCAGAGGAATAAGATCGTATAACGTACACGATAGTATTTGGCCCGCAGCGCGCTCTATGCTCCTCGGTAAAAGAACCTCATCCGTGCAGTCTAGAAAATTATGCGACACGTGAACGACGTCTGGGTTAATAGATTGGCAAACTGATGAGTGGTAAAGAGCTTCTAGGCTATCTCTGTTGCCGCCATTAAAGTCACCAGCTTCAGAGATGCATGGCTTATCTTCCAAAGTCAGAATTCGATCATTGGATACGCACGTTAAGTCTAGAGGGTTGGGAAGCCATTTGCTGGTTAAGGCAAATGTATCCGCAAGAGGGTTTCGCTCAGCGAAGGTTTCGAATAGCCCTTGCGAGTAATTCCCTACCCCGCGGCGAAAAAGCCCATTAGTTTGCGCCGCCTGAAGATCAAAAAGAATTCTCATAGTCTAATTGCCTCTGCCATCTATCCGGCTGCCCGTGCTCCAATAAGCCCCCGATGCTGCTGGCTCAGTTTCGGTTTGTGGGTTCGGTTGCGGCGTGTTGCTGGGGCGCTCAATGTGTGCGCTTACCGTCGTCTCAAGCTGATTGATTGGCTTATTTTGGTAAAGTTTGGCGACCAACGGTTGGTGGTAGATTCTGTGAAAAAGCGTTGGAGCATATTTCCAGCCCAGACCAACAATGATTGAGTACGGAGACTTCAATATTGATACGATTTTTGAAAAAAGTTTGCTAGGTAGAGCTAGCAATCGGGCAAGCTTCCAAGAGCGGGACACTTTGATGTTGGAGAGTTCCGCATCTACTTGGTGGAGCCGCCTTTGTATATTGGCCCCCCATTGATCTCGTTGATCGACAGCGTGGGTCAGGTCAGCGATTGTGTTTGACAGAGCTAAGGTCTGGTCTAAATCGTGAGCCTCTAAGGTCTTTGAACTGATTTCTTCGAAGGTTGAAGGCAATGATTTGAGCGTATCGCCTATTGAGTCAAGGCGCTTAGTGGCTTTCAAAAACTCTTTTCCCGTGACCTTGCTATTGATAGATTCGAGACAGTGGTCGATCTTGCTTTGGTTTTCAAGTACCGCATTACTAAGATCGTTATATTGCTCGATTCTCTGTTCTTGTTGAGAGAGCAAATCAAGGGTTTGGTTGGCCTTCTCTTCGAGCTTGGCGACATGCCCGTCTCGTTGTTTGATTGCCCGATTCAACGATTTGATATGCTGTTGCTGCTGCTTTAAATCACCCTCGAGGTTGGTGATTACATTTTCTTGTTGCTGGTGTATGGCTGCCAACTCAATATGTTTAGCGGCTTCGGCTTGAAGGCTGGCTATTAATTCATCTCGGTCTTGAATCGCTTTGTTTAATGACTTGATGTGGCTGTCTTGCTCGGATGACTCATGTTGCAGATTTTTAACAACGCCTTCATGGTCTACCAAAAACTTTTCCAGTTCGGCAGCTCTCGACATCAAATTGTCGATCAAGTCCTCTTTGTCTGAAACGAGCTCTGATAGAAGCTCGATTTCAGACTGATAAGCGGTTAAAGATTGTGAAGGTTCTTTGTTATCCATTATTGCAACCCGATAAAGATAATTTTTGTATTAGCTCTGGCCCGCCAACAACAGTGTTGGGGTAATAGCGACCTATCAATTTTGTTATGTGAGTCATTGGCGATTGCGGATAAACCACAAAGTCATATTGCTCGCGCCGATTTTCAAGTAGCTTTTCGATGCCTAAACTTAAGCCGCTAAATACCTCAACACCAGCCTGCTGTAGAATTTCAGTATTCGGCTTGCTGAGCGCGAAAGCTTGACCTTCTGACGCCAATGAAATTGCATAATCTTTTTGCGCTAGATCTAAAATAGCATCCAAAAGCAACTCTTGCTGTTGTGCTGAATCGCTGGATATAGGCGTGTTAGACAATACGAGAACTCTCTTGCCTTGATGGTCATTGCGCACGAAAAAAGAGTTTCTAATACTGCTGCGAAAAGCCAAAACATGCTGCCACTTCTTTCTAAATATTACTCGATTTCTATCTAGCAGGGTCTGCACTTTCGGTAGAGGTCTGCTACCCATCTGGTGGTGAAACACCATCGTGGCCGGTTGGTATATAACCTTCTTGCCCGCTTCTCTGATCGCCATGCACATATCGACATCTTCGTAATAGGCCGGTGCAAAACGCGTATCGAACTTCCCCAGCTGAAAAAATAGTTTTCGTTCCAGTAAGAGGCATGCTCCAGAGCAGTAGTCTACCTCTCTGACGTACGAATACTCAGGCTTAAACGGGTCATCTTGATTGCCAACAAGCGTTACCGTGCCATCTGGCCAGACTGTGCAACCTGCCTCCTGTAATTTTCCATCCATTGAAATCAGTCTAGCTCCGACTGCTCCGCAATTTTGTTGGCTTTCGATAGTGTTAACAAGAGTGTTTAACCAGCCAGCTCTAACTGTAACGTCATTGTTTAGAAAAACCAGATAGTCCCCGCGCGCTTCGCTTGCACCTAAGTTTGCGCTATGCAAAAAGTCGAGATTGGTTTCATTGGTCACCACATCGACATTTACCAGCGAGTCCAGCAATCTTTTTGTGTTGTCCGTCGAGCCATCATCCACAATAATTAATTGATAAGGGGTGGTCGTGGATTGCCATATTGATCTGAGGCACGCGCTGAGTAACTCGCACCTATTGAACGTTGGTATAACGATACTGACCTTAGGTGTTTCGAATTTAGGAAATGTTATCGGGTGGTCAATCACATCGGACACTTTGTTCGTGTTGTGGTTTTTCTGTGGTTTGGACGTGCTTAACTTTTGTTCTCTAAGGCCGTGGCTTGCGCGTAGCTGCTTATAAAGCAGGCCACTCTTAGACTGATGCTTTTTCTTTTTATCATTCTCTGAGTTTTTGTGGTGCCTAAGCTCAGGAAATATAGACTCTCGTAGGCGCAACACTTCTCTGTCAGAGGGGGGGTGATTTTTGGCAAATTCGACAAGTCTTGATATAGAAGTTTCAGGTGCTTGAAAAAAGTCCTCGTAAAAGACTATAAGCCTAGATTGATCCTCGGTGTTGTTGATCGCATCTTCAATATACCTTGTCCACAAACGAGAGCTTTTTGCGGGCGAAAATGCTTCTCTCTCTTTGAGAGACTTTGCTACCTCAGTCGGGTTTCTTAGGCATATTACGTAACGCAGATCAGGGATTAAACTTTGCCAGAATGGTAATAAGAGGCTCGTTCGTGGGTCTTTCCAAGCCCAGCAAGTATTAGAGTCGAGCTCTGAGATGATAGACGTTGCACGGTCACGTATAGGTTGAACTTTTGGCAGTGTTTCCCAACGTGGTGGAAAATTCGGGGGCCTATCCCAAGTGCCTCCAAACAGCTCAAGAAGCGCATCGTTTACTTCGTAAGTAATTTTTTCATGTTCGAAGTATCCTAGAGCGTTGCTGGAATTCGCTGATAGGAGTTGCTCAGGTGTTCCAAATTGAACGCCGGCCTTTGTCAAAATATTGGCTGTCATCGACGTTCCACAGCGATGCATGCCTATAATACAAACAGGGTTCATTTACTTATCAGAAAAATCTTTGCAAGATGGCGCATTTGAGCGTGAGTATAGTGCCTCAATGAAATATTCGACAATATAATAGCTCTCATACCTTCGAGTAAATTAGTGAGTCAATATCTTCAACAGTCTGAGACCACGGCACTGGTCTAAATTGTTGGCTCGTGCTTTTCAGTTCTTGGTACTGTTCGTCATGTTCCAATAGCTCGATCAATAGTTCTGAAAGTTCCTCTACAGAGTAAGGAGAAAAGGTGCGAACAAAGCGCCCTCCTACTTCAGGTAAGGACCCCGTATTGGCGCATATTGTTGGGCAGCCTCGACTCAAAGCTTCGATAACTGGAAGCCCAAAACCTTCGTAAAGAGAGGGCACCACATTGACCCAAGCGTGCCTGTAAAGTTCTGCGAGATCAAAATCTGAAATTGCTTCAAGGTGATGCACCCTGGTTCCGTAATGCACATGCTGTTCAATTTGGGATTGAATATGATCGGCCAGCCAGCCGGGCTTACCTACAATGATGAGACTTAGATTAGTCTTTTGACACACTTGGTCAAATGCGTCTAGCAATTGCTGGTGGTTTTTTCTGGGTTCGAGGGTGCCTACACAGAGTATGTATTGCTGGGTTAAAAGGTTGCTCTGGGCTAAATTGCTGTTAGGGTGTTCGTGTACCGAAGGGGCTTGATTTAAAGGCAAATTTGTTCCCAGCCTTATAGATTCTAGGTTGGGAGTTTTGCGTTTGTGCTTTTCACAGTAATCCTCTACGTCCTCTAGGGTCTTGTTGCTAATACAAAGGAACAGTTCGGTGTGCTCTAGGTGGCTATGAAAGTGTTCGTCAAACACCGCAACGGTATTAGGGTGTGATGTTTCAGGAAACAGAACGGGGATTATGTCGTAATGAAGTTTTACCGGTTTTATGCCTTGCTCTTTTAGTTGAGGCAGGAGTCGTTTGCGGTTTAATTTCGAGTGCCAAGAGCTGTCAATGTCGAGAAACACAGAATCTTTTTGAAAGGCATCGATGTAAAGTGCTGTGGGCGGCCCCATCATTTTCGATAAACGATTAGTGATTCGGCTCCAAATCGAGGTGCTACGTGGCTTGTTCGAGGTTAAAAGCTTATGCTCGGCTTTACTCAAGTGCCTCCACTGATGTTTTTTATGGTCATGAATTACTGGAATGTAGTGGCACGAAAGTGAGGGGTTTGGCGATAATACGATTTTCTAGAACTCTC
>CALJJR010000195.1 GCA_937973905.1 uncultured Arenicella sp. | reverse complement strand
ACCGCTTACTATGTTTGGGTGGGTCGTCGGTTGTCGGTTTGAAGCGTGTGAATTATTAGAAACCAGATTTCTTAAACCAAAACTCGATTGAAAGCAGGTGTCCTACCTTGCCGATTGGCGACTGGAGCAGTGAACTCAGATATCAAAACAACGTGCGGATTCAAGCCGAGATTATGGGTGACAACATAAGGTGTTCGTTGTTAAAAATGCCCACAAAAAGAAAAGCCGCTCCTAAGAGCGGCCAACTACCAAAGAAAACCAATAGTTCGGAGTAGCGCCGTTTACACAACCCTAGATGCAAACGGCGCTATTTCGAAAAACTAACTCAGCGAAACTATCAACACTGAGCTTTACCCTACCCTACACCGACCCTACTAACATCGTCTCGAATCTAGATACACCTGACTTTCCTAGCGTTGCCAGAATGCTTGGCGCAGATTCAACGTTTGGTTCTGCACTGTATTCATCACCCTCAGCGCTCACCATAATTATTTCGATTTCCCGGCCTTGCGGAAGGCGGCAAACCACTGACTCTTCGTACTGTGTTGCTGTTACTTTCATTTCAAACCCCTACTACTTCTTGAATGACTGAGGAGATAGTAACGCTGGGGACAGGGTAAAACATCCCCCATATGGGTGAAATTTACTCAGACTTTAGTCTAATAATTTAAGCTCTGAGGCGGGCCTAAATGGAAAGAAGGGCATTATGTCGATCAAATTGTCCAATAAAGTCCATTTATACTCAAAATTCGCTCTAATCCAAAAACCGCACCTTGCCGGATTGAATATCGTACTCTGCTCCAACAACCATTAGCTTACCCTGCTCACTCAGCGCACTTAAAACCGATGATTGTTCTAGCAAGCTAGTAACGGAATTTTTTATATTCGCTTCGCCGGCTGCTGACATTAGCTGTTCTACGCTGGCATCTGCATTTTCAGCAACAATCGGTGCGACGGCAGGTGTTACGGCTTGCACAATGGATTCAAGATTTGGTGATAAATCACCTCCACCATTAATGATTCCGCCAAGGGTTGCCTTTACAGCACCGCACTGAGTGTGACCAAGCACCACTATAAGCTCAGCGCCAAATTGTTGACACGCAAACTCAATACTGCCGATTTGCACCGGCGCTACAACATTGCCAGCTACCCGCACCACAAATAAGTCACCAAAGCCTTGGTCAAAAATAATCTCTGGCGGCACGCGAGAATCTGCACAACCTAAGATGATCGCGAAGGGGCGTTGATCGCCACCCATTTTGGCCTCGGTTACAGCGGTAGTAATGCTGCCAGAATCAGCAACCTGCTCGACGAAGTCTGCATTGGCTTTGCGCAAAACTTCAATTGCTTGTTGTGAATTCATTATTGCTTTAATAGCCGGGCTTCTCGGTAATAACGGATCGCACCTGGGTGCAGTGGCGCTGACAATCCTGCGTATGGGAGTTCTTTCTTACTCAGTGTTTTCAGCGACGGATGAAGTGACTGAAAATCTTTGAAATTTTCAACGATCTCTTTCACCACATGATATATCGCTTTAGGTGAAGTCGACTCTAACGCCACAAAAGAAGCGCCCAAGCCGAAAGACTTAATATCCTCAGGCGAATCCAAGTGTAAACCGGCCGGGATCACGCCAGTGCGATAAAATGGTTTTTCACCAATCACTTGATCAACCTCTTGGCCCACGATTGGTACGAGGCGCAATTTGCATTCATCGTCTAGGTCACGCAAGTAATCGTCCAAACTGCTGCCCAGCAACAAAATTGCTTCAACTTCGTCGCTGCACAATGCGCCAACCTGCTTGGTATCGCTCATTCTGCGCACTTGCTTAAACGTATCGTCAGTCCAGTCCTTAGCCGCCAAGAGATCATTAATAATCCGATGCTGCAGTGAACGCGCATAACCAAAGCTCACAACCCTCTCAGGCAGATCATCAAAGCTTTGAATTTCACTGTCGGATTTGACGATTAATGCCAGAGGATCTGACTCGAGTGCGAATACTGAACGCAGCTCTGGATTTGCGCCTTCATCTTTAAAGGTGCTGGTGCCATGGTAAGCATGATGTTGCCAATCAGACTGGGCAAACACGAGGTCAAAGTTGCCTTCGCGGAGTTGGCGCAGGTTATAAATCGAACCACCGGTGCTCTCCAGTGAACACCGGATACGATGCAAATATTTGTGCCGATTCAGTAAACGACAAATCACCCCGCCGATTGGAAAATACACGCCTTGAACACTGCCAGTACCTAATAAGAGATGCGTGTTCTTTTTACCCCGAACATTGAGCTTCTCAAGCGCCGTGGTCGGTTCTGCTTCAGCCGCTTCAGCGTCGTCCGCCTGCGCGGTCAAGGACAAAACAGTTGATGAATTTTCTCCACAACCCGCAAACACGCCGAACATAATGAGGGCAAAAATCAGTTTTGTGCGGCGTATGTGTGGCGATCCGAGCATCCTCGTAATATAAACAATCTGACGTGCCAACAAAAGCAACAACTAGGTGGTGTTGCTACTACGATGATAGACTTTGCCAAACGTCGCCTGAACCTTACCAAACAGCGTGTCTGAACGAATCAAACTGTGGTTGTTACCGCTCCTATACAAGGGCGCTCTGATACTGCTAACCGCCACTTGCAAAGTGCGTTGGCATAACCGCGAAACACTAGAGCAAATTGCCGATCAAAACCAAGGCTTGCTGTTGAGCTTCTGGCATGAAAACGTGCTGATCATTCCTTGGTTATTGCGCAACCGAAATTGGGGATGCATGGTCAGCGACAGTCGTGACGGCGCATATATTTCACGAATAGGTGAACTATTTGGTAATGAAACAGTGCGTGGCTCATCGTCAAAAGGCGCACTGCGGGCAACTCGCGCAGCGCTGAAATTTATTCGCTCGGGACGCGTGATGTCTATTACCCCGGATGGACCAAGGGGCCCCGCGCATCAACTGCAATCAGGCGTTCTATGGTTATCTGCGCTCGGCGGAACGGCCATTCTTCCGTTTCATATTGAGGTCGATCGACAATGGCGTTTTCGCAGTTGGGATGGCCAGAAATTGCCCAAACCCTTCGCCACAATTCATGCTTTTGTTGGTCACTCTACAACCGTCACTCGCGACGAATTGGAAGCTGATGAAGACGCGGTTATTGCCAGAGCTCAAACGTTGATGATGGAAAACACCAATCAAGCGCGCATTGCTGCGGGGCACGAGGCACTACCGCTAGATGCTTAAGAATTGTTATTCGCTGCGTAACTTCTCGCGAAACTTCTGTGCCGAGGCCTCATCGCCAAGAGCATCATAAGCACTGGCCATCAGATTCCAGTTCTGCCGGCGCAGGTTTCGATTATTAGCTGCTAAGGTATTTGATTTGGCCGCTAATTGAACGGCTTGGCGCCAATCCTTTTGGGTAAACCGCACATTCGCTAAACGACTCCAAAGCAGGGCATTGCGGGGCTCGATACGAAGTGCACGCTCTAGGGAGTTTGCGGCGCCATCTACATCGCCGCTGCGTTGCTGTGTGTCGGCTGATGCCAATAGACGTTTTACTACCGGCGATTCAGAGCGTTGCCCAGGCAACGGTTTTACCGAGATATCGCGTTGCTCCGGCAGCGGCAAAGCCTCACCACCGACGACCGCACGTTCTTCCACTTCAGCAGGCTTTGCTACGGGTGCCTGGCTGCGAGGCGTTGTGCAGCCTACGGCAAACATGCACATCAATAACAGGGTCAGCCACCTAACCAAAAACGCGCTCCCAAAATGACTTCTTACGCTTGCGTCGTGGCGCAGTCGGTTGCTCGTCAGTACCATTCCAAGGCTCGAAATGTTGGGATTCATCATCGTCAAGATCATACTGCATATATTCTGCACACGGTAATCTTTCGAGTGGCAAGGAATCCACTAACACCGGTAACTGGCGATACAGCCGGCAGTCTTGACGATCCGGATTCTCAGAATAGTAAATTCGCTGCGCGGTGACATCTTCATGAAACGGTAACTCTAGCCGCTGCAAAGGCATCGTCTGCATTACCTTAGCCCACACGCGTGCAGCACCGCTCGCGCCAGTCAGGCCGGTCGACTTATTATCATCCCGACCAATCCAAACCACCGTTAAGTAGTTGCCCGAAAAACCAGCAAACCAGCTATCGCGATAATCGTCTGTGGTTCCGGTCTTACCGGCGAGGCCGTAATCAAAACGAAAACCAGGCAGCACCGAACGCGCCGTGCCATTGCGTACAACATCTTGCAGGGCGTAGGTAATCAAGGTGTTGTGTTGCGGTTCGATCACTTGTTCGATCGACAATGGAAATCGCTGCAACGGTTCGTCGGCGCCACTGAGCACTGAGCGAATCCCTTTGATCGGCGTTTTAAAGCCATCACTAGCGAGGGTTAAATAAAGCTGCCCGACTTCCATCACCGACATCGGCACCGCCCCGAGCAGCAATGACGGCAACGGCGAAGCATCACCTTCATAGCCTGCACGCCTCAGCGTATTGAGAACCTGCTCTACACCTAGCTGCATACCTAGTTGTACGGTGGCGAGATTGTAAGAACGCGATAACGCTTCAACCAACATGACGTCGCCATGTTGTTCACCATCATAGTTTTGCGGGTTCCAATCAGGGCTGCCGCGTTGCGAAACCGTGATACTTCGATCTTCTAAACGACTCGCTAAGGAAAATTGCTCAGGTTGCTCGAGCGCGGTGAGGTAAACAAAAGGTTTTAACAAAGAACCCACCGGTCGCCGCGCGGCAATGGCGCGGTTATAGCCAGAAAAGCTGGATTTACGGTCGCCCACCATGGCCGCAACTTCGCCGTTATCGGTTCTAATAACCACGGCAGCAGCCTGCAAGGTGTTTGCCTCGATACTACGGTCCTTCTCAATGGCCGCCAACTCTGAACGCACGGTGCTCTCGAGATTTCGCTGAATTCTGGGGTTCAGAGTGGTGTAGATTTGTAAACCGTCGGTGAGAATATCTTGTTGTTGATACTCATCTTGCAGCCCCTGACGTACAAAACCCAAGAATGAGGGATAAGATAATGGCGCGACCTCCTCTGCCGAAGAGTTCACCCTGAGGCGCGTATCCACCGCTTGGTCATGCTGGGCTTGATCGATGTACTCTTCCTCCAACATGGTTTGAAGAACCAGGTTGCGCCGCTCTTTTGCACGACTGGGATTGCGCATCGGATTGTAAAGACTGGGTCCTTTGATAATGCCCGCCAACGTCGCAATCTCGGGCAAGTCTAGTTCGTTCAGTGGTCTACCAAAAAAATATTGGCTGCCCAAGGCGAAGCCGTGAATGGCTCGATTACCGGCTTGGCTGAGATACACCTCGTTGAGATAGGCTTGCAGAATTTCATCCTTGGTGTAATGAATTTCAAGCAATACCGACATCACCATTTCGGTTAACTTTCGCTGAATCGTGCGATCAGAGGTGAGGTAATAATTTTTGACTAGCTGTTGAGTCAAGGTACTTCCACCTTGCACAACTCGCCCAGCGCTTACATTTCGCACCAAGGCGCGGGCGATACCAATTGGGTTTATGCCAAAATGCGAATAAAAGGAGCGGTCCTCAATCGCAATCAATGCATTAATCAACTGTGGCGGAACATCCTCGAGGCGGAGCAAGGAGCGATCTTCATGACTCAGTGGAGAAACACTACCGAATAAGCGCGGCTCTAATCGAACAATTTCAGTTTCGGTTGGGCTCTGGCTGCTTAAGTCTGCCCCTAATGACGTCACCGAGATATTCTCAATTTGGTTCTGCCGAAGACGAATGCGTATTTGTTGCTGTGGTTGCATCCGATCCCAAAATCGAAACTCCCTTTGATGTATCGCCAGCTCATCTGTGCTGAACCGGTAACTACCCACTCGATCGATACTATTACGTTGTTGGTAGCCGAGTTCTTTCAACTCTTCTTGGACCAATCCTCGATCGATCTGTTGGCCAATATAAAGCTCCATCGGGCGCGTATAAACATGCGCCGGCAAAGCCCACTTCTGGCCCTCGAACTTCTGTCGAATATTGACGTCGAGATAAGCAACCAACCCGGCAAATAGAACCAGCGAGACCAGCGCTAAACGCCACCACCAAAACTTAAATGCTGCGCCAACCTTAGCCCACAAGTTGGCGCTATTGAGCCCGCCGCGCGCACTAATTTGATTTCTCGACGATTTCTTTTTGCTCGCTGTCTTTGCCGTTATCTTACCCGTGACTTTGCGCGACACTTTTTTGCGACTGGTTTTTTTCTTGGTCATTATTTACGGGGATCGAGAGGAGCAAGCGATTCAATCTGTGACTGGCAATTATAACGAATACCCCGTTTCAGCGGGTTTTCCTTTGGATTACCAAATGCCAATCTATGCGGGCAATCCAAGACACCAAACTGGCAATAATTGTCACTCTAATTATTCTTTTAATTCATGACCTTACAGAACAATTTCAATAAGTTACTTGGACTAAGTATTTTTGACAAGCAGCTGGGTGGTTCGCTATGATCAAAGTTGCGAGGAGGGTACCGCCTAGTGCTAGGCCTAACGGAAAGGTCATTGGCAGATTTTTGGCGAACTCTACTGCAAGCTCTTTGCTGAGATTTACTGCGATGTGCTTGCTGCTACTTACCGTTACTTGCTGCGATAACGTAGGGCAAAAGTAACCTTAGGTATACAGTAAAGGGCCGCGTACAAGCACGCGGCGAGCATGCAAAAAGCTTAAATATGTTGAGCCTTAAAACGAGCGAAAATAACAATAATCGTGACAGACCAGCTGCAATTAGATTCTGAACTTAAAGCGTACTCGGAGTGGCGAGCGCAATTGAGTGACTCAGTGCAGGCCTTGAGTAATTTTCTCAAGGACAAGCACGTGACCGACCTGCGCACCCACCATCAGTTTGAGCTGGTGCTCGGCGCGTTAAGCGACGACAACCTTTCAGTTGCCTTTGTGGCGGAATTTTCACGCGGCAAATCCGAAATGATCAACACAATCTTTTTCGGTGACTACCAGCAGCGAATGCTGCCTTCCGGCATGGGGCGCACCACGATGTGCCCTACTGAACTGCTCTATGACCCAGATCGACCCACCTCTATTCGCATGCTGCCCATCGAGTCGCGCAGCAACAATCGCCCACTGCATGAATTAAAGAAAGATGATGCGGAGTGGACCGAGATCCAGTTCGATGCCGATGACACCGACGCAGTAGCTGAAGCACTGAGTGGCATGACCGATAGCAAACTCGTTAGTCGCAGCTACGCTGAAAAATTACGCTTCGATGTAATGGAAGGAGCTGATTCAGATTATGGCCTGCCATTAAACGAATACGACGAAGTAGAAATCCCGAGCTGGCGCCATGCAATTATTAATATTCCACATCCGTTGCTGGAACGAGGCTTGGTTATCTTAGACACGCCCGGCTTAAATGCGATCGGTTCTGAGCCAGAGCTGACTATCGACCAGCTGTCGGCTGCACACGCCATTGTATTTATTCTCTCGCATGACACTGGCGTAACCAAAACGGATTTAGCCCTGTGGGAACACCACTTAGGGGGACGTGGGGAATCGTATAAAGCACACTCAAAAACCAGCGATTTGGCTGAAGCCCGCGACGCCATTCGCAAAAGCCAACGACGCCTTGTTGCCCTGAATAAAATCGATGCCATGTGGGATGGCATCCGCAGCGACAGCGACATTCAATCTGAGCTAGACCGTCAGGTTTGGCAAACTGCAAAAACCTTAGGCATTGATCCTGACAATATTTTCCCAGTATCAGCACAAAAAGGTTTGGTTGGGCGCTTACGAGGCGATCAAGAACTGATTCAACGCAGCCGAATCCTCGAACTTGAAGCCGCCATTGCCAACCGGTTAGTGCCACAGAAACGCGTCATCGTAATTGATAAGGTGCGAAGCTCTTTAGAAGAAATTCTTGATACGGCTGGTTCGATTATTGACAACCGCTTACAAGACACGAGTTCACACATAGAAGAACTTGAGCAGATTAGCAGCAAGAATACCGATGTGATTTCTCACATCATGATGAAGGTCACCACGGAAAAGTCTTCATTAGAAGAAGACATGAAAAAATATCAAGCCCTAAGGTCGGTTTACGCCAAAGAAACCCACCGTTTGGTTAAGGTTTTGAGCGGTGAACGACTCGAGCGCTTGATAGCGCAAACTAAACACAATATGGCCCGTTGCGCGTCATCAATTACGCTGCAAAAAACGATGACGAAATACTTCGACAAGTTGCATCGGTATCTCGATCAAGCCATGCAACAGGCAAATGAGATCGCCGCACTGTCCGAGACCATCACGCGTGACTTTGAGCACGACCACGGCATTGCAAACTTTCAAGTGCGCCGCCTGAGGCTGGAGAGATTCAAACAGGAAGTAGAGCGCTTGGAGCAAAAATACAGTCACTTTAAGGAAACCAAAACGCTGTTCTTTCGTGAGCAAATGTCGATCACCAATCGGTTTTACGAGTCTGTGTGTACCGCTTCTCGCAAAGTCTTTGCTCGTGCCTTACAAGATGCAAACACTTGGAACAACAATCTGATGGTTCCAATGGAAACTTATGTGAGAGAACATCACTCACAACTACGACGAAGACTCGAAAGCGTTAAAAGAATCCACAAAGCGACTGATACCGTAGAAACCAGATTAGGTGAGCTCGCGTTTCAAAAGACGGAATTGCAAGAGCAGCAAGATGACTTTAACGCTTTACAACGACAACTCGCTGAACTGCTGATTGTTGAAGATGAAATTCCGTTAAATAATGACAAAAAGCAGCAGGATGCGAGCAATATTCTGTATTGGGATCACAGCATCAACTTTTGATTTCTCGTGCATCAGGTCGCGTACGCAGATCGATTCATTTTTTCACGGTTCTCGCTTGGCTTTCATTTCAATTCAACCTAGGATAGCGCCTTACTCGACGCACTCACTCAAAGCTCTGGGCAAAACTTTCAAATCACCGTATTAATCCGGTGATAACAAACAACCACCATGACAAATAAACAAACTCGTCTTATTCTTCTTCTTGCCAGCAGTTTACTACTTGGTGCATGCAGCACCCACTATGGGGCCGCTCAGATCGTTTCTAACCCACCGGGTGCCGAGGTCATAAGTGACGAAGACGGCACAATTATTGGCACAACCCCGACCACCGCATGGTGGAAGGACAGCAGCTCACGACGCAAAAACATCATCTTGCGATTCAAAAAGGATGGCTATTACGAGAAGGTCACACCCTTCTGGCTCAGCATGAGGCACAAAAATCTCAAAGATGCGCAAAAGAGCACACAGCTCGTCGAAGTGGTTCTGGATAGCCGCAACAAATAAATCAACGCCAACCAAAAATTGAAGAACATCATGAACTACGCACGCTCTTTTCAAACCCTTACTGTGCTCGTTGTCCTTGCCGGCCTAACCGCTTGCGGCAGCAATAAGAAAAATATCGCCATGAAGTTGCACTCTGACCCACAAGGCGCTTACGCCCTTATGCAGGTAACGCAGAAAGGCAATGAGCAAGCAGACTGGGTCTTCCTTGGCCCCACTCCAGTGGTAACCAATCGCGAAGTGGTGCTTGATGGTGCCAGCACAGTGTCACTCAAAGTTATCCGCCCTGGTTTCTTCGAGCAGGTGAAAACTTGGAGCGTAAAAGACTTCTTAAAAGAATACCGGCAAACCAACGAAATTGTTTGGGTGCCAAATATGGTGAAGCAGTAATCGCAATCTAGACGTTTAACTGCTGCTGGGTTTGAACAACTGGTTAATATCGAAAGCCGCGGTTAGTCTTCAAACTCTTCGTCTATCTCTAGCTTCGGGTCATACTCCTTGCCAGTGAGCTGAGAATATTTGTCTTGCAGTTGCTGCTGCGTCTCGGGCACTCCGGGGTCAACGAAGATACAATCTACGGGGCAGATTACAACGCACTGCTGTTGTTTAAAATGCCCTACGCATTCCGTGCATTTAGCCGCTTCAATTTCATAAATCAGCTCGCCCTGATAAATCGCATCATTTGGGCACTCCGGTTCACAAACATCGCAGTTAATGCATTGATCGGTAATAAATAAAGCCACGAACCTTCTCTAATCAGATCTTGAAGATCAATTGGATTTTACTTTTGCCCATTGCTCAAGTAGAGCTTGTTCAACCGCTTTTGGCACAAAACTTGAAACGTCACCTTGATAGTAAGATATCTCTCTCACCAACGACGACGAAATAAAATAGTTGGACTCTGAAGGCGTAAGAAAAATAGTTTCTACATTTTCATCCATTCGGCGGTTGGCAGAAGCCAATTGAAATTCATATTCGAAATCTGAAACCGCCCGCAAGCCACGAATAACAAAGCGCGCTTCTTTACGACGCACAAAGCTAACCAAGAGATCGTCAAAGCTCTCCACTGATACGTGTTCCAGTTCAGCAACGGCTGCATTGACCATACCCATACGTTGCTCAATATTGAACAAGGGGCTCTTTCTTGGGTTGTTAGAGACAGCGATGATGACTCGATCGAATATCTGCGCAGCGCGCATAACTAGGTCTATATGACCATTAGTGATGGGATCGAAGGTTCCAGGGTAAATGGCAATCTTCTTCATTCGTGGGCCTCACTAAAAACGGCCGCCAAGTATACCTTAAGGCGCACCCAATTTAGGCAGCAACTCGTTGGTATAAGGAGTACGAAATCTGGCCCGCCTTGCCGTCACGTAGCAGCTCCCAGTTGGGTGGAACAGATACAGCTTGTGCCGATGAGTCCTGCTCAAGGTAAATTTTGCCACCCGCAGCCAACCAACCATTTAGCTCAATCCGAGCGAACACCTCAGGCAGCAGATTGTCGGCATAAGGAGGATCGAGGAATATAAGATCGAAAGCGTTATCCATCGGACGATCCAACCACGTGACGCCATTCGCTTCGGTAAGGGAAAATCGATCTTGCTCCTCAGCACCCGCTAATTCATGCAGAGTGTTCTTCAACTGTGTTACAACTCGCTTGTCACGCTCAACAAATTGAACGAAACTCGCCCCCCGGGACAATGATTCTATGCCGAGAGCTCCGGAGCCGGCGAACAGGTCTAGGCAGCAAGCCCCCTGAACGTCAAACATCAACCAATTGAACAAGGTCTCTCTAACGCGGTCAGAAGTCGGCCTCAGACCTTCGGCGTCAAGCACCGGCAACTTGCGCCCACGCCAATTCCCTGCGATAACTCTGATTTGATGAGAATGGCCCTTGTTTCGCATTAGTCTCAACGAAGGTCATTCGTTGGTTGTGATCTGGTACTGAGGCACTACAATATAACAATTCAGACTTCGCAAGCAAAAGCCTGCACTTATTCGACTATGACCGAGCAGAACCCGCCTTCACAAGCAGCAAAGAACGAGAAACGGTCTTGGTTCGGCCGTAAAAAATCAGTTGCCGAACCGGAACAGCATACTTCCTCTGCGACAACCGAAGAGCGAGCTACCATCGAACAAGGGCTGGAACCAAGCCGGTCTGGCTTCCTGAGTAAACTCGGCCAAGTTTTCAAGGGCACGTTTGATCTTGATGATGTGTTGTTTGATGAACTCGAAGAAACGCTTATGACTTGCGATATCGGCGTGCATGCCAGCCTAGCGCTTGTCGATCGTCTTCGAGACCGCGTGGAGGCAGAGAAAATTCAGGACCAACGTGGTGTGCTCTTAGCATTGCGTCATGAAATTGCAGAAATGCTGGCGCCGTCGCAACGTGAACTCAATCTAACACATAGCCCAACCGTCATCTTGGTGGTGGGGGTAAATGGGGTTGGTAAAACCACCACCACAGCAAAACTCGCGAACCAACTAAAGGCTCAGGGTAATTCTGTGATGCTGGCAGCGGCAGATACATTTCGCGCAGCCGCTGTGGAACAATTGCAAGAATGGGGCGGCAAACTTGATATTCCGGTAATCAGCCAGGGCTCCGGGGCCGACGCCGCCGCCGTGGCTCATGATGCTTTGATGGCCGCCAAAGCCAAAAACTGCGACGTACTTCTGATCGACACGGCGGGCCGCTTACATACCCAAACTGACCTTATGGAGCAGTTACAAAAAGTGATTCGAGTCATTCAAAAAATTGACCCAGATTCACCGCATGAAGTTATTCAAGTATTGGACGCAGGTACCGGGCAAAATGCGCTTTCTCAGCTCGAGCATTTTCAAAAAGCCGTCAATGTGAGTGGTTTATGCTTAACCAAACTCGACGGTTCCGCGAAAGGTGGCGTCGCGGTCTCGCTGAGCGAGAAATTCAAGCTGCCGATTCACTATGTTGGTGTTGGTGAGGGCGTCAATGATTTACGCCGCTTCGATGCCAACCAATTTGCTGCAGCCTTGATCGCAGCCGAATGAGAACTGAACAGGGCTTATGATCCAACTTGACCGCGTCAGCAAAGAATACCCTGGCGGCCATCAAGCGCTGAAAGACGTCAGTTTCACGCTCGATCAAGGGGAAATGGCCTTCGTATTGGGTCACTCTGGTGCCGGCAAGAGCACTCTATTTAAGCTGATTACGATGATTGAACGGCCGAGCACGGGTCGTATCGTAGTTGATGGTCAAGAGCTACATCATCTCAAAGAAAGCAAAATTCCTGCATTGCGCAGGGAAATAGGAGTCATTTTTCAAGACCATAAATTACTCTACGATCGTACGGTCTTCGATAACGTCGCTTTGCCTCTTATTGTGATTGGCATGCCTGACGACGAGATTCGCAAACGGGTTCGCGCCGCATTAGGTAAGGTTGGGCTAAGCGGCAAAGAGCGCGCAATGCCGCAGACACTTTCAGGCGGTGAACAACAACGAGTGGGTATCGCGCGTGCGGTAATCAACCGGCCAAATATACTGCTAGCCGATGAACCGACTGGAAATCTAGACACCGATCTCTCGCGCGAGATCATCGATATCTTCAGTGATTTCAACCAAGTTGGTGTGACCGTATTAATCGCCACGCACGATTTGCAGCAGGTAGAACGCCTCAAGAAGCGCACCATCCATCTGGCCAATGGCGAGATCGTACCTATTGCTCAAGCCGAGCCTGAGGAGCAGCAATGAAGGCCTACTTCGTGCGGCATCTGCAAGTGTTGTTTGCCACGCTGGGCAATATGCGGCGCAGCCCGGTAGCGAGCATTACCACGATAGTGATTATTGGCATTAGCCTGCTGTTGCCTATGATTCTGTATATCACCGTTAAAAGCGGCGCTCAGCTCACCGAGTCTTGGCATGGTCAGCCGCAGATGTCGGTTTTTCTGAAACCGGATCTCGCCGACAATGAAGCCACTCTTATTTTTGATGAATTGCGACTTCACCCAAAAATCTCACTCGCGGAATTTGTGACGCCAGGACAAGCTTTAGAAGAATTTAGAGCAATTTCAGGCTTAGAAATGGAACTGGATTTTCTTGATGAAAATCCTTTGCCTGCGTCGATCGTAATTTTGCCAATTACCTTCGCCCAAAACTCCAATGAGCTGTCATTGCTCAGAGATGAGCTCGTTAAAATCGATGGTATTGACGAAATTCGCTTAGATCTTGAATGGACGGATCGATTTAACTCCATTCTTGGCAATATTAATAGAGCCGCGCAATTACTCAGTGCCCTACTCGCCATCGCACTCATTTTGATTACTGGCAATACCATTAAGCTGCTCATCATGAACCGCCAGCAAGAGATCGAGATAACGAAGTTGGTAGGGGGCAGCAATCGATTTGTGCGCCGCCCCTTTCTTTACTTTGGCGCTTTGTATGGTTTTCTTGGTGCGCTGGTGACACTATTTTTGTTAGCCATCGCGGCAAGTGTTTTGCATGAGCCTCTCAGTGAGCTGGCTCAGCTGTACCAACAAAGCAGCTTAATTTACCAGCCATCATTGCGTGAATTTGGTCTTTTAATGCTTTTTTCTACATCGTTAGGGTGGTGTGCTGCTCGCTTGTCAGTTGCCCAACATCTCGGAGAAATTAAACCTCAGTAACCCAAACTCTCTATATATTGTTTTAAATCAAAGACATAAGGACATGGATATAATAACTCAAGGTTATAAAAATATGTTTTTACATAATTAAACAAATTTATTAGCACTCTCAATCGTTGAGTGCTAAAATTCTGTCATCAAAATCAGGTGGATATGTTATTGCCTGAGAACCGTGGAGAATATGATGACGAACAAAACTTATGCCGTCTCCTTAAATCAGGAACCCAACTTAGCCAGCTTCTTGCAAGTGGCTAATTCTGCGCCTGTTTTATCCGCTGAAAAAGAAACCACGCTCGCAACCCGATTTCGCGACACGCAAGACGTTGATGCCGCTCGCGAGCTCGTAGTTTCTCATCTACGACACGTAGTACATGTAGCCAAAGGCTTTACTGGTTACGGCTTGCCGGTTGCAGACCTTATTCAGGAAGGCAACATTGGGCTCATGAAAGCGGTCAAGAATTTCGACCCAGACCGCGGTGTACGCTTAGTGTCTTACGCCGTGCACTGGATTAAAGCTGAGATTTATGAATACGTGCTTAAAAATTGGAAAATGGTGAAAGTTGCCACTACCAAGGCGCAACGCAAATTGTTTTTTAATCTGCGCAAATCTCGTAAATCACTGTCAGCGATGACTGAAGATGAGACGCATGCATTGGCTGAAAACCTCGACGTGCCAGTAAAAACGGTGCGTGAAATGGAACTTCGTATGACGAGTTCAGACGTAGCTTTTGACGGCGTAGACTCAGATGATGACGAGTTCAATACCAGCCCTTCTGCGTACTTGCCTGATATGCGCTACAACCCGGAAGAGCTTGCCATTGCAACGCAAACCAGCACGAACAACCAAACTTCGTTGGTCGCTGCTATAGATGCCTTGGATGAACGCAGTAAAGACATCGTACAACGTCGCTGGTTATCTGAAAGTAAAGCGACATTACATGAGCTGGCTGCTGAATACTCAGTCTCCGCGGAGCGTATTCGTCAAATCGAAAAGCGCGCAATGGAGAAAATGAAGGTGCAGCTGGCAGCCTAATAAAACGAGTAAGCCTCAACTCAGATGTCCGGTCTAAAACTGGACGACTAACCCCGTCATCGACGGGGTTTTTTATTGAGCGCAAAAGACCCGCTCAGACACCAACTTTTTAGCGATATACTCGGGCGACTAATCGGCCCTGGAAGACTGACAGCATGAATGATTTCGACTTAATAGTTATTGGCGGTGGCTCCGGCGGTGTTCGAGCGGCACGAATCGCTGCCACCCACGGCGCAAAAGTAGCCATATGCGAGGAGTTTCGTTATGGCGGCACATGTGTGATCAGAGGCTGTGTACCTAAGAAGCTCATGGTATACGCGGCTCATTTTCATGAAGAGTTCACCGACAGCCAACACTTTGGTTGGTCGTCGAACGTGACCGGATTCGACTGGCAGACTTTGATCAGCAATAAAGATCGAGAAATCGACCGCCTAAATAAAATCTATGAACGCTTACTCGACAATGCTGGCGTAGAGATACTGTATGGCACCGCGAGCCTTGTTGATCAAAATACGGTCGCCATCGATGGCCGGGAGTTGACTGCAAAGACAATTCTCGTCGCCACCGGCGGCACACCCTTCCTGCCCGAGATTCCTGGTATCGAGCACGCGATTTCATCCAACGAGGTCTTTCATCTCGATGAAAAGCCAGAATCTGCAATCGTGGTTGGCGGTGGGTACATAGCCGTGGAATTCGCGGGAATCTTCAATGGTCTCGGCGTAGATACACACTTGTTGTACCGAGGCGAGCAAATCTTACGTGGTTTTGACGGTTCGATCCGTGAGCACTTGGCCAATGAAATCACCAAAAAAGGCATCAATTTGCAAGTTGAAACCGACGTCAAATCGATTCAAGTCAATGCAGCTGGCCGTAAACTGGTGGCATTGAACGATGGTTCCGAGTTAGAGGTTGATTGTATTTTATACGCCACCGGCCGCAAACCAAATACAGCTGGGCTCAACCTTGAAGGAGCTGGCGTTAACCTCGGCACTAAGGGCGAGATTATAGTGAATGCTGAGTCTCAAACTAGCGTCGAAAATATTTACGCGGTTGGAGATGTGACAGACCGAATTGCATTGACCCCTGTTGCCACCATGGAAGGCCATGCCTTTGCGGATTCATTGTTTGGTAACAAACCGCGTTTGGCGGATCATGAAAATGTTCCGTCGGCAGTTTTCTCACAACCACCGGTGGCCAGCGTCGGACTAGGTGAAGAAGACGCGCGCGCTCGATTCGAGCACGTTGATACCTACAGCTCTGAATTCAAAATTCTCAAGCACACACTCACCGAGAATCAAGAAAGAACTTTGATGAAGCTCATCGTTGATGCCGATAGCGATAAGGTAGTAGGTGCGCATATGGTCGGGGCGGACGCCGCTGAGATCATGCAAGGTATTGCCATTGCAATTAAAGCCGGTGCTAAGAAAGCTGATTTTGATGCCACAGTAGGCATTCATCCGAGCTCAGCTGAGGAATTTTGCACCATGAGAGTCAAAGACCAAACCTAACAACGCTATGCGTTACAAAGAAGGCGAAGCCGCACCACTGGCACAAAACGCCAGCGACGAGATGTTGATACTGACGGCGGTGTTGGGCTTTTTTATCGGCTTTGTTTTGGTCTACCTTGGCCGCCTAGGTGACCAAATGTGGATGCGCGTATGGGGCGTGGGCTTGGTGTTGATGAGTATTTTTATGGGCGGTGTTACATGGTGGACAATGCAATGAGCTTTGCCTCGATTAGCATCTGCTAACTGCGAACTTAACCTAAATCGTCGTACTCAGGTTTGGCAGTTCGTGCAGTAAAATGTATTGCGTTGCCCAAGCGTGCGCGACTTAATGGTGCTCTCGCAGCGATAACAAGCCTCACCGGCGCGACCGTACACCTGCAGTTCATGACGAAAGTAACCGGGGCTGCCATCACTCTGAGTGAAGTCATTGAGCGTCGTTCCACCCGCTTTAATTGCTTTGCCCAGAACCTCTTTGATCGTGCCAGCCAGGAGATCGTATTTTGCACGACTCACCCTACCGGCCGCGGTTCCTGGTCGAACTCCGGCCTCATAAAGTGCTTCGCTCGCGTAGATATTACCCACCCCAACCACGACCTTGCCATCCATAATGAAATTCTTAACGGCAAGCTTTCTGCGCCGAGATAGCGCGAACAAATGGGCGCCGTCAAAATCATCGGTCAAAGGCTCCGGACCCAAATTGGCTAACAAGGAATGCTCGCTGATAGGCTCGCTTAGAACCAAACAGCAACCAAAACGACGCGGATCATTGAACCGAACTACCCTATTGCCGTTTTTATGAGTTCGAATTAAAAAGTCGAGATGGTCGTGCTTTCTAGGCGTCTCATCAGGCTCCAACACCCGCATACTGCCCGACATTCCGAGATGAAGAAGGACAACCTTGCTCGGTAAATGAACCAACAAATACTTGGCACGCCGCTCTATTCGATCGATTCTTTGACCGGTGAGCTTTAATAACTCTTGAGTTGGCACAGGCCATCGCAGCGAAGGATTGCGAACAGTGATTGACAGAATTTCAGCATTAGTCACCCACGGCTCTAGCCCGCGACGCGTGGTTTCAACCTCAGGAAGTTCAGGCACGTCTCGAGATCTAAGAGTTCGCTTCCTGCTTATCTTCTGTCGCTACAATCAATTCAGGTTTTAGGGGCGCAGTTAAGGCGACTGTTTCACTGCCAGACAGCGCCTGCATCCCAACTCGATAGAGTTGCAGAGCTTTGCCACTTTCGCTATTCGCCTCGTATACCTCACCCAAAACGGAGTAGGCGGCCGGCAATTGCTCTTGCGTTATGGCAGCTTGCAAATATTCCTTGGCAAGATCATATGATTTGGCCTGCTTAGCCAATCGGCCAGCGGCGAGATTCAAATGGGCATTTTCTGGCCGAGCAAGCAACCAACCTTCGGCCTGCCGCAGTAATTTGGCCGGCTTTTCACTTTGCAACTGACCGTAGATATCAATCAACTCGTCGCTCCATTCATTCTTTAGAGCCCCACGAATAGCCTTTTCTGCAGCACCATGATCGCCGTTATCGACCAGCGCCTGCGTGTAGATCGCAATATTGCCAGAGGTCTTGCGTTGCGCTCTAGGTAAGGACTTATAGGCTGCTAATTTATCGGTGGCTGTAAGTAATTGATTAGTGGTGACCTGTTCTTCTAGAGCGCTTAGCATTTCAGGTGGCAAAGCGTGTTGCTTTTGCGCGGCAGGTAGAAGCGTATCAACCTTCTCCCAATTACGTTTGCGTTCAAACAATTGCAATGACATCGCCGTGTACTGAGGGTTGTTAACTCCGAGCTGTTCGATATCAGCCAGCGTTGCCTCGGCCTCCTCGAGCTGACCTGCACTTTGGTGCAAGCGCGCTTTAGTCAGACCTATGGCCAAGCGTTCTTCCGGCGCAGCCTCATACGCTGCGGTGAGATATTCATCACGTTTCGAAAGCCGACCTTGTTCAGCAGCTGCCCGCGCTGCGGCTAGATAATTCACATAAGAAATATGACTGTGCTTGGTCTTCTTGGTTAATTGGGTTTCGGCACGTCGCCAATCACCTTTGATTAACGACAAATAACCGGCGCCAAACTGCTCTTCTGCGATATTTCTGCTGCGACGGTGCCACCAACGCGACATTGATTTGGGCGATCGCCAAAGCGCACGAAACAACCACAATAAAAAGTACAACAACATGACCAGCAACAGAACCAGAACTAAAAACGACACCACTTTTAGTTCGACAACATAGTTGCCAAGATACATCTTGACGTAATTATCTGGGTCTAATTTATCGACCTGTAAAATTCCGTAGCCGAGCAAGCTGGCTAGGGCAAAAAGTAATATCAAACGCATAACTACTGGCCACCCAAAATAGTTTGAAGAGCTTGATACGACCCAGTAATGCTAGGCACTTCACTTTTGATTGAAGCCGATGAGAGCGCATCTAATTGCTTTAAAGTGGTTTTCACTTCGGCATCTTTTAGATCGAAATACTCACGCAGCCAACGACGCGCATCATTTAGGCTGCGTTTGTACACGCGGGCCTCACCCTGCAACAATGCCAACTCGGCCTTGGCGATTGAGAGTCGAATATTTTCGTTGAGAAAGTAACGTTGTTCTGGCACTAACAATGGTTTGGGAGGCTGATCAACGCGCTGGATCGAAACTGATCCGATTAAGTCGCGCCAGATCTTAACCAGTTCTCCACGCACCGTGATCTCTGCTTCTGGCTCTACAGCAACGGGCTCTGGGGTGCGCTCATCCGGCTCATTAGCCAATGGCAAACCCACCACCGTTTTCGCTAAACTATTGAGTTGCGCACTAATCGCTTCTGTATCTGGTAGCGTTACACCGCGCAATGCGGCAAGTTCGCTATTGATCGCAGTTCTTACGCGGGCAAACCTTGGGTCTCTGAGGGTCTTCAATTGATTGTCGGCCAAAGTCAGCGCATTGGTCGCGGCCTCAATATCATCGCTGAACAGCACACTGTTGTTGGCAATACGTAACAGCTGGGAGACCTCTTCAATGGTGAATTGATCCACGCCGCGTTGCAGTTCAGCATTTAACTTGGTGACCGAATCCTGCACTGCCTTTTGTTCAGCACTCATATCACGCAACTGCGACTCAACCGAACTGGTCACCCCGAGGATTTTAGACTCGAGCTCGGCACCGGTCACAACATCAGCTTGATCTTGCTTAATCCGAGTAATGCTGTCACCCAAACGCGATACTTGAGCGCCAATTTCACTGACGCCAACGGCCAGCCGAGATTCTTGCTGCACACCCTTCACCTGCGTTTCAAACCAGGTGTATCCACTACCGCCAAGCGCCGCCAGTGAGATCAAAATAGCGAAAATCCCCAATCCTTTACCAGCGCTTTTTACAACCACTGGCGCAGCGGCCGGCTCACTCGTGCTTGGGGTCGCAATTTCAGCGGGTACCGCTGGGCTTTGTTCGCTGTCTGATTTACTGTCTGTCATGTTTCATTTTCACAAAGTTTAGGCCCCACTTCGGGGGCAAAAATAGTAGCACACTAGCCAGTGTGTTTTTGATTGGCCGTGAATGCCATTAGCATATGTTTGTTGGAGGGAGACTGCGCTACGTTAATCTCATGCAACCAACCAAGTTGGCGGGCCACATCGCCGATGCGTTCGCTCCCTACAATTAACCGACCATCCACGAATCGGTGCAAATCGTCGCGCACAAAATGCATAAAGTTTGTCATGCTCTGCGCGCTATGAATGAACACCGCGTCTATGCGCTCATGGCGTTTAAACATTTCTCTAAATTGACGTAAGCCGCCTGCCGGTGTGCTCTGTTTGTACACATCAGCATGTTCAACAACCGCACCTCGAGTCCGCATCTCTTCGGCTGGCCAGGCCAATCCATGGGTACCACGAAATATCAATATTTTGCGCCCGGTTAGTTCTTTTAATTTTGACACACCTAACAAGGCATCAGCACCTGTCCCTCGATTTGGGAAAAGGGCTGAAATTCCAAACGCGCGCAGTTGCTTCGCCGTTTCCGCGCCCACGGTCATTACATTCACCGACTCCGGTATGGCGACATTTTCATCCTTCAGCAATGCCATACCAATCTCTACCGCATTACGCGACACAAACAACACATCAGTAAATTGATCCAAATTACGCAAATGCTCGATCAACTTGTCATTAACCAGCGGGTCGATCTGCAAGGTTTCGATATTCTCTACCTCACAATCAAGTTGCATCAGCAGCTCGCTGACGTTTCCGCGATAACGTTGTTGACGGGTCAGCAACACCACCGGGCGTTCAACATACGCTGCAACTGGGGTTTTACCGGTGACGGCGGCAAGGAGTTTCGCAGCCCCTTGGTCGAGCAATTCCTTACCCACTTCAGTACCAAGTCGTTGTGCATATTCAACGGACAATTGTTCAATAGTTTGATTGCTGTAAATAATCTTCTCACCATCGACCGAGGCAACCATGCCACGCATGCGTAAGCGGCCCTTACTAATCTCAGCAAACCCAGCAACCGGCACCTGGCAACCTCCGTCCAGCGCTGCATTCATGCCACGCTCGGCAGCTAACACCATTGCGCTTTCCAAATCATGCAAGGGTTCGATCAAAGCCTTCGTGTCGACATCGTCAGACCGACATTCAATACCGACAATCCCTTGCCCGACGGCGGGCAAACAAAGTTCTGGCGTAATTAATTGCTTGATCCGATGCTCAAATCCCAATCGCTTCAGGCCAGCAGCGGCGAGAATGATCGCATCGTATTCATCGTCATCAAGCTTGCCGAGACGTGTATTCACGTTTCCTCTCAATGCCACGAACTCAAGCTTCGGAAATGCACTCAGCAACTGCGACACACGGCGCAAACTCGAGGTGCCGACTTTAGCACCATCTGGCAACGCGTATAAATTTTGATAACGGTTAGAAACAAACGCATCGCGAGGTTCCTCGCGCATGCAGACGGTTGGAATCTCCAAACCATCAGGCAGCGTTACTGGTACATCCTTCATGGAATGAACGGCAATATCGGTTTCACCGTTGAGCAACGATACTTCGAGCTCCTTTAAGAACAATCCCTTGCCTCCGGCGGTCGCCAAACTGCGATCCAACAGGACGTCACCTTGCGTAGTCATACCGATAATTTCCACATTCAGCTGCGCATGCACCTCGAGCAATCGACGCTTGATGTATTCAGCTTGCCATAGCGCTAATGGGCTATTGCGGGTTGCGATCCTTAGGGTTGCCATTGACCGGTTTAATGCTCCAGAAAAAAGGTCTTGAGAAGGGGGTTTGAGGTGTACTGTCGCTTGCATCCCGACTTTAGCATAGCCGTTGATTAAGCAGCTCGAATTTTACAAATCATTGCACTCACTGATCACTAAATCGAGAATTAAAAGACCACCAATTCTCGATTGCGAGCCTCGCTTAGCCGCGAGCCACAGGCTATAATTGCGCGCTTGAATTTGGCGCGCTTACAACACGGGCCATCACCACACCCGATTCATCCATGGCCGATCAAGCTGACAATAAAAAACTCTGGGGCGGGCGCTTTAATGAACCGACCAACGAACTCGTTGAGGCTTTCACAGAATCGGTAAGTTTTGACGCACGCTTATACCGCCATGACATTCAAGGCTCGATTGCGCATAGCCAAATGTTGGCTAAGATCGGCGTCCTCACCGAAGAGGAAGCCGATGCAATCAAAGCAGGGTTATTAAACCTGCAGACTGAAATCGAAAACGGCGACTTTAGCTGGTCTGCAGCACTTGAAGACGTGCATATGAACATCGAAGCGCACCTTAGTGAAGCCATCGGTGAAGCTGGTAAGAAACTTCATACCGGCCGATCGCGTAATGATCAGGTAGCGACTGATATCCGGCTCTACCTGCGCGAAGCGACGGACGATTGCATAGCCCTGATCAAGGCCTTACAAGCAGAGTTGTTAGAATTTGCCGGGCGCGAAGTTAACACGATTCTGCCAGGCTTCACTCACTTACAAGTCGCTCAACCAATTAGTTTCGCCCATCACTTATTAGCCTGGAACGAAATGCTCGAGCGCGATGCGGAACGCCTAGCCGATGGACGAAAACGCATCAATGTTATGCCGCTTGGTTCAGCCGCGTTGGCTGGAACCAGTTTTCCGCTTGATCGAGATTACACCTGCGAGCTGCTTGGGTTTGAACGACCAGCGCGCAACTCCCTCGACGCGGTGTCGGACCGCGATTTCTTGATCGAGTTTAACTCGGCCGCCAGCCTGATCATGATGCACCTCTCTCGAATGTGCGAAGAAATCATTTTGTGGGCTTCTGAGAACTACAAATTTATCGACATTGGTGATGCCTTCTGTACTGGCTCCAGCATCATGCCGCAGAAGAAAAACCCTGATATTGCTGAATTAATTCGCGGTAAGAGCGGGCGTGTTATCGGCAATCTCCAAGCTCTGTTAGTGCTCATGAAAAGTCAACCGCTGGCTTACAATCGCGACAATCAAGAAGACAAACAACCGATTTTTGATACGGTCGATACCCTAACCACATCTTTACGAGTGTTTGCAGCAATGCTGCCTAGCATCAAAACCAATCGCGAGGCCATGTACCAAGCGGCGCTACAAGGTTACGCCACTGCAACTGACTTGGCGGAATACTTGGTACGCCGCGGAGTTCCTTTTAGAGATGCGCATGAAATCGTTGGCTCCACCGTTAATTTCGCGATAGAAAATAAAGTCCCACTCGCGGATCTGAGTTTGCAACAACTGCAAGAATTCGGCAGCATGATAGATGAAGATGTTTTTGAAGTACTGTCGCTTGAAGGCTCACTTAACTCGCGTGACCATTTTGGCGGTACTGCACCGGTTCAAGTCGCTGCGGCGCTGGCGGCAGCGCTGGCGCGCCTCAGCAATGATCAAACATAACGCCACAGTTGGCGTTCGACTAAGCTACATCATAGGTTTTAAAAATGAACAAACTCACTTTCCTTCTACTGCTTATTGCTCTCGGTACGCTTCAGGCGTGTGGTCAAAAAGGCCCTCTTGAAGTGGAACGACCGCAGGTACAGCAAGAAGAAGATCCAGAAGGTACGCGCTAAGCAAAACCAAAAGGCTGCGACCTTGAGAGCAGCAATAAAATGTCTGTATTTAATTATCGAAATGGCGTGTTGCACGCTGAAGATGTCGCTATGCCCAGCCTCGCAGCGGACTATGCAACGCCTTGCTACATTTACTCACGCGCAGCCTTTGAACAACATTGGCGAGCACTTGATGAAGCCTTTCACGACTACCCACATCTAATTTGCTACGCGGTTAAGGCTAACTCCAATATCGCTATTTTGAATGTGCTCGCTCGTTTGGGTTCAGGCTTTGATATTGTGTCTGGGGGCGAATTACAACGAGTACTCGCAGCAGGAGGCGACGCCGACAAGATTGTGTTTTCCGGTGTTGCCAAAAGTGAAGAAGAAATTCGCATGGCTCTTCAGTGTGGCGAATCGGGCGTTCGTTGCCTCAACATCGAGTCACATGAAGAACTAGAGAGAATTCAATACATCGCCGCCGATCTGAACGTAACTGCGCGGATTGGTATTCGGGTTAATCCTGATGTTGATGCCCGTACCCATCCGTATATTGCCACTGGGCTTGAAACCGCAAAGTTTGGCTTGGCCGTACCTGCGGCACTCGATGCCTACAAAGCCGCGAGCAAAATGCCCAACGTTAGCGTGCACAGCATGGCCTGCCATATTGGCTCGCAGATTACCGAACTACAACCGTTCGCCGATGCGGTAGCAAGAATCGCTGAATTGGTTTTAGAGCTTTCTGAGCATGGAATTGCCATCCAACAACTCGATCTCGGTGGCGGCTTAGGCATTGACTACCAAGGCGAATCCCTACCTTCTGCCCAGGCTTACGTAGACAATATTCTCAAGCAACTGCGTGATCACGACATTAATTTACCGGTAGCAATTGAGCCTGGTCGATTTATCGCTGGCAACGCAGGGGTTCTGTTGACCCAAGTGGAATATATTAAACGAACCGAGCGGAAAAACTTTGCCATTGTCGATGCCGGCATGAACGACCTTATGCGCCCTTCCCTGTATCAAGCGTTTCACCGCATCTCCACGGTCATCGACCGAGCGCAACATAATAACAGCGAGCAGTGGGAAATCGTAGGTCCAGTCTGTGAGTCAGCCGATGTGTTGGGCACTGAGCGCGAACTCTCGGTTACTGCGGGAGACCTGCTGTGCGTTGAATCGGCCGGTGCGTATTCGTTTGTCATGAGTTCTAATTACAACTCTCGGCCGAGACCGCCTGAAATCCTAGTGGATGGTGGCAGCTCACATATCATTCGCGAACGCGAGGTTTTCACGGATTTAGTGTCTGGGGAGAGGCTGGTTGAACTGGACAACTAGAATGAAAGCTGGTGTTAAAGACCAGCATAGAGGCTGGCAATTTGTCGGCATCTGAGCTATTAATTGATGCAAATATCGCAAATCAACCCACGCCTAACCCGTACTTTTATGAAAGCACTGCTCCAAATATGTGGCTTACTACTGCTTATTGTCAGTGTGAGCACCCAAGTAACGGCTGGAAAACTCTATAAATGGGTCGACGCCGACGGCAATATCTCCTACCAAGACACGCCACCGCCAAATAATGCAAAAGTGCTGGAAGAAAGCACCATCAACAGTTCTGGAACGGTTGCTGCGCAAACCGAACCGGCAGAAGCAGTACCGGTTGTGGTCTACACGGTCGACGATTGCGACAGTTGTGAGATGTTGTTGCTGCGTTTACGACAGCTGGAAGTGCCGTTTTCAGAAGAATCTTTGCTGAATAAGGATATTCAAGCGGAAATACTTAGTATTGGTGAAGCCATCGCGGCACCTGCTCTTAAAGTGGGGAGTCGCTACGTCAATGATTTTACCGATAGCACCTTAATCCGTACCCTGCAAGAAGCGGGTGTGCCCACCAAGGTTGAAGCTCCAGCGCCAGATGCAGATGCAGATGCAGACGATGCTGAGCAAGCCGATTTAGATCAAGATAGTTCCGGTTCGTAACCTTGAACACCATTGAAATAGCGAGTTGGAACGTCAACTCGCTGCGGGTTCGTCTGGAGCACGTATTGGAATGGTTGAACAAGAACCCGGTCGACCTGCTGTGCCTCCAAGAGCTTAAAATGACCGATGAAGAATTCCCCAGCGCGGAATTCGAAGCGATTGGCTACCACAGCGTTTTCACTGGCCAAAAAACCTATAACGGTGTCGCCATTCTAAGCAAAGCAAAATTAGACAACGTGGTCACTGACTTACCAGGCTTTGAAGACCCACAACGACGGTATATCAGCGGCACTTACGAGGGCATTAAGATCGTCAATGTCTACGTACCGAATGGACAAGAACTGGGCTCGGAGAAATTCGCTTACAAACAGCAATGGTTTGCCCATCTGCAGCGCGCGATGAGAAGCGATCTTGCTGCGCATGAGAAAGTAATATTGGTTGGCGACTTCAATATCACGCCGAGTGATTTGGATGTGCATGACCCGGCTAAATGGCGTGGCAAAATTCACTGCAGCGCGGTCGAACGCCTGATGCTTCAGAACTTGATGGCTGAAGGCTTATACGACACGTTTCGTCATTTCAATTCGCAAGGCGATCTGTTTTCTTGGTGGGATTATCGCGGTGGCGGCTATCGTGCCAATGAAGGCTTACGCATCGACCTAATCCTCTCTTCCTCAGCGAGCCTCGACTTAGCAGAAACCTGCCGTATAGACGAAACTCCAAGGCAACGAGAACGACCCTCTGACCACACACCCGTGATCGCAAGTTACAAGCCAACCGTCAGCGATAAAGCCGCCGCTTGAACCTACCTGGAGCTCCGACCGCAGGTCAGTAGCAACACCACTCTACTTTGACCCTGCTGCTTTAGCCTTGTCTTGAGATGCCGGATTTGGCTGTTTTGCGCCCTTATCTTGAGCTGCGCTTGCTGATTTAGACGGTTCTGACTTGGCCTTCTTAGCCACATCACTGTCTGTACCCTTCGCTGTTGCCGGTCCGTCTTTTGCCGGGGCGGGTTTATCCGCCGACGCCTTGGCTTTAGTGGCAGAACCAGCGGATTTATCAGCGCTATTCTTTGCACTGTCTCGGACTGGTTTTTTATCTTCCTTTTCAGCATCGCCCTTTTTAGGCTCAGGCTTCGCTGCTATTGCTTTTGGCGAGCTTTGCAGCGGATCGCTCTCATCGGTCAAGCCGGCAACAACGTGTTCAGGGCGGCATAAGGTAGTCGCACCTACCGAGAGGTGTTGATATAAATCCTTATACTGCTCGGCCATCGCCTTAAATTTATCGGAAGTCTCATCAAAATGAGATTCAACTTGTTTTTGGTACTCTTCGAGTTCGCGCTTTACGGTCTCGGGTGAAGCGCTCCCACTGCGTAATTTATTGAACAGCAATGTCAATACAATGCCACTAAATACGCCACCGGTGAAGATAAGCAGTAAGGGAATAAGATTTGTCTCGGTCATTATTTAATACAAGTTGTTATGCAGGGTTGTAGTGCAGGATAGGAGGAGGTTTGTAAAAAGCTCACTCTCTCAGAGCGGCCAGCAGTCTATCATGGCTAAGTTAAAAACCCAGTGTTTGATGATAAATCCTGAAAAGTCAGCGAATTAATTTTAGGCCACGAATTTTTAACCCATGTTTTTATATGATCTATACTAATCATGACTACGCGAGAGATGCGCAGAGATAACCAAATTTTTGCACTTCTTAACAGTTGCAGCGCTTGCGAGGCGCTTGTTTCGAGTTTATTTAGAACACAGTTAGATAACTCTTTACGGCGATATCGACAAACGAGTACAAAGCAACAACTCTCAAGTAAAGACTAAATCAGAAGAGACCCTAGGGGATTACAGAATTATGACGTTTTCAAGTATGGCCTGCCGCGCAAGTAAAACCACGACTTTATGTGCCTCGCTTGCGCTGTTTGGCGTTGTTGGTTTAGTTGGTTTGATTGGTCAGGTAAAGGTCAGCCATGCTGAAGTCATTGACGTGCCGAGCGCACAGCTCACAATGAATGACGAGCTCAGGGAAGATATCTATCAAACCCTCTACCATCTTCGTCTCCAACACTACACGCCTAATGAATTAGACGATGAATATTCTGCACGCACATTGGACAGCTATCTCGATCTCTTAGACCCCAACAAGACTTACTTCACACAAGAAGATATTGATGAGCTCGAGCCGTACCGTTACAAAATTGATGATCTGCTGAAGAAACGCGACGCAGAACTGGCGTTCGACATTTTTAAAATATACCGACAGCGTCTTGATGATCGCACTGAAAAAATCATGGCGCTCATAAAAACCGACTTTGATTTTGAAGCGCAAGAAAGCATCAATATCGACCGTGACAGTTTCACCTGGGCTCAAGATCAGATTGAGCTGGATGAGACATGGCGCAAGCGCATTAAGAACGACACCTTGCAACAGCTGATGGCAGAAACCGAGCTGGAGCAGATTAGAGAGAACTTAGCGCGGCGCTACCAACGTCAGCGGGACGTGATCTATCAGCTCAAAGCTGATGAAGTGTTCGAATGGTTTATGAACGCCTATGCGCGAGAAGTCGGCCCGCATACCCAATACATGTCGGATCTTACAGCTGAAAATTTCCGTATCAGCATGTCCTTATCTCTTGAAGGCATCGGCGCTGCGCTGCAATCCAAAGATGATTACACCGTGGTCAACCGTATTCTTCCAGGCGGACCCGCGGAACGCAGCGGCTTGCTTGGCGAAGAGGACAAAATTATCGCCGTTGGTCAGGAAGATGAAGACATGATCAATGTGATCGGTTGGCGCTTGATGGACGTGGTTAAAATGATTCGCGGCGACAAAGGCACCAAAGTAAAGCTTGATATTGAAGAAGAAGGCGCCGTACCTGGTTCGCCACCTGAACGTGTTGAGTTTGTACGAGATGTGATTCAACTTGAAGACCAAGCTGCACAGCTCAGCTCCGTTGAGCTACCCGAAGGCGACGATATCAAAAAGTATTCGGTGATTAGCATTCCATCTTTCTACTCCAACTCGGGGCAAGCGAAGTCTGGCACTAAATATACGGCCACTGCGCACGACGTTGGCAAGTTGCTTGAAGAGGTCAATGAATCTGATTCTGAGGGATTGATTATTGATCTTCGCGGCAATGGTGGTGGCTATTTGAACGAGGCTATAAATTTAACTGGCTTGTTCATACCGCAAGGACCGGTGGTGCAAGTATTGCAGCAAAATGGCAAGCGCTCAGTGCTGCGTGATAAGCACAATGCGGTGGCCTACGATGGCCCCATGGTAGTGCTTATCGATCGATACAGCGCATCTGCTTCAGAGATTTTCGCTGCTGCCCTGCAAGACTATGGTCGAGCGATCATCGTTGGGGAGCGCAGCTTCGGCAAAGGCACAGTGCAGCGCGTAGCGCCACTGCGCTACGGCAATAAGGTCGAGCATGAAAGCCAAATTAAATTTACCACGGCAAAATTCTTCCGCGTCAATGGCGGCAGCACTCAGTACAAAGGTGTGATGCCTGACATCGTGTTAAATTCAGGAGAAGAAGACGAAGAGTTTGGTGAGCGCTCTTACGACAACGCATTGCCTTGGTCGCAAACGGCGGCAGCAAAGTATGAATCAAGCTCTATACCCGTAGATAAAATTCAAGCAGTTGGTTCACAGCACGTACAACGTTCAGAAAAATCTCCGGCCTTTGAATTGCTGCGCCAAAACTCACAACGCATCGCCCGGAACAAAGATATCAAGGAATTGTCATTAAACTTAAAGGAGCGTAAAGCAACGCGCGATCAACTCGAGCAAGAATCGATTGATCAGCTCAACGCCTATCGTGCCTCCCTGGGCTTAGAGTCAGTTACGAGTGAAACCCGCTCTGACAACCCCTTGCCGGGAGAAGACGAGCATTGGAACGTGGTTTACCATACTGAAGCAGCGCGAGTACTAAACGATGCTATCGCGTGGAAAAACTCAATGATCACGCAACAAACGGCTGCGACGGCTGGAACAGAGACTGCTACCAATTAAACAGAAAACCAAGGGTGATGATCGATTGGTCTTCGCCCTAGCGTTTTATTCGCAAGCCCGCCAAGCCGAGCGCGACCGCTAAAGCGAGCCAGACAATCCAATTACCAAATCGGCTAAACGGTGTGTCACCTGTTCTGGGTTGCACCGTTTGATTGATGGTGGCAGCCTCAAACTGCGGCGTTTCAACCAGCACTTCACCAGCCTCGCTAATGATTGCAGATGGCCCCGAATTGGCACTTCGCACCATCGGGCGAGCCAACTCGTAGGCCCGCATTTGCGCCATCTGTAAACGCTGCCAAGGCGCTAGAGAATCACCAAACCACGCGTCTTCACTGATATTTACGAGTAGCGTCGAATCAGCATTAAACCTGCGATGCTCGCCTGCAAAGGCATCTTCATAACAAATAGATAGACCGATTTTCAAATTTTCGCCGCAATCAAGCGTTTGGCGCTCAGACCAAGATGAAAAATCGGACATGGGCAATTCCAGATATTCCAATACCCAATTAAATAAAAATCTAAGCGGCAGGTATTCGCCGAAGGGTACTAAATGTCGTTTGCGGTAAAGTTGGTGCTCGCCTTGGCATACCAAAAGCGCCGCGTTATAGCTTTGCTCGTAGTCTGGACTATCAACCAAGCCAGTAAGCAGAGAAGTGTTGCTGGGTAAAAGGTCCTGCCAAAATTTTCGATCAGTTTGTTGATAGTAGAGCGCAAGCGCTGTTTCGGGCCACACTACCAATTCCGCTGCACGACCCTGATCACTAGCCAGTTCCGCCGTTAGAGAGGCCAAACGCTGCATTGTACGGTCGCGATACTCAGGCTGCCATTTGGTCTCAATGGCGGTATTCGGTTGCACAACGCCTATTTGCACGGGCTGACCAACCGGCTTAGACCACTCAACACTCGTGAGCAAGTTGGACGCCACCGCAATTAAAATCATCGGGGCTAGAATAAAGGCAGCGCGCAATCGATGTGCTGACGAGCGGCAAACAAATACCAACGAGGCAGTAGAACACAATAGATACGTACTAATGAGGTACACACCACCTACTGGCGCCAACGCAAACAAGAAGGAAGGCGTTTGCGTGTACCCAAGATCAAGCCAGGGAAACCCAGTTAATACCCAACTCTTGCCCCACTCAAACACGACCCAAAGGGCACTTACAACGATAAGACGAGATCCGCAAAATTGAGAATTAGCTGGAGCGATGACGGCCGCAAGAGAAAGCGGTGCTGCCACAAATAACGCCAATACACTGGAGAACAACAAAACAGCGATAGACCCCATCCATAAAGGCATGCCGCCATAAACATGCAGCGAGACGTAAATCCAAGAGATGCCAGCTAGATACAGCCCCATCCCCCAGGCATAACCTAATCGGAATGCGGCTCCCGGCTCAAGATCGGCGTGCAGCCATAAAAGGGTGAATAACGATGGCCACACCAACCACCAATATCCCAGCGGTGCAAATGCAGCGACACAACTAGCGCCGGCGACCAACGCGATGAGCAGCCGTACTGGCTCCCGTACATTCATTGTTTGCGTTTTACTAGCCCCAAAGTTAGTAGCCTAATGATGATGGGATTTTGGAAATAGCGGCGCCGCTTACTTGAGTGGTGGACTGCTAACCTGCTTCGTTTTTCAGCGCTAAATACGTTTCTTTTTCCTTTTTAAACCGTTCCAATATCTCGGCTTTTTGTTGCTCTAATGATTCGAGTTGCAAGGAGTATTCTTCCATTCGAGTTTTGGATTGTGCGATGCTTTCTTCAAGTTGACCTTTGAGTACTTTATTGTCGGTCTCGGCCAGCTTTTGCTTAAACCTGGCTACGCGTTTTTCCATGTTATTGAGGTAAGACTCGTGCACGTCAATATTACTTTGCACTGATCGAACCTGGTTGTCGCGTTGACGATCGATGTCTTCTTCCCTTTCATAAATACTGAGGATGCGACGCTTCTCTTCTTCGGCTTCAGTTTTTTCACGCTGCTCGCGCTCGATAAGCGCCAACTCTTCAGCTTCAGAACGAATCTGCTCGTCAGTCTTAGGAGCTTCCTCTTCTTCTTTTACAAAACCACGATCAGTCAAGGTTGTGACTTTAGAGTTCTCACATTCCTCAACCGCAGTATCGCCGTAATGCATTTTGCCGTCCGCATCTTTGCATTTTTTAATGGCGTGGGCAGGTGAGCTCATCACCAGTGCGGCAAGCACAACAGCGATTGCTGTCGTAATGCGATAAGTAACGCGAGTAGTGGAGAAAGTTGTTTTCATAAAATCACCTCTTTCAGTATCAATGGCGGGCGCGAATTACTAAATACGCCCCTAACATTAGCATCGGCAAGCTTAGCAAGTGCCCCATAGTGACCCAGTCAAATAACAAATAGTTAAGATGGGCGTCAGGCACGCGCACGAATTCGACCACAATTCGGCCGAGGGCGTAGCCAATGAGAAATAACCCTGATAATACCCCTCTAGCGCGCCTGTGTCGGCCGATAATCCACAAAATGACAAATAGTAACAATCCCTCTAAGGCCGCTTCGTACAACATTGAGGGGTGTCGCGGCTGCGAGTCCGCGGTGGTGAACACCATTCCCCAAGGCAAATCGGTCGGTTTTCCCCACAGCTCTTGATTAATAAAGTTCCCCATGCGGCCAAAGAACAAACCGATCGGGGCAATAGGTGCAACAAAATCACCAACGTCTAATAATGTTTTTTGGCCTTTACGGGCGAATAAAACCAAGGCAACGATGACACCCAAGAGACCACCGTGAAACGACATACCGCCTTGGTTAATAAAAAATATCTCCAAGGGGTTAGTTAGATAGTCGCCGGGTTTGTAAAATAATACGTATCCCAATCGGCCGCCGACAACAGCGCCAATCGCACCATAAAATATTAAATCTGAGATCTGTTCGCTATTCCAATCCCCACGTACCGCATCAGGGTATTGCTTGGTGCGTCGATTGCCGAGCAGGTAAACACCTAGAAAACCAAACACGTACATCAGACCATACCAATGCACATCCAACGGCCCGAGGCTCAGAGCAACTGGGTCAAAATTGGGATGGTGCAGCATCGATCAGCTCTGCTTAGCTTGGAAAAGATTCGTTGAATGACTCTTGGTAGCGCGCCGCAAACTCGTCTACAGTGAACTGATGTTGTTGAGTACCACTGTGCTCAACTTTGATCGCGCCACACAAGGCGCCAAGCTTGCCGCAAGTAACCCAGTCCAAGCCTTTCGAAACCCCAAACAGTAAACCAGCACGATAAGCATCCCCACAGCCCGTCGGGTCCACGGCCTTACTGATCGGCGCGCTCGGTACTTGTTCCATTGTTCCATTGTGGTAAATCTCTGAGCCCGCAGCGCCACGCGTGACAATTAATAGTTCTACCTGGGCCGCGACTTCTGCAAGAGACAGGCCAGTTTTATCCTGTAACAACTGACTCTCATAGTCATTTAGAACAGTGTAGTTAGCCTGCTCCAAAAAGGTCAGGAGTTCTGCGCCGTCGAACATGGGCATTCCCTGACCGGGATCAAAAAAGAACGGAATGCCTGCTTCTGCGAGTTGAGCGCTGTGCTGAATCATTGCGTCACGACCATCCGGCCCAACGATGGCCAATTCTAATCCTTGAGCATCATTCACACTGTTGTGATGTGCGAAATTCATTGCACCCGGGTGAAACGCATTAATTTGATTATTGTCGATATCGGTCGTGATAAATGCTTGCGCGGTAAATTGACCATCAATGGTGGTTACATGATCCATATTGAAGCCATGCTCATTTAACCAATTTGCGTAGGGTGTAAAGTCTTCGCCAACCGTCGCCATCATGATTGGATCGCCACCGAGCATCTTCAAGTTATAGGCAATATTGCCAGCACATCCACCTTGAAAACGTTGCATCTGGGGAACCAGAAACGACACGTTCAATATG
>CALJJR010000194.1 GCA_937973905.1 uncultured Arenicella sp. | reverse complement strand
CATTGTTGGAAAAGCCGACAATCTTGGAGACCATCATCCAGCCCTTGTCTATTTTTCCGGATATAGACCGCCAGGCCGAGATTCCCAATTCCTTATACACGCTGTATCAGGATAAGTACGGCATCAGTATTGTGGAGGTGTGTGATGAGCTGCATGCGGTCTCTTTGCCGGCGGAGCATGCGCATCATTTACAACTTGAGCCGGGACGGGCGGTCATGATGGTGGAGCGTGCAAGCATTAATATCGACGGCCGCACTGTGGAGTGGAGCCAGTCTTACTGCAGCAGCGAAAATTTCGTCTACTGCGTAAACCTCAAATAGCTTAGCGTTGATAGTGATCTAAATGAAGTATATGGAAGCTCCCAACTGGGACGAGTTGCCAGCCTTAGAACTAAGCGGTTTGCCAATATTGGTCGAGGGCGCTGCGCCGTTTTCTGGGCCAGCCGTGCACCTGCCTACGACTGCAGGAGATCTGTTAATTCAATTGAGCGAGGTTGGCGTTCGTATTGCCAGTGTTAAGCAGCGCGCCGCGGTGTTCGATTACGGTTTGTTGCAATCGGTGCCTGAACCCAGCAAGCTCGAACTCGAACAAGATCCGCACATCACTCGCATACGTGCTGGTGATCTAGAGGTGGCTATCGAGCATGAGCCTTTTGCTCTAAGTTTTAAGCTCGAAGGGCAAGAACGCCTCACTACTACTACTGATGGCCACTTTGTTCGGCGCTTTCGGGTACCGCCACTTGCACATAATGAGCATGGGTGGTGGTTCAGCCTTGCGTTGCAGTCTGGTGAGCCGATCTACGGTTTGGGTGAAAAATGGGGCGCTCTTAATAAACGCGGAGAATTACTGCGTTCATTTAATCATGATGCGCTCGGTGTGAATGCAGAGCGTTCATATAAAAATACGCCATTCGCCTGGAGCCCAGAAGGGTGGGGCTTGTTTTGCCACACTAGTTCACCAGTGACGCACGCGGTTGGTTGTTCTTCATGGTCGCAGCGCAGTTATTGCGCGCTGATTGAAGATTCCAGTCTAGACATCTTTTTGTTGGTTAGCCGGGGGGATAATGCCGGTGCCGATATCCTCTCGTACTATTCTATGATCACCGGTCACGCGCCGATTCCTCCGCGTTGGAGTAATGGCGTCATATTATCCAAGGCTTACTACAAAACCGCTGACGAGATATTGCAAGCTGCTCGGGAAGTGCGAGAGAAGCAAATGCCCTGTGATGTTATCACTTTCGATGGCCGGGCTTGGCAGGACACCGACACCCGTTTTGCGTTTGAGTGGGATGCAAGTCGTTATCCAGACCCAGGCAAAGTGATCGATGAACTCAAAGCGATGGATTTTAAAATATGCGTCTGGGAGTACCCCCTGATTTCGACGCAGCACGCATGGTTTAAAGAGTTTGCTGAGCGCGGTTGGTTGTTGATGGACAGCAGAACCAATTTGCCGGCGGAATACGAATGGGACAGAGGTCCGTTTGGAGAGGTGCTCACCCCGTTGCCAACTTCTGGAATCGTCGATTTTACCCATCCGGAAGCTTACGAATTTTGGTGCGAGGCACACAAAGATCTGTTTGACCTAGGTGTGGATATGATCAAGGCTGATTTTGGTGAGCAGCTTGAAGATCACATGGTGGCGCAAAATGGCGAGAGCGGGCATGAGTTACATAATGTGTACGCGTTTCTGTATAACCGCTGTGTTTTTGAAGCGGCAGAAAGATACTCCCAAACTGGTTCGTTTCTGTTCAGCCGTGCTGCCTGGAGTGGTAGTCAGCGTTTCAATAGTCAGTGGGGCGGTGATCCACAGGCAGATTGGGAGGGCATGATCTCAAATATTCGAGGCGGGCTGTCATGGGGATTGAGTGGTGCGCCCTTTTATGCGACTGACGTCGGTGGGTTTTATAAAGATACCCGAGATGACACGCTCTATGTTCGCTGGGCACAAGCGGGGATTTTTTCTGCGCATTTTCGCCTCCATGGTATCGGGCCTCGAGAGCCATGGTCCTACTCGGCCGCCGCCGAGCGCGCTGTCATGCAAGCATTGACCTTGAGGTACAGATTGCTCGCCTATCTCGAGCGAGCCGAGCTGCAAGCCAGTGAGACAGGATTGCCAGTTCAGCGACCAATGGTGTTGGCTTTTCCGAGCGACCGAGCGTCTTGGGCGTTCGAGAACCAGTTTATGTTTGGAGATGACCTCTTGGTTGTGCCTTGTTTTAGTGCCGCCGGGGATGTGAGTTTTTATCTACCTGAAGGAGAGTGGTGTCATTTTGATCCCCAGCAAGCTAACCCAATTAGCGGATGTTTCGCTGGTAACACTGTGCATTCTCTGACGCTGGAACTTGATCAAATGGCGGTTTTTGTAAAGCAAGACGCACAGATACCGCTCTCCAAAGCGACGCAATATATTGATGACCGTGACACCCGTACAGAAATCGAACTGGTTTGGTCGCCAACAATGGAAAACTAATTATGCAATCTTCTGACCTCATCTTTACGCTGGTTTCTTGTGTCTTTTTTATGGCGCTGGTCGGTTGGATCTCTTATCAGAGAACTAAAGGAAGCGTGGATGATAAAGACGGTTATTTTCTTGCTGGTCGAGGTTTGACCGGTACTTTCATCGCCGGTTCCATGTTGCTCACTAATTTGTCAGCGGAGCAACTGATCGGTTTGAATGGCTCCGCTTATGGGTTCAATATGAGCGCCATGGCGTGGGAGGTCACGGCGGGCTTTGCCACCATTGTGATGGCCCTGGTTTTTCTGCCCAAGTATTTGCGCGGCGCCTTCACCACATTGCCGAGTTTTCTGGAAAACAGGTTCGACGATGGGGTTAGGCGTTTGACTGTGGTGCTGTTTATGGTCGGCTATGGTTTGGTCACCATTCCATCCATTTTGTACTCAGGTTCGGTCGCCGTTTTGCGACTGTTCGACGTACCGGGCCTGTTAAATTTGCCTTATTCGCAAGCGCTTGTTGTGACCGTGCTCGCGGTTGGAACCATCGGCGCGATCTACGCCGTCTTCGGTGGCTTAAAAGCCGTAGTGGTATCCGACACAATCAATGGCATTGGCTTGCTCATTATTGGTATTTTGGTTCCAA
>CALJJR010000193.1 GCA_937973905.1 uncultured Arenicella sp. | reverse complement strand
GTAGACCATTCCAGTGTGCCCCCAAACGGGGTTAACTCAGGCGTATATTCGGTGATTGCTGACCCGGAAACAAGCGAGCTTGTAAATTTCTCCGAACTATGAACTGTGGAACTCCGAGCTCTTAGCCGTAATCGTAAAACCTGAAGACAATCCTCGTTTCGAAGAGATTCTGTGTGAACCGATCGTTGAAAACTACGAACATTAGAATCGAAAATATTAGATGAATCGAATTCTACGGAGGGTCGTGATTTTTATTTAGACGTTAATCAAATAGCTTGGTTGGTGAAAGTTAAGTGCATTTTTTGTACGTAAATTCATATCATTTGCTTTAGCTATTATTTAGCACAATATATGTCATAATATATCTAATGTAAAAATCGTGTTGATCTTGCAATACCGCGGTACTCTTTTGTTTTGAAAATGTCTGAGCGCGAACGAATCCTCCTAATCGGCAATACTCCTTCGCCTTACACACATAAGATGTTGGCGCTGCTGCGCTACCGTCAAATTCCGTACTCCTTAATCTGGGCGAACCCTTCAGACGTTCTTGAAGAGCGTGGCATTGCCCCTCCTAAGGTTGCACTGTTACCGACCTTTGTCTTTGCCGATGCCGAGCAACCCTATGCGATGGTTGATTCGACCCCAATTATTCGCAAGCTCGAGTCAATGTATGCTCCGCGTTCGGTGATCCCCAACGATCCTGCTATCGCATTTATTGATTACTTGCTTGAAGATTTTGCCGACGAGTGGTGCACTAAATACATGTTTCACTATCGTTGGTTCTACGCTGAGGATGCCGACAACGCCGGCACCTTGTTGCCTTTTTGCATCGACCCTAGTATGCCCGCTGAGCAGCAGGCTTGGGCCAAGGACTATTATTCCAAGCGCCAAATAGAGCGCCTCTATGTGGTCGGCTCGAACGAGGCGACGGCAAAGGTTATCGATCAAAGTTACCGTCGATTTCTAAATGCTATGGAAGCGCATCTAGCGAATCATGCTTACATGCTTGGAAACAGACCGGCGGCGTGCGATTTTGGTTTGTACGGCCAGCTAAGTCAGCTTATCGGGTTCGATCCAACCCCAAGAAGAATTGCCCATGAAATGGCACCACGCTCCATCGCGTGGGCCTCGCAATTAGTTGATTTAAGTGGCCTCGAACCCGAGACAAGTGACTGGTTCGATGCGCCAAGTTCACCATCTCTAAGAGGCTTGTTGGAAGAAGTAGGCCGTGTCTATGTGCCAGCTTTGTTGGCCAACGCCAAGGCATTGCAGGCGGGGCAAACCAAATGGGAAGCCGAGATAGATGGAACTCGCTGGGTGCAACAGAGCTTCCCCTATCAGGGCAAATGCTTGCAGTGGATTGTGGAACAATACCAAAATTTAGCCAGTACCGATCGTGAACGAGTTGGCCAATTACTGTTGGGGACCGGGTGCGAAGCGCTGTTCAATAACAAGCACGAGTAATGGAACCAAGAGAAAAGAGAATGAATTTTACCGAATTTGCCAAATCTAGAAAAAGTGCACGAGGCTTCCTCGACAAACCGATTCCCAAAACGGTGGTTGATGAGATTATTGCCGCCGCGAAATGGGCGCCCTCGTCATACAACACTCAAACCTGGCGTGTGCACGCGGTTACCGGGGAGCCGTTGGATAAGATTCGCGCTGGCAACACTGAAAATACCCTCGCGGGTAAGCCGCATGTGCGAGATTTTCCGTATAAGGAAGATTACGAAGGCATCCATCGACAACGTCAAATTGATGTCGCCATCCAGTTGTTTGAAGTTATGGGTATTGGCCGCGAAGATAAAGAAAAACGAACCGATTGGATGCTGCGCGGCTTTCGTCAGTTTGATGCACCCGTTTCATTGGTCTTAACTTATGACAAGGCGCTTGAACCTGCTGCAATAAGTCAGTTTTCGCTGGGGTCGCTCGCCTACGGAATTGTGCTGGCCGCCTGGGAGCGTGGAATCGGCTGCGTAATCAATGGGCAGGGCATTATGCAATCCGATGTGGTTCATAAGCATGCGAATATCCCCGATGATGAAGCCATTATGATTTGTATTGCTATGGGTTACCCCGATGATTCATTTGAGGCCAATCAGGTTCGCTCAACTCGAGCCAACAATGAAGACTTTGTGACCTACGTCGGGTTTGATGACTAGATTTCTCCTTATCATCGCGGGGCTGTGCACACTATTGGCGGGTCTCGTTTGGTTTAACAAATCTGAATTATTGATCGCCTATGTTAGTTTTCAAGCGGATCAAAACTATGCAGATCGAGGCGCCAATAAGGTAGTAGATTGGCAATCGGGCCCTAAAGTTGCGGGTGCGCCAGCGAATGAAAGGCCACCCAATATCATTTTGATTGTAGCGGATGATCTGGGCTTTAACGACATCTCAACATTTGGTGGAGGTGTCGCTCAAGGTCGAGTGCAAACACCAAACATCGACAAATTAGCGGCCGACGGAGTTGTGTTTAGCCAGTCTTATTCTGGCGCGAATACCTGCGCGCCATCCAGAGGGATGCTGATGACAGGTCGGTATCCCAGCCGCACTGGGTTCGCGTTTACGCCGACTCCTAATGGGATGGGGCGAGTATTGAGCATGGTCATGGATGAGATGGATAACGGGTTGCCGCCTGCCCAGTTTGATCATGAATTGGCAGCCAGCAAGCCGCCGTATGAGCAACAGGGCTTGCCAGGTTCAGAAGTCACGGTGGCAGAGATGCTGCAAGCGAATGGCTACTACACCGCTCACATTGGTAAGTGGCACTTGGGTCGATCGAACGGAATGGAGCCTTTGGCGCAAGGATTTGATGACAGTCTACTGATGCAGAGCGGATTGTATTTGCCGGAAAATGACCCCAACGTTGTGAACGCTAAATTGGAATTTGACCCGATCGACAAATTCCTGTGGTCGGCGATGCGCTACGCGGCTAACTTTAATAATGCTGAAGAGCCTGGTTTCCTGCCCGACGGTTATCTGACTGACTATTTCACACGTGAATCTCTGCGCGTAATTGAGGCTAACAAGCACCGACCCTTTTTTCTCTATCTGGCGCACTGGGGTGTACATAGTCCGCTACAAGCTACGCGTGATGATTATGAAGCCGTGGGTGATATCAAGCCTCATCGTCTTAGAGTGTATGCGGCTATGATTCGCGCCTTGGACCGCAGCGTTGGCGAAGTAGTGGCCAAACTCGAGCAAGAAGGTTTGAGCGACAACACTCTAGTGATCTTCACCAGTGATAACGGTGGCCCGGGATACTTAGGCTTGCCGGATATTAATACGCCTTTTCGCGGTTGGAAGATCACCTCGTTTGAAGGCGGCTTGCGAGTGCCGATGTTCGTAAAGTGGCCCGCGAAGCTGCCGGCAGGCGCGCAGGTCGTAAACCCGGTCACACATATTGATGTCATGCCCACGATTGTTGCTGCTGCGGGTGCACCAGCGCAGCCAAATATTGATGGAAGAAATTTGTTGCCGTTAACCAGCGACAATCCCGACTGGGATCGCGAGACCCTTTTTTGGGTAAGCGATCATTCCAAAGTCGTGCGTTATGGGGATTGGAAGTTGCAATTAAACACTCAGCCTAGCGGAGAGATCAAAAAATGGCTGTATGATTTAGGTAGCGATCCAGCAGAACAAAATAATTTGGCTGGAATGAGGGTCGATAAGCTCGCCGAGTTGGCGGCTTTGATCGACGCTTACGAGGCAAGTGCTCGGCCACCGCTTTACCCGGCTGCGGCGCAACTGCCGATCATGATCGATAAAACTTTGGCAGAGCAATTCATGCCAGATGATGAGCATGTTTACTCGCCAAATTAAAGACTGAACGAGAGCCTAAAAGAGGAGTACTAAAATGGCCATAGGTGTAATTGCAACCATAACGATTAAAGAAGGTGTTAACGCAGAGTTTGAAGCAGAGTTTGCTAAGTTGGCCGAACAAGTGCTAGCCAATGAAGAGGGCTGCGTTTTTTATGCCTTGCATCGGAGTCAAACAGATCAACAGGTGTACAAGGTATTGGAGCAGTACCTAAGCCCAGAGGATCTGCAGGCGCATGGCAATACTGAGTATTTTAAAGCAGCCAACGCGGTGCTGGCTGGCATGGTCGCAGCTGCGCCCGAAATTGAAACACTGGACGCTGTTTAGTTGTTAAACGCGATCAGCGCCTGCGAGAGCGCAGGCGCGCATCGATCAGGGCCGTGAAAGCTAGCAGGAACAGGCCGACCAGCAGTCTGAGGTCGGCCAAATAAAAATTTGTTTCGATTGGGTAGGCGATGGTCTTTTCCAATGCAGCGGTTTTGAATTCGTGCCTTGCAAGTGTTGCTGGGTTGGAGATTACTTGCATAAATGCGCGACGGCTTCGGTAACGGAACACGGCACCTTGATCCCAGCTCTCGGCGCCATCGATTCCAACTAAATCAATTGCGGTAAATGGGGCTGCTCCCAGAATTACCGGATGGCAGGCTTTCGACAGCAACTCTACCAACATGTGTTCTAGATAGTGGGCCATTAGTTCATCAGCGCTGGCGTTCGGTTTGGCACCGCTTACCTGCGGAGGGCTCGCTGACAGATCAATCGCGTTCAACATAAAGAACTGGCGACCGGTATCTTCCCGCAGAAAGGTTTCATAGTAGGCAACGCGGTCAGCGCGAGCACCATTTGCTTGCATGGTTTGCCGCCACTGTTGAATTTCTTGTTCCGTGACTGGGCCACCAAAGTCGGTGTACCAGAACACGAACACCCCATACAACAATGCAGAACACAGCCACAGTTTGGATTTAGCGGACATCGTGAAAACTAGCCTTGAAGTTAATGACATTAAGTATGCCAATAATTTTCGAGCAATGTAAGCGTGCGCTGTTGGACGTTTTGTTCGTTATGCGATTAAGATTAGCTTTTTAAAGCATCATGATTCGCCGAATACAAACTATTTGGGCTATTATTCGTGACGTTGGCGAATCTGATTCGGCATCGCTTCGTATATATGCGCGAAACTAGAGGAGGATTTCCCGAAAAGGGACAGATTAAGAATTACACCAGATAAAAATAAAACGAGGATAAAAATAATGAAGTCACTTAAGAAACTCGGAGTAGGGGCGATCGCATTAGCGACGGCCACCGCTTTCGGGCAGGCTAATGCGCAGCAATTGGAAGAGATTGTTGTAACAGCGCAAAAGCGTGTCGAAAGCTTACAGGATGTGCCAATTTCAATTACCACGATTGACGGCGGTAAGATTGAAGAAGCAGGTATTAATAACCTAGAAGATTTAACTGCGTTTGTTCCAAATCTGCAGCTCACTGAGAATGCGGTAGCCACAAGTATTGTGATGCGTGGTGTTGGCCCAGGTGCAAACCAATCGTTTGAACAATCCGTCGGCTTATACGTTGATGGCATCCATTTGGGCAAGGGTCGACAAGCTCGAACTGGTTTGTTCGATCTTGAACGCGTTGAGGTTCTGCGCGGTCCGCAAGGGGTGTTGTTTGGTAAAAATACACTCGCAGGCGCGATCAATGTTAGTTCAGCCACGCCTCTTCCCGGTGACGAATTATCAGGAAAAATAGCGGCAAGCGCTGAATCTTTTGGTGGGCGTGCCGTTGAGGCCAGCATTCAAGGCAGCGTGACTGACAATCTTGCTTTGCGATTTGCAGTTAAAGATCGCCAAGACGATGGTTATTTAGACAATAGCTTTATTGGTACCGAAGGCCCAACTGCTGATGAAACGCTATGGCGTTTGTCTGCAACTTGGCAACCGGGCGATGCAACAACTGTGAAGTTCAAGCACGCTGAAGGTTCACACACGCGCGTGGGTGGTACCGCGGTGCCGAGCGTGATCGAGCCGGTTACTAATTTGGGCGCCGCCAGTACACTGGCTTACGCCGTGATCAATAACTTATTCCCAGCATTGCCAGAAACCGCGGCGTCAGGGCAACTCGACCTGTTTCGAGATTCTATCTCCATTGGTGGTAACGCTTTAGCCGCCTCTTTGGGAAGAGGAACGGTGCCGGGTGAAAAGCCTGAAGGCACAGACACTGATAACAGTGATACTTCGTTAAATATCGATGTGGATTTCGGTGATGGTTATACTTTTACATCGGTGACTGGTTATTCTGAATACGAGTACGAAGACGGCATCGACGCCGACTTCTTGCCGATTCAATTTATTGGGCGTTCAGATATCTCTGAGTTTGACCAAACGAGCCAAGAGTTTCGCATCGCTTCTGACCCAACCAAAAGGTTTTCTTACATTGCCGGTGCTTACTATGAAGAAGCCACACAACGCATTGAGCGTTTAGTTGCATTTGATGGAACGCTGGGCGTGCCTGGTTTTATTCAAGCAGTAACTGGTTCACCAACGCTTTTGGCTGTGCCCCCGGCAATAACAGGTGCTCTGGGTTTGCCTGCAGGCGTAAATGGTTTTACCAGCTTTAACCAAATCGGGCGTGTTTCTGATTGGCAGCAAGACACAGACGCTTGGGCGGTCTTTTTCCAAGGTGAGTATTTGATTAACGACGAGTGGACGCTCACTGCAGGTGTTCGTTACACCGAAGAGACTAAAGACGCTGTGGCAAACACGCGTATCAGTAATGATGCGGGTGGCTTGGCGGTTTCTAGCCCCAATGGTTTGACCGGCGCAGTGATCCGCGGTGTGGCACCAACCACGTTTAATCATTCTTTCGTTGATACCAGAACTACGGACCAAGTTACGCCGAGTTTCAGTCTTGAATGGACGCCGAATGATGACAGTAATTACTACCTCAGCTATTCGGAAGGTTTTAAGAGTGGTGGCTTTAATGCAGTAGACGATCAAGCACCTGATTTGGTTGCTGATGTTGCTGCAGCTCAAGCAACTGCGGCCGGTGCTCCCGCGGTATTTACTATTCCTGGTTCAGGCTGGGCGTACGATGATGAAACCGCTCAGTCTCTCGAGATTGGCGGTAAGCACACACTGGCTGG
>CALJJR010000192.1 GCA_937973905.1 uncultured Arenicella sp. | reverse complement strand
TTGAACCTATTACGGGTTGGTCAAGTGAGAGCAATTACTCGGCAGTACGTGCTAAGGAAAATTGCGAACTTGAGCATATGTTGTGCGTAGCCGTCGATTGCAAGGCCTTGATAGCGGCGGCGGCGATTAAATACCCGGTGGCATGATCGAGTGCTTGCACCGGCAATGGAGTTGGCGTATCTGTGTTCGCCCTGTGCATGCCTGCATCGGCGATTCCGCAGCTCATTTGTACCAAGCTATCAAAACCGCGTCGCTGCCGCCACGGGCCTGTCCAACCATAAGCACACAGCGAAACTTCAATTAAATTACTCTGTTGTTTACGTCGCCATTCGGGCGTGAACCCGAGTGCATCGAGGGCGCCAGGTCGATAACCGTGCACAAAAATATCGGCTTGACCGAGCAACTCGGCAAATTTCTCCGCAGTGGTGTTAGCCTTTAGATCGACGCGAGCGCAACGTTTACCTAAGGTGATTTCTGGCACGATGTTATCTTCTTCCCAGTCGAGTGGGTCCAGTCTTAATACATCTGCGCCCAGGCCTGCCAAGGTGCGCGTTGCTACTGGGCCAGCGAGTACGCGCGTGAGGTCGAGCACTTTAATTCCATTTAACGGTCGTGCCAGGCTAGGGTGCCAGTGTCTGCTCTGTTTGCCAGGCCAAGTTTGTTGGTGTAAGAGTGGCTCTACGGCTAAGGCCGACCCTTGTGGATGCGCTTGCCATTCGGCACGGCTGCGCATAGCCGCAGCAACGCCTCCGGCAGCAACGATCTGCGCTTCAAGATCGTCTTTATTCCACTTACTCACAGCCTGAGTCACTGCCTCTCGGTCGGCTTTGGTTGCTAGCACGAGGCAAGCGGCCTCGCGGTGGTGCGCTAGATTAGTATGCAGCTTGATCCATCCGTCTTGCGTTCGATAGTCACCAGCAATCGCATCCCAAATTGGCGGAAGTTCCCAGTCGATAGGGTGCAAAGATTGCCTAAACCAAAGCGAACTAATTCTTTGATCAACCGAGATCTTGGCAGGTTCAGTCAATAAGTTGGCGGCGCTGAGCATGTCTGCCGTTGCGGAGGCTACGGCGGCGATGCTCGCACTGGCAAGTTCACTCACTGAGTAGAGAGAATCAAACTGTTCTCGGTTTTCTATACGTACTTGATGTTCTAAACGTAACGCTGAGGCAATTTCTGGTGCTATGTTCATGCGGCGGGTTCCGTGCCGGGCGTGCAATAGTTTGATGGGGCAAAAGCAACTGAGCCGAACTGGGTCAAGATGCGCCTCACTGTTGGGTCGCCGCCAATCGGTTCGCGCCCATGCATAAAGCGCGTGTTATCCAGCATTAACAAATCACCTTGTCGCCACGCAAGTTTGTGTTCTAGTTTGTCCGTTACTGAGGTGATTGCGTCTACCACAGATTCTGGAACAATCGATCCGTCGGCATAGGTTGGAAATCTGGGGTCACCAACATTGCGCCGCGCGAAGACCAAAAAGTTTCCATAAGCTTGTTGGTCAGAAAACATGGGTTTGTGCAGCATCGGGCGAATGTAGGTTCGATAGAGCTGGCCGCTTAGCAGCGAGAATATAAATGGCCCAGCGATGCCGTTCGAGAGTATTTGATCGAGGCTGATGTCCTCGGCCTTAAAGTAGTGACGGCACCAGTCGAGCGTGGTTGGTTGGGTATGGGCTAGAGAATTGTTTGCGAGATGCTCAACCAGTTCTTGCGGCATGGTTTTAACCGCCTCAATCCCATCACACAATATTGTCTCGCCGGCGGCTTCTGCTGGCTGTTGACAAGCGAACCATGCAATATGCGGTTGCCACGGTTCGCGCGCCATTTCAGGATGTAAGGCGAATCGTTTTTGACCCAGATTCACAGTTTGTACTCGCCCGTCCTGGCTGACTACATCTCGACCAGGGCTCTCATTGGCAACATAGTCAGAGCAAAATCGATCGGTGAAAGTTTTAAAATCTGGGACCGTGAAAACGAAGCCACGAAACAACACAGCCCCATGCTCGCAATACAATGCCTGTACATCTGCAGCGTCAAGATCAGATAGTCGCGCACTAGCCGAATCTGCATGCAGCGCTACATAAGGTTGCGTTGAGTTTGGGAGTTCTAACTGCACGGGTAGAGTTGTTAACAAGAGTTTGTGCAGAGTATAGTTGATCGCTTGCCGAACCTACACTCCGTGCGCCGTGTCTCTCAGTCAATCCGATATCCTCAGTAACCCAGACTATTACCCTTTACAGTTTGAAGGGGCTAATTTGATCTTCGTCAAAATGTCTCGGCAGACCTATCGGGAATCAACGTTCACCTTACCGAGTCGCATTGTTACCGAGGGAGACCAAGCTTGGCGAGTGCCGTTTGCAGACGTTGTTGCGCTGACGGAAGCAGCGCCGAAGGTGGCGGATTCTTTCTGTCTCTTTCAAATTGCCCATTGTGGTTCCACGCTGCTGTCAAAAGCACTAGACATAGATGATAAGACCTTGGTGATTCGGGAGCCCTTTGCCTTGAGGCAGCTATTGTCATCGCCGCAAACACGGGACCCCGCTCTACTTGAAAATAGAACTCGCGGGCTGCGTGCTATCTGGTATTTATTGAGCCGCAGATACGCCGCCAACGCTCCGGTACTTATAAAAGGAAACGTGCCGTTTAACTTTCACTTAGCTGAGTTATTTGAGACCACAAGCTTGAGCCGAGGCTTATTCTTGTACTCTGATTTAGAAGATTATCTACTGGCCGTCGTGAAGGATGAGAGTCGCTGCCAGTGGGCGCAGCATGTAACGGTTGAAATGGCCGCTCATATTAACGCATTGGATCAATTTGCTGGTCTGGAGCTTACGCAGTTATCCCCGCTACGCGCTGCTGCCGTGTTATGGCTTAGTCAACAGCTTCTTTTGCAACGAGCTCTAGAGCAAAGTTTGAATCTCAAGCCCGTACAATCAAAGGCCTTGTTTACAGACCCGCTAGCAACGGTTCACGAGTGCGCAACAGCACTTGGGCTTGCGTATAGCATGCAAGATTCCGAACAGTTGAGCGCAGGAGAACTTCTTAAAACACACGCCAAGGATTCCCGACAGGCGTATTCCAGCGATATTCGTCAACAAGAGCTAGCGCAACTCAAGAGCGCCCACCAGAATGAACTCGATAAGACTCAAGCATGGATGTCGCAATTTAATCCAAGCTAAATAATTCAATTGGTTTATTGTGATTATAGTCTTATAAAGCATTGATATTAATATATAAAATATAAAGATTAGAATAATTCTATAAATCTATAGAAAAACTCAAAAAAATGAGTATACTGCCGCGCATGACAGAATCGAGCTCAGCAGATGCCGTGTTAGCGACCGCCAACGTGGTGCCACACCGCAAAAAATACGCGCGCAAAAAAATTGCCGCGATAGAGGCGGCTGCGCGCGTTTTTGCTGATAAGGGTTTTCATGGCGCCACCACGCAAGACATTGCGGCGGAGATGGGGATCCAGCAGGGTAGTTTGTACTACTACTTCAAATCCAAAGAAGCAGCCTTGCAAGAAGTATGTGAGTACGACTTTTCGAATTACGTGCAACGTATGAAGAAAATCTGCGCTAAAGACCAGCCTTTTGAAGCCAAGATGTTGGCGATAGTGACCTCACATCTGACTAACTATTCGCAAAAAAGCAATGCGATGAAGGTGCACAATGAGCAGCGCTTGTACTTGCCGGCAGAACGCCGGGTGGTACTTAAAGAACTGGGGACAACCTATCGCCGCTTGTTGGAACAAACGCTCGCCGAAGGCATTGCGCAAGGCCTGGTTCGCAATGACATCGATACCCACTTTGTGGCTTATTCGATCATCGGAATTTGCAATTCCTGGGGAGCAAACTTGTTCAGGGATGATTCTTTAGACGTATTTGAAACAATTGAGCAGTGTTCCGACTTAATTCTGTACGGAACTCTGAATAAAAGATAACTAACTAGATATGAATGACATGACTGAACAAATAGCAACCAATGTCGTCTGGCATGATGGTGAAGTAACACGGGCAGATCGATTTAATCGACTGGGCCAAAAGGGTGTAACGATCTGGTTTACCGGCTTATCCGGCAGCGGTAAAAGCACCGTAGCTGTCGCGGTTGAAAAAGCCCTGCATAAATTGGGCAAGCTTAGCTACCGGCTTGATGGCGACAATATTCGTCTGGGAATCAATAAGAATCTTGGCTTCTCTGCCGAAGACCGTACCGAAAATATTCGCCGTATCGGTGAGATTTCTAAACTATATTGCGACACCGGCATCATCACGCTGAACAGTTTTATTAGCCCTTATCGCGAAGACCGGGATCAAGTGCGAAAGCTGCACGAAGAGGGCGGGTATAACTTTATTGAGGTGCATGTTGATTGTGCCTTGGAATGCGCCGAAGAGCGTGATCCAAAGGGTTTGTACAAGAAAGCCAGGGCCGGCGAGATTAAAAACTTCACCGGGATTGATGACCCATACGAGCCACCCATCGGCGCAGAAATTACGTTGCACACCGATCAGATGACCCTTGAAGAAGAGGTCGAAATTATTTTGAACTACTTACAAGAGAATCGTTTTCTGATTCTTTATCGCTAGCGGAGCTAATTGTGATTAAACCCCATGGTGCGGATGAATTGAATCCGCTGTACGTTGCCGACCCCTCGAAACGTGACGAACTACTTAAACAAGCCACCGACCTAGAGCAAGTATTGGTGAGTTCAGCGTCGGCTGCGAATGCGGTGATGCTTGGTGGCGGTTATTTCACGCCGCTCGCAGGCATGATGAACAAGGCGGACGCTTTGTCAGTAGCGGACTCGATGACCACCGATGCGGGCGTGTTCTTTCCCGTGCCGGTCATGAACTTACTTGCCCAAGCAAATTTTGCTGCGGGTCAAAGAATTGCCTTGCTCGACCCTAACGTTGAAGGCAATCCAGTTATTGCGATTCAAACGGTTGAGAGCGTGGATGAATTTAGCCAATCTGAGCTAGAACATATCGCGCAGGCCGTATTTGGCACCTTGGATGTGAATCACCCCGGTGTTAATGCATTCTTATCGCAAGGCAACTTTGCGGTCAGCGGGCCTATCGAAGTACTGAACTTTAGTTACTTCGAGACAGAGTTTGCCGACACGTTCAGAACTGCGGTGCAGATTCGTGACGAAATTGCCGAGCGCGGCTGGCAAAAAGTGGTTGCGTTTCAAACGCGTAACCCAATGCACCGAGCGCACGAAGAGCTATGCAAAATGGCGATGGAAGCTACCAACGCAGAAGGGTGTGTAATCCATATGTTATTGGGCAAACTCAAGGCTGGTGATATCCCCGCGGATGTGCGTGATGCGTCGATTCGCGAGATGGTGCAACACTATTTCCCTGCCAACAGCGTGATGGTCACTGGATACGGTTTTGATATGCTCTATGCTGGCCCGCGAGAAGCGGTTTTGCATGCGGTATTTCGGCAAAATATGGGCGCAACCCATTTTATAATCGGTCGCGATCACGCCGGTGTTGGTGATTACTACGGGCCCTTCGATGCGCAATCGATTTTCGCTGATCAAGTGCCATCAGGCGCATTAGAAATCGAGATTTTTAATGCTGATCACACCGCTTACTCAAAGAAACTTAATCAAGTTGTCATGATGAGAGATGCGCCCGATCACTCACCGGAAGATTTCGTTTTATTATCGGGAACCAAAGTGCGTGAGATGTTGGGTAATGGTATCGCACCACCGCCTGAATTTTCTCGCCCCGAAGTAGCTCAAATTCTTATGGATCACTATCAAGCGAGTAATGTCTAACTACGATTGTTTTAATGGCGATGCCGACGGCATCTGTGCGCTCACCCAGTTGCGCTTAGCCCAACCACGCAAGTCGACTCTGATTACTGGGGTTAAGCGGGATATCAAATTGTTGGATAGAGTGCAGCCTGTTGCCGGTGATCAAATCACCGCACTGGATATCTCTTTTGATAAAAACCGCGCGTCGGTGGAAAGAATTTTGGAGGCAGGTGCGTCCATCTTTTACTGTGACCATCATTTTGCAGGCGATGACGTTACCCATCCGCAGCTGGAAACTTTGATAAACCCAGCGGCAGATGTGTGCACCTCGCTATTGATCAACAAGTACTTAGATGGCCAATTTCTCGAGTGGGCCGTAGTCGGCACTTTCGGGGATAATTTGGAACGCAGCGCCACTGTCTTAGCCAAGGGTTTAGATGTCGCGGCAACGGATCTTAAACGCCTGCAGAATTTGGGTATCTACATCAATTACAACGGTTATGGTGCGGCTCTTGAGGATCTTTATTTCGATCCGGCCGAGTTGTATCGACGAACCTCAGCGCATTCCACCGCCACGGCCTTCATTAATGAAGATGCCGAGACGTTCGAAGTGCTTGAACAAGGGTATTTGCAAGATATGGCGAAGGCCACGGATTCCAAGCCAAGCTTTGTTTCAGAAGTTGCTGAAGTATACCAACTGCCAAACGCAGCATGGGCAAGGCGCGTTAGCGGCGTATTTGGCAATGACTTAGCCAATCAAGCACCGGCTAAGGCGCATGCGGTATTAACCGAAAAAGCGGATGGTAACTGGCTGGTCAGCGTGCGCGCGCCCTTGGAGAATAAACGTGGCGCTGATGAAATTTGCCGTCAGTTTGAAACCGGGGGTGGTCGTGCTGCGGCTGCAGGGATCAATTCTTTGCCAGCAACAGAAATTGAGAAATTTGTGCAAATTATACAGGATTTTTACACCGGCTAAGGTTTGCTGGTACACTCTGGTCACTCGACCCCGCCCGCTATAGACCTAACCAATCGAGCTCGACGTAAGCTGAGCTAAAAGACGCACAGGGAGTTTTCATGATGAAAGAGCGCGTTGCCTTTTTGCAGCAGAGGCCGCCTTGCTGAGCAGGTTTTTCGACACCATTCTAACGTACCCAAAATGGGTGTGTTTTATAACGCTGGTCGTCACCTTGATTTGCGTGTTGGGCTTAGGTGGCTTATCGAGTAGCAACGATTATCGTGCGTTCTTAGACGATGATTACCCGGGCATGTTGGAGCTGGCGGAGGTGGAATCGCGGTTTGCCGAGAATAAAGTTGGCAGCGTATTTGTACAGCCGAATGAAGGTTCTATTTTTACCCCTGAAGGCCTCGCTTTACTCAGAGAGTTAACCGAAGAGCTCTGGTCGGTGTCGCGCATCAAGCGCGTAGATTCCCTGACTAATTTTCAATTTACCAAAGCGATCGGTGATGACCTCTATGTACAAGATTTAGTGCCATTGGACAGTGCTTTGGGCGAGGCAGAGATCGCCCTCGCGCGGGAAGTGGCACTGAGTGACCCTGCAATCGTCGACCTGATGGTCTCGCGCGATGAGAGCGTCGCCGCCATCGTCCTTACCTTTGATTTTTCCGGTGCCGATTCTTTAGATGCAACACAAAGAGATATGGTGGCGGAGGAAATTCTAGCTGTAATGGCTCGTCACCAGAGTGAACCGAGTGATTTTAAGATCATAGAATCTGGGATGTTTTTTGGTGACTATTATTCGGATCGCTATCTTAATGAGATAAACGAGCTGCTGATGCCAGTGATGTTGCTGGTGATGATGGTGCTGCTCACTATATTGTTACGCTCCTTCTCAGGTCTCATTGCAGCGACGATCGTCGTTGTTGGTTCCGGCGTTATCACAATGGGCATATTAGGTTGGGCGGGAATGCTGTTAGAGGCGGTCGCCGCAATGGGGCCAATCGTTATTATGACGCTGGCCGTGGCTGATTCGGTGCACATAATCGTTGGCGCGCAGGCGGCATTGGGCCGGGGCATGGATAAAGCTGCGGCCATCAAAGAAAGTCTGCGCATTAATTTCATGCCGGTTTTTCTAACTTCTTTGACCACTGCCTTGGGCGTGATTACCTTTGTGTTCACTGATTTTCCCTCTTTGCGAAAATTAGGCGTGATCATCGCCATTGGAGTATCGGTGGCGTTCATCTTGTCGGTGACGATCTTGCCGGTGCTATTGCGATGGATGCCGTTAAAGCCAAGATCGCCTGATTCTGCCGGTCAGGAGTTTTTTACGGTGCTGGCCAGCTTTTCAATGCGTAACGCTAAATTAATATTACCCGTTGCGCTGATCGCTAGCTTGGTGCTGTCTTTTGGCATCACGCGTGGGGTGGTGGATGAAAGTTTCCAGAACTTATTTAAGCCACACACGGACATTGCCAAGTCCATAAAAGTGGCGGATGAGAAGCTTGCCGGCTTGCTGCAACTGGATGTAGCGGTGTTTGGTAATCAACCGAATGAAGTCATCACGCCAACGTTCTTGAAAACCTTGGATGACTTCAAGCAGTGGGCACTTGATCAGGAAAACGTCACCCACGTGCAAACTGTTTCTGATACCTTCAAGCGCTTAAACAAAAGCATGCATGGTGACGATGAATCATGGTACCGCTTGCCAGATAATCGCGAGCTTGCGGCACAATACTTGCTGCTTTATGAGATGTCTTTACCCGTCGGTTTAGATCTGAGTACGCAGATTTCACTGGATAAATCGGCGACGCGTCTCGCGGTTTCGGCCACAAATGTTGAAGGTGCGAATGTCTTGCGTCTCCAGCGCAGCATCCGTAAATGGTTTGCGGATAACGCGCCGCAGTACAGAGTGATAGCGACTGGGTTGGTACCGCTGATGAGTGAAGTGACCACCGAGCAACTGGCGCCAAAAATGGCGCGCGGCGGAATCATTGCAGTAATGATGGTGTCACTAGTACTATTTTTTGCGCTGCGCAGTTGGTTGCTAGGCACCCTAGGTATGCTAGCCAATGTGATCCCCATCGCAGTTGGGTATGGATTATGGGCGCTCTCTGGGCAGATCTATAACTTCGTCGTCATCAGCGTCGCGGGTATTTGCTTAGGCATGGTGGTCGACTTTGCGGTGCATTTTATCGATAAGTTTCGGCACTCATTTCAACAAGGTCGTGGTGTTGAAGCATCCATTCATTACGCCTTTGAAAAAGTTGCGGGCCCCATTACGATTACTGCCGCCGTTTTGATGGCTGGTTTCTTCGTGCTTAGTTTTACTAACACCGCGACATTTGATGGCTTGGGTTTGTTAACGCCAATCATTATTTTGTTGGCATTAACGTTTGATCTCTTAGTTTTGCCAGCGCTTCTCTACTTATTTTATGGTCGCCGAGCAAACACCGTTGCACCTGCCCAGCAATAAGACTCAGACAATCAATCCATGCTGGCTTTCTCAAAAGCCAGTTTGGCAGCAACCAAATCTTCCAAGGCAGTGCCAACTGATTTAAAAACGGTTCGTTCCTCCACGCCTTGTCGCCCCATGTGGGTGCCGGCACACAATTCACTCAATTGCGCGCAGACCTGATCGGCGGCGAAAGTGCCCGCCGCAATTGCTTGTAAAATATCGCCAGCTTCGGCGAGTGCGCCCGCGCGGGTATCAACAAAGACGCTGGCTTGCTCAATGGCGAGATTGTCGCACTCGCGCATTTGCGGCGTGAACGCGCCAACCAAGTCTAAGTGGCACCCGGGAGGAATGTGCTCGCCCATCACTAATGGTTCGGTAGATAGGGTGGCGCAGGAAATTAGATCAGCACTTTGACAAGCCTCGGCCAAATTAGCAGTGGCTTCACACCGGAGCCCAAGCTCACGCATCTTGGCAGCGAGCTGTTCAGCCTTGTCCGCAGAACGCACCCAAATTTGTATATTCGACAAGG
>CALJJR010000191.1 GCA_937973905.1 uncultured Arenicella sp. | reverse complement strand
AGTGTTCGAGGATGAAATACGAGCGGGCTGCGATTCTAATCGATACAGTGAAATAATCAAATAGTATTGTGGCTTACCCGCTCTAAATAAGTGCTCGCCGAATCGCATGGTCTGGCGGATTGCCTTGCATCAATAACCACAGTCGCGTCTAATGCGGTCATGGAAATGACCCAAAAACTGGCGGTTTTGATTGACGCCGACAATGCACAACCAAGTATCGTTGATGCCCTACTGGCTGAGATCGCAAACTACGGGGTGGCCAGCGTTAAACGTATCTATGGTGATTGGACTGCGCCAAACCTAAAAGGTTGGAAGGACATGTTGCTCGATCATTCGATTCAGCCGGTGCAGCAGTTCGCCTATACCAAGGGCAAGAACGCGACTGATAGCGCCATGATTATCGATGCCATGGATTTGCTCTATACGGAGAACTTTGATGGGTTTTGCATCGTTTCCAGCGACAGTGATTTCACCAAGTTAGCGTCTCGAATTCGTGAAGCCGGTCTACTCGTATATGGGTTTGGCGAGCGTAAAACGCCTTCTTCTTTTGTTTCTGCCTGCGATAAGTTTATCTACACAGAGGTCCTCAGGGTCAGCGATGATGGCGATACCACCCTGCAGAAAAAGTCGACCAATGAGTTGAAGCGTGATGCCAAGTTGGTGTCAGCACTGCGCAAAGCGGTTGATGCCTCTTCCGATGAAAGTGGTTGGGCGCAACTGGGGCCTGTGGGGAGCCATGTGGCTAATCAGTCTTCAAATTTTGATCCGCGTAACTACGGTTATGAAAAGCTTGGGGAGTTGGTCAAAGCCACGAATTTGTTTGAAATCGAAGAGCGCCCTATCGGTAGCGGACGCTCTAAAGCTATTTATGTGCGTACCAAAAAAATGGTGCGCAAAAAACGTGTTAGTCGAAAAACCAAAGAACAATAGAGGAATGTATGTCTGATCAACCCATCGTGATGCTCAATGCTTTGTGGTTCAAAAAAGACGGTGGGCGTGAGTTGTATGCGAAATATCTAGCGGCCGCCAAGCCTTACATTGAAGCGGTTGGTGGCGAAAAAATGCAGTCGTATGCGCCAGACCGAGCATTGATTGGTGAATTCGATGCCGATTTAGTGTTCTTTGTTAAATACCCTAGTTGGGATGCGTTCAAACAGTTCGCGTTTGGTGAGGAGTATCAACAGAACGCCGTGCCGCTGCGTGAGGCCGCAATCGAAAAGTCGTTGTTAATCAGGTGCCAGCCCGACGACTAACCATTTGGCTTATTTGGCCGCTGTTGCTGTTACTTAGCGCCTGCTCGCAAATAAGTTATTACGGCCAAAGCGTCATTGGCCACAGCAAGCTGATGTTGGCGCGTCAGCCGGTAGCCAAAGCAATTCAACAAGCAGAGGCAGACGGCAACATCGGGCTTGCTGAGCAACTTCGCAAATCGCAGCAAATGCGAGAATTCGCTGTCTCCGAGTTGAGCCTGCCAGACAATGGTAGCTATAAAACGTATGTGCCGTTAAAACGCGCTTACCCTGTTTGGACCGTGGTTGCTGCTGAAGAGTTCTCAGTGCAGGCGAAGCAGTGGTGTTATCCGGTCATCGGTTGTGCAAACTACCGCGGTTATTTTGCTTTGCATGATGCGCAAAAATTCGCGAGCGAACTGCAAGCGCAGGGTTTGGACACAGCGGTGCAAGGGGCGGCCGCATACTCCACCCTCGGTTGGTTTCGTGACCCATTGTTACCGACTATGATTGCCTATGGTGAGGGCGAATTAGCAGAATTGCTATTTCACGAGCTGGCGCATCAGGCCTTGTACGTGAAGAATCATTCAAACTTCAATGAGGCCATGGCAACGGTTGTTGGTGAGTATGGTGCTACGCTTTGGTTAGAAAGGCACAACCCCCAGCTGTTAGCGGCGTACCTTAAGCGGCGCCAAGCTTACCGAGAATTCGTGTCGATATTGCTGGCCTCAAGAGATGAATTACAATCACTCTATGCGTCGAGTGCCGACACTACTGAGTTGCGTATGAACAAACAAGCACTGCTGGCTGCGTTAGAGCGACGCTATTCGGCCCACAAACAACAGCACTGGGGTGGAGAACCCTTGTTCGATAAGTGGTTTGGGGTTCCGGTCAACAATGCTCGATTGTCTTCGATAGCAACCTATTACGCTGAAGTGCCTAGATTCGAATCTTTGCTTCGAGCGTGCAGCTACGATGTCGGAGCATTTCTCGCGCGTTTGAAATCACAACGTATTACATCTGCTGGGCAGGACTATGAGGTGCCAAATGGTTGCTAAACGAAGGTCGACACTATGTTTGTTGCTGTTGTGTTTCTTCTCCTTTTTCATCACGCCCGCCACCACGTGGGCACAACAATATTCAAACCTAATCATTTTTGGTGACAGCCTGTCCGATACTGGCAATATCGCTGGCGCAATTACTCCGGACTTACCTGCGCCTTATTTTCTTAATCGCATTTCCAACGGACTACTGGCGGTGGATTTCTTTGCCGCGTCTTTAGGGCAGGACGCATCCCCGGCGTCGGACGGAGGAGATAATTTCGCCATCGTGGGTGGCAATATTCTTGGCGATGACCTGGGTGATTTAAGTTCTCAAGTAGACCGCTATTTGGATCGACAATCAGACATCGCCGATCCGCAGGCACTCTACCTTATCTTTATGGGTGGGAATGATTTGCGGGACCTGCGCGGTGAAACCATTGCTGAAAATGCAGACGCAAGAATCAACCAAATTATGGTGACGTTGGTTGCTCAAATACAAAGACTGATAGACAGAGGCGCCACACAATTTTTGGTGGCGAACGTCGCCGACATAGGCCGCATACCGCAGACACTTGCTTTGGAAACATCCGACCCCGGAATATCAGCCCGCACCAGTGGTTATGTGCAGAGTTTTAATCAATTGCTAGACCAAACCGTGGAGCAGTTGGGGAGTCTGGATGATCTCGATATTCGAATTGCCGATGTCTTTGGCGCTTTAAACACGATACTCGATACGCCAGGCGCATTTGGTTTCAGCATTGTTGACGTGGGCTGCTTTGACCCCAACGACAGCATTAATCCTTTCGACTTTGAGTTTGATTCTGGGTGTGACAATCCCTTATTCCCGCTTTTTCAGCCAGATTTCAGCGGCTACGTCTTCTTCGACAGCATTCATCCTACCACCGCCACGCACCAGCTTGTGGCCAATGCAATTATCGAAGGTTTTCAAGCCCCTCCAATGGAGGAGCCAATCGATCTTGTGCCACTCGCGCCCATAATTTTGTTATTGCTAGATAATTGAGTTGCTTTACATTTGTTTACAAGTTTCAACCCGCAAGCGTTTGCGAAGACTGCCCGTAAAGCGGAAAATGTTTGACATACAGTCAATCAAATTTATCGCAAAAAGCAACGCTCGTTTCGACTTTGGGGGAGCACATGAAGATCAATCAAACAATGCTAGATATCCTGCAGGAAATACGCCTACAGGAGCCGCGCAAAAAAGCCAGTCAACTTGATGTGCCAATGGCTGAGCTTGGTTACGCGCTTATCTCTTATTATTACTCAACCAGTTCGCTGGCTACGCGTCAGTTAATCCGTGAGTTTATGGAACAGGCGGGCTTTAAGTGGGTTAGGCGGTTGATTACGCGAGATCTTGATGCTCAAACTAATTCGGTGCAATTTGCTGGCTTGACCGAATACGTACGTCTTGCTGCGGCCAATGACCCGCGCGCGCAATGGTCGCGAACTGGTAGTTAAATAAAAACCCCCCTAGAGCGCACAACGAGGACGAACTGCTTGTGCGCGAGTAGGGGGTGCTCCAACAATCGGAGTAATCCTCACTATGGAGGTCAGGAGTTAAGGAAGGATTCTTTCCCAGGCCCTCTAATTACTGAACAAACTTCAGCGGAGCAAAAACTTAGCTGGCTGCATATTTAACGGTGCCATCTTTGGCGACTTCGCAGTTCGAACTTACTGTTTTGTCTTCGAGCCTTACGCGCATCTTTATTCGAAACCCACTGCGCGTCTGTTTGATCTGTTTAGACTTGCTGCTCACATAATTCGAATGCGTATTTTGTGCTTCGGTTTTGCACAGAGCCATCGCGCCGCCTGCGGTTGTTACATCGGCATTCGCGTGACCTGCGAGAAATAGTGTTGCCGCTAGGACTAACTTAGGTACTGCTTTCATTGTGATTACCTCTTTTGCATTAAATTGATATTCTGTTGTTAGACAGAACGACTATTCTGAAATTGCTCAAAAAAAAGCAAGATCTAGAATTTGGGCTTTCTAAGGCTGCATCAGTTCCAATGCGCAGCGCACATAGTTTCTTCGCTCTTGGATTGAGCAATTTTGTTTCGACATGGCAATTAAAGCTCGTTGAATTCCCATCACATAGGCGACTAGGTCTTCAACAGGTAGATCACGAACCTGCTTTAGCTCGACACTGCGTATGAGCAAGGCACGGTAGTGATCTTCTATATCTTTGAAGAAGCCACTCACGATGGCATCGACTTCTGGGTCTTTGCCGGCGCGCTCTATTGCGGCTTGATGAGCAAAACAACCTTGGTATTCACCCGTTTCCAGTTCGTCTAAGATTCGGTTGAAGTGCTCAGCTAGAGTGTGAAAGTCAGGCTGGTCGTTGGGCTGCAGAAACGACGAATAAAGGAAGTCTCTTACCTTTTGTCGGTACCGTCGCAAGGTGCAACAATAGAGCTGATCTTTATCTTTGAACGCTTGGTAAAGACCGTAGCGTGCCACGCCGGTTTTTTTAACCACATCGGCCATGGAGCAGGCCTTGTAGCCTTTGCGCCAGAATAGATCTAACGCGGCATCCAGAACGGAGTCTGGGTGAAATTCTCTTGTGCGAGGCATTGTTTTCAGAATATACGTTCTGAAACGAAGTTATGCAACTCTGTAATTCTGTTGTCGGTAGTTTGATCGTCTCGTGTTAGAGTCCGGCGTTGATCAAAAGAAAGCCTCTCGAATGCCTAACTTCGTTCTAATATCGCTGTTTCTCTTTACGACTTTGGTCGTCGCCGCACCCGTTAGTACCGAGTATGACTGGGTAGAAAAACGCGATCGAGATGGGATTTTAATTTACACCAGCAAGGTATCAGGATCGAAATTCAAAGCGGTGCGAGGTGAGATGATCGTTACCGGTGAAGTTGCTCAACTGGTAGCCTTGGTTAGCGACCTGCCGCGTTGCGCAGACTGGGCCGACTTGTGTAAAACTTCAACGGCGCTCAAGGTTATATCGCCGACCGAGCAAATCGTGCACATCCATAACAACATTCCATTCCCGGTAAAAGACCGTGATGTCGTAGCGCAAATGATCTGGTCTAGAGACAGTGAAACGGGGCAGGTTTCGATGCACAGTGAGGCTTTAACCAAGGAGCAGAGTCTGGAATTGCAGCCGCGTAATAAAAAAGCGGTAAGAGTGTATGACGCAAGATCAGAATGGCACTTCACACCGCTCTCAGGTGGGCAGGTGCGAGTCGAAAATTTTGCTCACATTGATCCAAATGGCCCTATGCCAGCGTGGTTAACCAATCTGCTATTAGTCGATTCTCCCTATAAAACCATGCGTGCCATGCGCACAATCATCGAAGCTGGAGAATACGCGGGAACTCAACTCGCTTTTTGAGTTTTGGCTGGCGAGAGCCGTTGCCAAGACAGGATTTGCTGAGCCACACGGATCGGCTGTTCGAGTGGTGCTAAGTGTGAGCAAGCCGCAATCGTGCCACTATCTACATTGTCACCAACTTGCTCGTTGAGCGCATCAAATTGGGCTTGCGTGTAAAGATAAGTATGCTCGGCGCGCAACACCAAGGCGTCTTTTTCTAGCGTTTCTAGGGCATCCCACAAATAATGCACACGTCGGAAATTAAACGACTCCCAAGCCGGGTTGTAACGCAGCATATATTGGCCATCGCTTTGTTGCACTAGGCCCGCTTGCGCATAGTCGCGCAAAGCGCGTTCAGTGAAGTTGCGATAGGTGGGGTGAGATCGGTAGTTGTCGAAAAACGTCTCCGGCGAGGGCCACAGGCGGCGCCTTTGATGTGAGCCACGGATGAACTTGAACAATTTAAAAGATAACCATTTGGGAATCAGGTGGTAAAAATGGCTGATCAGCTTTGAAGGTACGGTCGCTGCGTCGATGATAATTACTTTGCTGAATAAGTCAGGCCTCATTGCTGCAGCCAGCACGGTTACTGTGCCGCCAATAGAATGACCCATACCGATCACAGGCGATGTGTGCAAAGACTCAATCGCCGCAATTAAATCGAGCGCATGATCATTCCAGTTCCACTGCTTCTCTGGTTCCGGCTCATCTGGCCAAGCACCACGATTATCTGAGCCGCTGACGTTATAGCGATCGGCAAATAGATCAAGAAACTCTGTATACGCCGCAACCGGAAAGCCATTGGCAGGGGAGAAGTGGATCGTTTCTACGGCAGCATCTTCGCCGTTGGCGCGAACGTTTGCGAAGCTCAGACAAGGGATGTCGCCACGCGGCGTTGGCACGATTTGCATAAGGAATAGCTATTCGCCGACTCTCGGCTCTCTGCCTAAAAGAATGTTTGATTATATCGCTGATCGAACCGCTTCATAGGGCTGCGGTTGAATCCCCTTTGAGAAAACGACCTGCCAGAGATGATTACGATAGGCTTTAAACGAACCCGCTGAGCACATTAGAAAGTAATGCCACATGCGCTTAAATCGTTCTTCGTAGTCAGGAAGGAGCGGCCACGCGGCGTGTAGATTGCGGTCCCACGCCAGCAGCGTCTTATGGTAGTCGAGGCCGAAGTTGTGCCAATCTTCAACGCTGAAGTAATCTGCCGAATAACGATTTATCATTTCTGCAGAGGGTAGTATCGAGTTTGGGAAAATATACCGATCCATCCAAGGGTCTACCTTGAAACTAGTCACGCGGTGACCAATCGTATGTAATAGAAAAAGTCCGCCAGGTTCCAGACATTGATCAACAATGCGAAAATAATCGGCAAAGTTTTTAAAGCCAACGTGCTCGAACATGCCGAGTGAGTAAACACGGTCAAACTTTTCGTTCAGCGCACGAAAATCCTGCAGACGGACAATCGCACTGGAGTCTCTAACATGCTCTTGCGCGAGTTCATACTGCTGCTCAGACAATGTGATGCCAACCACATCAACTCCGTGTTTATCGGCGATGTATTTGGCGGCGCCGCCCCAGCCACAACCAACATCCAAGACACGCATGCCCGGCTTAAGCTTTAACTTGCGCGCTACCAATTCAAGTTTATGTTCCTGAGCTTGATCCAGGTTTTCTGCGTGGCGCCAATACCCACAGGTGTAAATCATCTTTTTATCGAGCATGTGCTGATAGAGATCATTACCGGTATCGTAGTGGTCAGCGGCGGTGGCTCTGAGACGCTTACCGATTTGTCGATTGCGTAAATGACCGAGCAGGAAAAAAGCTTTATCGGACCAAGTTGCTACCTTGCCGGCTAGCTCTGCAGCGAGAACTCGGGCAAACAACTCATCCAATTGCTCGCAATCCCACCAACCATCCATGTAGGCCTCGCCAAGGCCTAGGGTGCCTTGGCCGAGAATTCGTGAAAACAATGCGTCGTTGTGTACACGCATATCCCACGGTTTTGCACTAAAACTTGGTTCGTGCACGATCTTGACATCGGCATGCGCCAGCAAATCAGCTATCTTGGATCGATAACGTGCCTCCTGGCGAGTGCGTTGATTTTGTTCCTGAATCAACTCCATTATTTTTTACCCTTTGATTACCTACTGAGACTAGTATCGGCCCTGCTCGGTAGAGGGTCAAGTTGGCGTTAGGTGATGGGGTTTTTGGCTTAGAACGCATAATTTTAATTATTTTAAGCTTACATATGTCTCATAAAGTGGTATTTTGGTGTAACCAGCGGACAACTTTCTCATGGCATGGTATCTTTCGCTGGTTGGGGTGTTAAGTATGCAGCTGCGGGCTCTATTGGGTTTGCAGGGCTAAGTAATCATTATCTGACTCCCCCAACTACGGGGTGAGCTGAAGCGAGACTTAGATAATGGTTGATGGTGGTTTACGGCGCTGCGTACCGACACGATTACAGTTTTACGCTCTATAGATGGGTTATAGACGACTGTAAGACCACTTATCAACGTACGAGTTGCTGGCTTCGGTAACGAGCTGTTGTTAGCTGCAATTATCGAAGGTTGAAAAGTGTTATTCGTAGATGTTTAGCTTGCTATAGCAAACACTGCGATTTGGGTTACGCTGGCGTTGTTCAGCAAAAGTTAGCAGTAGTCGAATAAAAGAGATTTGCTCGACTACTGATAAGGGTTCAATTTAAGGGGTTTCGAGTGTTATCGGAACCGGGGTTAATATTATGGAGCTGTTCGAGAACGAGTATTTTTTGCCAGTTGCAATTGGGGTTGCGACTTTGGTGATACTTGGGATTTTCATTTATTTGCGCGCGCGTGCTCAAAACAACGAGTTTGAGTTACAGCGTAAAAGTCGATTACTGTCGCCTGCGGAACGCAGTTTTTTTGATTGTCTGATGCCGGCTTTGAGTGAAGACTTTTTCGTATTCACAAAAGTATCGATGTTGGATGTGGTTGCAGCAAGCCCGGCCGCCAGCGGGTTTGAGAAACGCCGCATTCAGAAGCGTTTGATGGGTCAGCATCTCGACTACGTGCTATGCAAAAAAAATGATCTCTCAATCTTTGGTGTGATTGAGTTGGAAAACTTTGATAAATCCACCTCACGGACAGATCGCGCCAAGCGAGAGGATTTGGTCAATTCCGTGTGTAAAGCTGCGCATCTTCGGTTGTTTTACTTTGATATTCGTCAAGACTATCAGCGTGTTGACATCCGCCGTTTGGTGACAGGTTATTCTTCCAAGCCGAAATCACCTGAAGTTAATGGTGCGGCACGCTCGCAATTTACCATCGACAACAGTTCTTACGCAGCCTTTGCCAAACAGCGGACTTGCCCTCAGTGTAATGGCGAGGTTGTGACTAAAGTCGCGGTTAAAGGAAAGCGCATCGGTGAAAAATTCTTGATGTGCCGAAAGTACCCCTACTGCGATTATCGCGTGGCAATGAATGATAAATTAGTGGCTAAGGAAGCTCAAGAAGCAGCTAATGCCGACGGCGCAAAAGTAGTTCGCCCGGGATTTAAAGACTGGTCAGCAGGTTAAGCAGTTCTCTAGAAACACTCTAGAACTAGAAAAACTCTATGACTAGAGGCTCACTAAGGCTCTTTATCAAAACCAGCTGATCTGGCTTGAAGTCTGAGTCTTAGAATGACTCGTGTATCGTCGCACCTCCGAGGCATTTGCGACCGTCGTAAATCACCAACGCTTGGCCTGGGGTCACCGCTCTTTGTGGATGATCGAATTCTACCGTGACTGAGTTGTCATTAAGATCGATAATCTTGCATTGCTGGTCAGCTTGCCGATAGCGAGTCTTGGCACTCAAATTTGCGCCAATCTCCGGCGCGACTTTACTCACCCAGTCTGTGGTATGTGCGATGACGGTGCGCGTTAGCATGGCTGGATGATCATGACCTTGCACGACTAACAACTCGTTACGCGTAGTGTCTTTAGCGGCCACGTACCAAGCTTCACCTGGCCCGCCAATATTTAGACCATGTCGTTGGCCCAAGGTGTAATACATCAAGCCGTCGTGTTCGCCTACCGCGGCGCCATCGGTGTTCACCATTCGGCCAGGGCTAGGCGCCAGATATTGACTCAAGAAGTCCTTAAAGCGTCTTTCGCCGATAAAGCAGATTCCAGTACTGTCTTTTTTGTTGTGCGTGATAAAACCACAGTCATCGGCAATCGATCTAACCTGCGGTTTCGAAATCTCGCCCAAGGGAAAAAGACTTTTGGCCAGCGCATCTTGCTGCAAAGTGTAGAGAAAGTAGCTTTGGTCTTTATTCTCGTCAGCACCTCGCAGTAAGCAATACTCTCCTTGTTCCTGCGCTTCGCCGCGCGCGACATAATGCCCGGTTGCAATATAATCGGCGCCCATTGTTTCAGCTTGTAGCAAAAACTCTTTAAATTTAATCTCCTTATTGCAAAGGATGTCCGGATTAGGGGTTCGTCCGGCTTGATACTCGGCCAGAAAGTGTTCGAACACGTTCTCCCAATACTCATGCGCGAAGTTCACTTCGTGCAGCTCGATTCCCAGACGCTCACAAACTTGCGCCGCGTCACGTAAATCCGCCGCGGCTGCACAGTATTCTTCAGTATCATCTTCTTCCCAGTTTTTCATGAATAAACCAGTGACCTTGTATCCTTGGTTCAGGAGTAAATGAGCACTGACTGAAGAATCGACTCCACCGGACATGCCCACGACGACATGTTTACCTTCGGCGCTTGGATCTTTCTGGATAGGGGTTGTTTGAAACTCGGGTAATGACATTAGAATCGGCGCGCAAGCGCTTCCAGGGGAATTGCTACAGATCTCGAATTACGCTTAGAGGGTAACGAGTGCCTTGTAGAAAGTCTTCAATGCAGCTCAATACCAAATGGCTGCGGAGATTGCTCTGTTTTTTGATGTCCGCCAGAGACATCCAGCGGGTGCGGATAATATCGGGGTCAAGTTCGCGGTTCTCAAGAGGTTGGCTAACATCGCCACTAAACGTGTATCGGATGTACGTTTTGCCCGCTGGCGTGCGTAATCGATATAGCCCGATCAAACTCACAGGCGTGAATTCGCAACAGGTTTCTTCCAGTGTCTCGCGTTGTACCGCCGCGATTAGGGTCTCGTTGTCTTCGAGGTGCCCCGCCGGCTGGTTAAGTACAATTTGGCCGGTAGACTTGGAACGCTCTTCTACAAGTAGAAAGTGACCGTCTCGTTCGCAGATCGCGGCGACTGTTACATCAGGCTGCCACATTTAAAATACAACTCTGTTTGCCTCTATCAAGTGGCTAGTTTGAGGCTTCCGGCAAGCTTTTACAATAGTCTGCTTGCAGGGGCTATGTTATCATTTTGTCTGTTTTCTGGTAGCCACCCATAGCGCACACGAGCGTTAATCGCGGGTCATGTCGATGCCCTGATGAAGTAGCGATGCTCGTGATTTGGGCCGATCATAGTCCAAGGTTTCTAGGGTTTTCGTTGTTTGGCTAACACAGTCTGTAAAATAATTTTGACACTCGGCTTTGCTGCTTGCTGACTGATTCGGTCCACAGCCACAAAGGCGGGCGCACCTTGGGTGCTCTCTCGCGACAAATTGTCGGCGCAAGACGCCTTTGGTACATCCCAAATTAGAGGAAGGAATACTTGATGAGTCAATCTGCCCCGAAGATTTTTTATACGCTTACTGATGAAGCTCCTGCACTAGCAACCCGTTCTTTGCTACCGATATTTCAATCGTTTGCCAGCGCCGCAGGCATTGAAATTGATACTAAAGACATATCACTCGCGTCGCGTATTTTGGCGAATTTAGCCGATTATCTTGAACCCGATCAACGAGTCGACGACGCTCTGGCTGAGTTAGGTAGTTTGGTGCTAGAACCAGAAGCGAATGTGATTAAAACGCCGAATATCTCCGCGTCGATACCGCAAATTAAAGCCGCCATCGAAGAGCTACAAAGCAAGGGCTTTAAGCTACCAAAATTTCCGGATAACCCTAAAACGGAAGAAGAAGAGAGAATTCGCGCCTGTTATGAGCGCGTAAAAGGCAGTAATGTTAATCCAGTTATTCGCGAGGGCAACTCAGACCGGCGTGCACCGCTTGCGGTTAAGAACTTTGCCCGCAAACACCCTCATTCAATGGGCGCTTGGAGTAAGGATTCGAAGACGCACGTCGCTACTATGAACGGTGGAGATTTTCGCTCTAGCGAGCGATCAATGACGGTCGATTCAGACTGCTCAGTCAAAATTGAATTTAGTGACAAATACGGTAACACCACCGTTAAACAGTCTGGACTGCAGTTACTTGCTGGTGAAGTGATTGACGCCATGTTCATGAGCAAGAAGGCGTTACGCGAATTCTACGCAGAGCAAATTGATGATTGTAAAGAAGCTGGAATTCTCTTTTCTCTGCATGTCAAAGCCACCATGATGAAGGTGTCTCATCCGATTGTCTTCGGCCACGCCGTCACGGTTTACTACAAAGACGTCTACGAAAAATACGCAACCTTGTTTGATGAGCTCAATGTGCAGCCAAACAATGGCTTGGGCAATTTGTACGGAGTTATCGAACAAATCAGTGGCGATCTGCGCGACAGTATTGAGGCCGATATCATGGCCTGTTACGAAAACCGCCCCAAGATCGCAATGGTGGATTCAGATAAAGGTATTTCTAATTTGCATGTTCCAAGTGATGTCATCGTTGATGCGTCAATGCCAGCTATGATTCGCAGTTCAGGCAAAATGTGGAACATGGATGGCGAGCTTATGGACACCAAAGCCGTCATACCTGAGAGTACCTATGCATACATCTACCAAGAAGTGATCGATTTCTGTAAAGCCAATGGGGCGCTTGATCCAACTAAGATCGGCAGCGTGTCTAATGTCGGCCTGATGGCTCAGAAAGCCGAAGAATACGGCTCTCACGACAAGACCTATGAAATGGAATACGACGGCTATATGCGTGTCATTGATGAGAGCGACGGCCGAATTTTGTTCGAACATGCAGTCTGCGAGGGCGATATCTGGCGTATGTGTCAGGTGAAAGATGCCCCAATCCAAGATTGGGTGAAATTAGCGGTAACGCGTGCTCGTAAGACCGGCACGCCGGCTGTGTTCTGGTTAGATAAGAACCGACCACATGAAGCGCAACTCATTATCAAGGTGAATAAATACCTGGCAGATCATGATACCGACGGTCTGGATATTTTGATTATGTCTCCGGCTGAAGCCACTCGCTATTCATTGGAGACCATTAATCAAGGCAAAGACGTAATTTCTGTCTCCGGCAACGTCTTACGTGATTACTTGACCGATCTATTCCCCATTTTGGAAGTTGGCACCAGTGCAAAAATGTTATCTATCGTTCCGTTGATGAACGGTGGGGGTCTATTTGAAACGGGCGCTGGCGGGTCAGCACCCAAACACGTGAAGCAGTTCACTGAGGAGGGTCACCTGCGCTGGGATTCTTTGGGTGAATTCCTCGCCACCGCGGCGTCGTTTGAGCATCTCGCTGATGTGTATGACAACAAACAGGCGCAAATTTTGGCCGATACTCTGAACGAAGCGAGTAGTCGCCTGTTAATGGAGGGTCGTTCACCGTCGCGCAAGGTTAACGAGATCGATAACCGAGGTAGCCATTTTTATCTCGCACTCTATTGGGCCGAAGCAATTGCTGCACAGGATGAAGATCAGGGTCTAAAGGCACGTTTCGCCGATTTGGCGAAGAGCCTTGCCGAGAATGAGGAGAAAATTAATGAAGAGCTGATCAAGGCACAGGGCTCGGCTGAAGATATCGGCGGTTATTATTTACCGGTGGCCACGCAAGCTGATGAAGCGATGCGGCCGAGTGACACCTTTAATAATATTGTTAGCGAGTTTAGAAGTTAGGCTGATTGCGAGTAACAAGCAACTCCTATGCTTCAAAAAAAACCCGCTTGATGGCGGGTTTTTTTTATCTCTGAAGAAGACCTATCAAAAGGTATTACCGATTGGTCTCTCTGCAGTTAGTTCCATAACAATGTATTGTGACAGCTAGCGGGTTCGTCTCATTGGGTTAGTCTCATTGAGAGTTGCCTGCATTTTGCCGCAACAGTTACGAAGAGCTCGATCTAATGCGGGCAGCCTTTGGCCCTTTTTCACCGTCTTCGAGATCGTATTCCACCTCTTGACCTTCGGTTAGCGTTTTATACCCATCCATTTCAATTTCGGAGTAGTGTGCGAAAACATCGTTGCCGCCTTCACTGGGTTCGATAAAACCAAATCCTTTGGACGAATTGAACCACTTTACAGTCCCCTTTGTTGCCATCTTAAAATTCCTCACTTTAGTGCAATCGGCCTTATTTTTTTAAAAGTAGCCCTAGCCGGCGATTTGCATTCTTTTTATATATAAAGCAGTACTTTGGCTGTTTTTATCTGCTTCACAACCCATATCAATTACATAAATATAATTTGACTTGGACAGTTAACCTGCAAAATAGTCGTTCGTCAAGTCACTCCGAGACTCGCGGTAAGTGTTATTTAGGTCGTTTCAACGAGTTTGCTTAACTCTAAACTGAATCAATTGGCATCCTTGAAGCCTTGAATTCTTCACAAACGGGCGCAAAACTAGGTGCTGTGTCATACTGTAATTACAGCCTCGACTATTTTCAAAAAGGCGATAAATCTGCCATTTGCGTAGTTTTGCAACGACATGACAGGCCTGCTTGATGCAGCAGAAACAGAATTAAACTTTATGTTATGAATAAATTTGTTCCTCCCTCGATGAATGATGAACCTGATTACGACGACCCTTATCAGTCAGATCAGGACCATGGTGCGGTTGCCTTGGAAACAGCGAAACCTAAGCTCAAGAAACCGCCGTTATATCGAGTTATTTTGCTCAACGATGACTACACCACGATGGAATTTGTGGTGCGGGTGCTGCAATTGATCTTTCACCATGATGAAGAACGTGCGGCGCAAATAATGCTGCATGTTCATCAGCGAGGTGCTGGAATATGCGGGGTCTACACGCGTGAAATCGCCGAAACCAAGGTTGAGCAAGTAATCGAGTTTGCCAAACAAAACGAGCATCCTCTGCAGTGCACGATGGAACCAGATACCGAAGAGGATGATGAATAAGGCAGAGAACGCCCGATGTCATCCGCAAGACAGAGCAAGAGTCAAAAAGTAGTAACCGAGAAAATCCATGATTTCTAAAGATCTTGAAAAAACCCTTAATTTTGCTGTTCAGGTCGCGCATGAAGCGCGGCATGAGTTCGTGACGACTGAACATCTGTTGTTAGCGTTGCTAGACAATGCTTCCGCGATGGCGGTGCTGCAAGCCTGTGGTGCAAACATCGAACAGTTACGTAGCACACTAACGGATCATCTTACTGAACAGGTTCCTCAACTCGATGAGGATGCCGAAGTTAAGACTCAGCCGAGTGTTGGTTTTCAGCGCGTGCTACAACGAGCCATTGTGCACGTCCAAAGCTCAGGCAAAAATCAAGTTGAAGGTGAGAACGTTCTGGTCGCCATGTTCTCAGAGCAAGATTCTTACGCCGCTTATTACTTGGACCAGCAGAATGTAACGCGTTATGACGTTGTCTCATACATTTCGCACGGCGTGAGCAAGAACGGCGAAGAGCTTGAAGGCTTGCCATACCCACCCAATGAAGAAAACGGTGAAGGTGAACAAAAGGAAGGCCCGCTTGAAGCCTATACGGTAAACCTTAACGAACGCGCCGCAGACGGCTTTATCGATCCGTTAATTGGGCGTGAAAAGGAAGTAGAGAGAACCATTCAGATATTGTCACGACGGCGCAAAAACAACCCACTCTACGTTGGTGAAGCTGGCGTTGGTAAGACCGCCATTGCCGAAGGCTTGGCCAAAAAAATCGTCGAAGAGGAAGTGCCACAAGTATTGGCCGATGCCGTGGTCTACTCACTGGATATGGGCGCACTGCTGGCGGGCACCAAATATCGAGGTGATTTTGAAAAACGTTTAAAGGCTGTTTTGAAAGCTCTTGAGCGTGAGGAACATGCGGTGTTATTCATCGATGAAATCCACACGATCATCGGTGCAGGTGCAGCTTCTGGCGGCGCCATGGATGCCTCTAATTTGCTAAAACCGTCACTCTCAAGTGGCGACCTCAAATGTATCGGTTCAACCACTTATCAAGAATATCGCGGCATCTTTGAAAAGGATCGGGCTTTGTCTCGTCGCTTCCAAAAAATTGATATTGAACAGCCTACGGTTGATGAGACGATTCAGATCTTACGTGGTTTAAAGTCCCGATTCGAAGAGCATCACGAAGTGACCTACACTCCGGAGGCTCTCACCGTCGCTGCTGAATTGGCGGAGCGTTACATCAACGAACGCTTCCTGCCGGATAAAGCAATCGACGTGATAGATGAGGCTGGTGCACGAACTCGTTTATTTGAACGCAAAGAGGGCGAGACACCTACCATCGATGTGTCGGAAATTGAAGAAGTGGTTTCGTTTATCGCTCGAATACCACCGAAAAACGTGTCCGCAACGGATGTCGACGCGCTGAAAAATCTTGAGCGTGATTTGAAGTTGGTTGTGTTTGGCCAAGACGCTGCGATTACTCAGTTGTCGGCGGCCATCAAGATGTCTCGATCTGGACTCGGCAAGCCAGACAAACCGATTGGCTCATTTTTATTCTCTGGCCCTACGGGCGTGGGTAAAACAGAGGTAACACGCCAATTGGCGATGACGTTGGGGGTAGAGCTGATTCGCTTCGATATGTCTGAGTATATGGAGAGGCACACCGTCTCTCGCTTGATCGGTGCGCCTCCTGGCTATGTCGGTTTTGATCAGGGCGGCTTGTTGACCGATTCAATCAATAAGCATCCGCATGCGGTTCTATTGTTGGATGAAATAGAGAAAGCGCATCCAGATGTGTTTAATCTGTTGTTGCAGGTTATGGATCATGGAACGCTCACTGATAACAATGGACGCAAAGCTGATTTCCGTAATGTGATCATTGTTATGACAACCAATGCAGGCGCGGTTCAGGTTGCGCGTAACTCCATGGGTTTTACCAAGCAGGATCACAGTACCGACGATATGCAGGCGATACAGAAAATGTTTACGCCAGAGTTTCGCAACCGCTTGGATGGGATCGTGCGCTTCAACTCTTTAAGCCACGATGTGATTGGCAAAATTGTCGATAAGGAGCTGCTCGAAGTAGAGCGCCAATTGCTCGATAAAGACGTGCAGATGCAAGTCGACAAAGATGCTCGTGCTTGGATCGCCGAACATGGCTATGACGAATCGATGGGAGCACGGCCGCTGGGACGTTTAATTCAAGAAGAAATTAAGCGTGGGCTGGCCGACCAACTGTTGTTTGGAAAATTGCAGAAAGGCGGCAATGTGAAAATTGGCGTAAAAGATGGCGAGCTGGAATTCAAAATAACCGCTGGAACAGGGGGCGATCTTCTGACCGCGGCAGATCAACAAGGAGACTTCAATAAAAGTCTCGAGAATTCTGAATAGCGACTAGCTTTCGATATCGTCAACCATAAAGGTGGTGGTGCGCTTTCGTCGGCGTTCCACCATTTTTAATGGTACGTATGAATACTCTGGCGACAACCAAAAGGTCAAAGTTCTTTCTGGTTTTAACTCGCGTTCGAAGACAATTTTTCGCGTATTGAATTCACCAAAGTCCGTGGCTAATAGCTCCTCGGTCGATGACTTGAGTCGGTACCCGCGAATTCGTTTGCTCTTACCGTCGACAATGTAAAGGCTGTCATCAAGCTGTTCAGCATCCCTTAACAGAGCCGCCGCAAACAGCATATTGCAGTTGTCCACAACGTAACCTTGCGGCATATCCAAGGAGTCACCGTCTTCAAACGTGACTTTGCGCGCTTGCCAATCAAAACCCACAACATAATCTTTCAGGTCGCGGCGCCCGCCAGCATAGGCGCTGGAGATGGCGCGCCCTTCATTAACACCAAATTCGCAGGCTTCTTGATAATTGCTGCCCATTAAAATGGCAGCAATGCCCTGTGCCTTGGTGGCAGAAGAAACCGCATAGCCTTGCTCAGTCTTACTTAGCTCAGTTTCTACCTTGCCAAGCGTTGCGTTTCCGTACTTATCACTGACTAAATTAATGGTGTAGGCAATGGTAATCGGCTCGAGTTCTTGAGCAAAGCTGCTTTGTGCTGCGCCGAGACTGACTGCTAATAGGCACCACGCTGCGTTTTTCACGGAGCGAGCGAGTGACGTACAAAGATTGCCGGTTTGCAGAATCAGAGCGGTTGCTAACATTTTTTCCATACCCAATAGACCTAAGGCCAGCAAATTATCTTACCGCTCAAAGCTTTGCAACTGTAGATCTGAGATTTCACCATCCAGTAATACTTGGTCGTTTTCAATGCTGAGACGGCCTTCAGCAAACCAACTTGCGGCTAAGGGATAGAGCTGATGTTCAATCTTGTGAATCCTCTGCTGCAAGGATTCCGCTGTGTCGGCAGCATTAATTGGTAAGCGGCCCTGCAAAATTATCGGGCCTGCATCTACCTCGGGAACCACAAAGTGCACACTCACCCCATGCCATTTATCGCCCGCTTTCAGAGCTCGGTTGTGGGTGTCAGTGCCGGGATATTTAGGCAATAGTGAAGGGTGGATATTGATGAGTCGTTGGGCGTAATGTTGCACAAACTCCGCGGTAAGAATACGCATGAAGCCAGCCAAAATAACCAGATCGGGTTGATGCTCATCGATCGCTTGTTTTAGCGCTAGGTCAAATTCATCGCGAGTACCAAACTCGCGATGATCAATAACACGATTGGCAATACCCGCCTTAGACGCTCTTTCTAAGCCGTAGGCCTCAGCATTGTTGCTGATCACTAGATCAATTTGAAGAGGCAGGTCACCACCCTCAATTTGGTCGATAAAAGCTTGCAGATTACTGCCGCTTCCAGAAATAAGAACAACCGCTCGGGCAAGCGGATCAGTTCTTGAGTCATCGCTCACGGTAAAGTTCCAGGTAAAGATTACTTAATGAGTACAGGCGTATCTGTCTCACCAGCAATGATCTCACCAAGCTCAAAAGCATGTTCGCCAGCTTGATTTAGAAGCGTTACCGCGCTCTCAGCCGATTCAGCCGGCAGCACTGCCATCATGCCAACCCCGCAGTTAAAAGTACGATACATTTCTGCCCGCTCGACATTACCGGTTTTCATTAACCAGTCAAACAATGGCGGCCATTCCCATGCTGACTCATTGACCACTGCGTGACAGCCCTTAGGTAGAACTCGAACCAGATTGCCAGGTATGCCGCCGCCAGTGATGTGGGCGAGTGCGTGAACGGGATGGTGTGCCAATAGCTCAAGCAAGGATTTAACGTAAATTCGGGTGGGGGCGATAACAACTTCCGCAAGCGTCTTATCACCAATAACGGTATCCATGGGAACATTATGGGTATCGATAATCTTGCGGATGAGTGAATAGCCGTTAGAGTGGGCTCCACTCGAGCCGAGCCCAATAATTTTGTCGCCAGCAGCAACCTTGCTGCCATCAATAATTTTAGATTTCTCGACCGCGCCAACACAAAATCCGGCCAAGTCGTATTCGCCATCGTCATACATGCCAGGCATTTCGGCCGTCTCGCCACCGATCAAGGCTGCGTTACTTTGCAGACAGCCTTCTCCGATGCCTGTCACCACGTCAGCGGCCTGTGTGGGGCTCAGCTTGCCGGTGGCAAAGTAGTCGAGAAAGAACAACGGCTCTGCACCCTGCACAATAATGTCATTGACGCACATGGCAACCAGATCAATGCCCACTGTGTCGTGCTTATCAAGGTCAAAAGCCAGCTTTAGTTTGGTTCCGACGCCGTCAGTCCCAGACACGAGAACTGGCTCTTGATAGTTATTAGGTATTTCAAACAACGCGCCAAAGCCGCCGAGACCGCTCAGGCAACCCTCGCGCCGAGTGCGTTTTGCAATCGGTTTGATGGCATCTACAAATGCATCTCCGGCATCAATATCGACGCCCGCGTCTCGATAACTCAGGCTTTGTTTTTCTTCTGACATGCGTATTTGATCTCTGGCAAAATTGAATCTCGGCGTTGATTGAACCGAACGCGCTGATAAGCGCGGTATTGTAGCCGTTTCACCCTCTATTGTGTATCGCAGCAAAGCTGGTGATAATCTGCTGGAGGGCCGCATCGCGGAGGAGCCATTCGCACATGATCTATTTACCCAACTTACTGACTCTGGGGCGCATCGCATTGGTGCCGTTTCTGATCGTATTGTTGCAAGATCAGCAATTCATGTTGTCTTTGTGTGTGTTCTTGGTGGCAGGTATCACTGATGCGCTTGATGGATATATTGCTAAGCGTTTTGATGCGCGTACGCAATTGGGCGCGATACTAGATCCATTGGCTGATAAAGCCTTGATATTGAGCGCCTACATCACCTTGTCGGTTTTGTTGTTGATTCCGTTCTGGTTGGTGGTCGTGGTGGTGTTTCGAGATGTCATTATTATCGTGGGATATCTAATAATGACTCTCTCGTTCGGCTCGATCGAAATGCGCCCCTTGCTTGTTAGCAAGCTCAATACATTTATGCAAATTGTGTATATCCTTGTAGCATTAGCGGTGCTTGCGAAAGTGAGTTCGCTGGCGCCCGTACAGCCCTTGCTTGCCCTAGTGGTGTTGGTTACCAGCGTGGTCAGCGGCGCAGCATATGTTTATATCTGGTCGATCAAAGCGACCCGTTCGCCGGATGATATTGTTGCCAAGTAAGGCGCCGCATAACCTTAAGCATCAAACTATCCCTTTAATTTTTCTCAAGCCTGTGACAACCAGCCCCCAAATCCCCTTACCCATCTCGGATGGTGATAAATCGAGTTTCGACAATTTTTGGGTTGGTCATAATACCGAGCTGACCTCTGTGCTTCAGTCTTGTGTCACCACTGGCGCCCCTAAGCTGATCTATATTTATGGGCCTGAAGGATCCGGCAAAAGCCATCTGTTGTTTGCCGCAATGCGCCTCGCCAAACAAGAAGTGTCGAACGGCACCTTTTTGTCACTTGCTGATCCAAACCTCGAGAACCCTGAACAAGCCAGCGTGCTGCTTGAGATGGTCGACGTCGCGCATTTAGTGTGCATCGATGATCTGGGGGCTTGGGCAGGTGATAGCGAGCGTGAGCGCCTGTTATTTACCCTTTTCGAGCAGATTCGGCACAACGGTGGAGAGCTTTTGATCGCGGGTGATCGAGCGCCCGATAAGATGGGTTTTAAGTTGTTCGATTTGGTGAGCCGATTGGGCAGTGGCTTAATTTACCCGGTACAGGCGTTGAGTGACGAGCAATGTTTTGAGGCAATCAAGCTGCGCGCGAAGGTGCGAGGCTTGCGTATTGATGACGAGGTGGTTCGTTACATGTTGGCGCGCTCAAGTCGCGAACCAAGCAAGCTGTTCGAGTTGCTAGATACGATCGATCAAACTTCTCTAATCGAGAAGCGACGTATCACCATCCCGTTTTTGCAGAAATTTATTAATCCAAGTGCAGCCGGATAGCCGCATCGGCTACTCGCCGACCGAGCGCCAGGCACAAAGTTTTTTCTTCAGTTGAAATCGGCTTATCGTTGGTATGACCAGCGACATGGCTAGCTCCGTAAGGCGTGCCGCCACTGGTTGTTTGGCTGAGTGCGGTTTCTGTATAAGGCAGGCCGCAGATCAACATGCCATGATGCAGCAAGGGTAACATCATCGATAACAAGGTTGATTCTTGACCACCATGCAAAGACGAGCTGGAAGTAAAGACCGCCGCGGGTTTTCCAACCAAAGAGCCAGCCATCCATTCACGGCTGGTAGAGTCAATAAAACTCTTCATCGCTGCCGACATATTGCCGAATCGAGTAGGGCTGCCAATAATTAAGCCATCAATGTTCGTCAGATCATCCTTGCTAACCTGAACGTCAGTGAGATCGTCTTGATCCGAATCTGCAACGCACCGGATGACCGCACTGCAGCCATCTACGCTTTCAACACCGCGTGCGATCAAACGTGCCATTTTTTGCACTGAACCCAAACGGCTGTGGTACAGCACTAATACTTTGCTATCAGGCATTGCTAGGCAGGCAGGATCGTGAGTACATTTTCAGGCGGTCTGCCCAGCGCGACTTGATCGCCAATTACTACAATGGGACGCTCGATCAGTTTCGGATTGGCGACCATAGCTGCAATTAATTCGTTACGACTCAAGTCTTGATTGGCGAGATCCAAGCTGTGGTAAATTTCTTCGCCCTTGCGCATAAGCTGCTCAGGTTCCAACTCTAAGCCGCGTAATAGGCTGTCGAGTTGTTGGTGATCAGGCGGTGTTTCTAGGTATTCGATAATTTGCGGTTGTAGGCCGTTCTCTTCCAACAAGGCGAGTGTTTGGCGAGATTTTGAGCAACGCGGGTTGTGATAGATTTTGATTTCCATGGACACAGATGCGGTAGTATTTGTCTGAATAACGGCGCAAATGCTAACACACTCAATCACAGTCTTTTGATGATCAGACTAATCACGGCTATGCAGACCCATTTTGAAATTCCTTTAAAGGTAATTCGTAAGTTCCGTACTGACCGTTTGTTGCGTCATGCATCAGCACTGTCTTTCAGTTCGCTATTAGCGCTCGCGCCGATGATGGCAATTGGTTTTGCGATGCTCTCAGTATTCAGCGGCTTTGAACAGTTCGGTTCTGATCTTGAAGACTTTATTTATCGATTCTTAGTGCCTTCAGCAGGCGCCGAAGTGCGTGAATACATAACGCAGTTTGCTGGGCAGGCTGGCAAGCTAACCGTAATCGGTTTGTTGTTTTTCTTGCTCACTGCGCTGTTATTACTTAACACCATTGAAGATTCGTTTAACGATATTTGGGGCGTAGGGCGAGGCCGCACGTTCGCCCAACGAATCACAGTATATTGGGCGTTGGTGACGCTGGGTCCACTACTAATGGGTGGCAGCCTTACTATTTCAACTTATGTGCTGAGTTCTTCGATCTTGCAAGGCAGTGGATTGGGTGGGCAAGTACAGAGCTTCGGCTTGGTGGCTTTGCCGTTTTTATTTCAGCTGCTCGCTTTTGCGCTTTTGTATTTGGTCATGCCAAATGCCAAGGTGAGCCTCTTGCATGGATTAGCCGGTGCCCTGGTTGCAACAATCTTGTTTGAAGCCACCAAACGTCTTTTCGGTGCTTATATCGTCAACTTTGACAGTTATGAAGTAGTCTATGGAGCGCTATCGACTCTGCCAATCTTTTTGATCTGGGTATATTTGTCGTGGGTGGTGGCGCTGATTGGCGCTGAGGTGGTTTCAGTGCTCCAGCAGGCTTCCAGCGAAGATGAGTTAGAAACCCTGGTCGTGAAGGCCTCTACGCCTTAACGCAGTGCCACGCGGGTGGGCTTGGTTTCAAAACTATCACCCTCGTACTGCCAGCGACTGTTTAAACGGCGGTATATTTTATTCGGGTAGGTAGTGCGACCTAATGAGCCATTGTAGGCGGCTAAGGCGTCTGTAGGGCTTTCGTATTTATCCAGATAGTGGCGTAATATTCGACAGCCATAGCGCAGACTGATCAACGGGTTGAACAAGTCGTCAGCAGGGCGACCATAGACGTCTTTCCAAAATGGCATGACTTGCATAAGACCTTGGGCACCAGCACTGGACAAGGCGAAGCGATCGAAGTTGCTTTCAATGTCGATTACGGCTAGAACCAGCTGCGGGTCTAATCCTTCCCGCTCGGCTTCATCGTAAACATTTTTCAGCAGACGGATGCGATAAAAGGGGTTTTCGATTCGGTCTTCAAGGCGTTCAGACATCGCTGATAGCCACAACAGAGAATCCAGGTCTGTGCTGCGATCATGCACATTGCGCGTGGCTTGATGTAGCGCCTGTACTAAGCCTTGATCGACAGGTGACTGAGAAGGTTGTGCTGTTGCCACAGGCGCGCACAATGACGCACTCAATAGTGTGAGCGTACTGATTAGTGGCCTGATCCAACCCAGGCTTTTGCAGGCAGCAAAAGTCATACTTTTCTTATAGTTATTATCGAGCGGCAGTGATGCGAGCAGCAAGCAGGTCGACAACATCTTCGGCGTCGAACTCTTTCGCTTCATCTGCGCTGCGTTCTTTATATTCCAATTTGCCGTTAGCAAGACTTTTTTCGCCCACCACAAGTCTATGCGGGATACCAATTAAGTCGGCATCGGCAAACATGATACCGGGACGCTCATTGCGATCATCAAGCAATACTTCGATGCCGAGATCGCTAAAAGCGGCGTAGAGTCTATCACAGGTGCGTTTTATTAGTTCTGATTTGTGATAGCCGATGGGTGTGATGACCAATTCGAACGGCGCCATATTGGTGGGCCAAATAATGCCGCGATCATCATAGTTTTGCTCTATGGCAGCGGCCACGATGCGCGAGATGCCAATTCCGTAGGTACCCATGATCATGGTTGTGGCCTTGCCGTTCTGATCCAGGTAATTGGCATTAAGTGGTTCACTGTATTTGGTCCCGAGCTGGAAGATGTGCCCAACTTCAATGCCGCGCATGATTTTTAGTCGATCTTCATCGCCCTGTTCGCCCAGATCGACATCGCCTGCTCGTGAACAGAGGTCGCCTTGCTTAACACTGCGCAGATCAAATGATTCTGGTTCAGGGCAGTCTCGGCCCCAATTGACCCCGGTGTAGTGCACATCGTCTTCATTTGCGCCGCAAATAAAGTCGGAGATATTAGCCGCCGATCGATCCGCGATGACCGGAATTGGGATGTTAACCGTGCCAATTGATCCGACTCCACAGCCCACCGCTTGCATGACTTCATCTTCGTCAAGCCATTGCAAGGGCGCTGCCACCAATGGGTGTTTCTCAGCTTTGAGTTCGTTGAGTTCATGATCACCGCGTAATACCAAGGCCACAGCGTCAACTTCGGCGCCTTTGACCAATAGAGTCTTGATGGTCTTCTCGACGGGCGCTTTAAGGTAGTCGCAAATTGCCGCAATGGTTTTCTGGCCAGGCGTGTCTTGCTTACTGAGCTGTTCAGATGGCGCGGCACGTTCGCCGCCAATTTGTGCCGCCACAGCCAGTTCTACATTGGCTGCATAATCGTGTTTGTCACAGGTAGCAATGGCATCTTCACCAGACTGTGCGAGCACATGGAATTCGTGCGAGCCGCTACCGCCAATGCTGCCAGTATCGGCCTCAACCGGGCGAAAATGTAAGCCTAAGCGTGTAAACACGGTTGAATAGGCAGTGAACATTTGATCATAAGATTCCTGCAGGCTCTCTTGATCGCGATGAAAGGAATAAGCATCTTTCATCAGGAACTCGCGTGCACGCATTACGCCAAAGCGAGGCCGTCGTTCATCACGAAACTTAGTCTGAATCTGGTAAAAGCTGGCCGGTAATTGCTTATAGCTGCGAATTTCGTTGCCGATTAAAGTGGTAATCACCTCTTCATGGGTGGGGCCAAAACAAAAATCTCGATCGTGGCGATCTTGTAAGCGCAGCAATTCACCGCCATACATTTCCCAGCGCCCCGATTGCTGCCAGAGTTCCGCCGGTTGCACGGCCGGCAATAACACCTCTTGTGAGCCTGTGCGATCCATCTCCTCACGCACCACCTTTTCAACTTTTTTAAGCGTGCGCAGCCCCATCGGCAGCCAGTTATAGACGCCGGCAGCGACTTTGCGAATCATGCCAGCACGCAGCATGAGTTGATGGCTGATTACTTCGGCATCAGCGGGCGTTTCTTTGACCGTGGCGATCAGGAATTTAGAACTACGCATAGTGCGTCTCGGCGTTGACCTAGTATGGGCTCATGTGTCGGGACGGCGAATTCTAACTCATTTTGCTCGACTGAGCGCTGCGCGCGAGCTTAATTTTGCTAAACTAAGTGTCCGATATCACACCGTTTGGAAATTTATTCCAAACAATAGGGCCACTTCAACCGGGTTATGAGTGTAATTCATCAAGATCATCTTATCGACAGCGTTGCCGACGCCTTGCAGTTCATTTCTTATTTCCACCCTAAGGACTTTGTCGATGCAATGCACAAAGCTTACTTAGCTGAGGAGTCGCAAGCCGCCAAAGATTCGATGGCACAAATTCTGATCAACTCACGGATGTGCGCCGAAGGGCGGCGGCCAATCTGCCAGGATACCGGCATTGTGACGGTGTTCGCGCGCATTGGCATGGATGTGCGTTGGGATGCCGAGATGTCGGTAACAGACATGATTAATGAAGGTGTGCGTCGTGCCTACAAACATCCGGATAACATCCTTAGAGCGTCGATCTTGTCTGACCCGCTCGGCGCTAGAAAAAACACCGGTGATAACACGCCGGCGGTTATTCACTACGAGATGGTTGAAGGCGACACGGTTGATATTGAACTCGCCGCCAAAGGCGGGGGCTCTGAGAACAAATCTAAGATGGTGATGCTCAACCCGAGTGACTCTTTAGTCGACTGGGTGGTGAAAACAGTGCCCACCATGGGTGCTGGTTGGTGCCCGCCGGGCATGCTTGGTATTGGCGTGGGTGGCACTGCGGAAAAATCAGCTGTGCTGGCCAAGGAAGTACTGATGGAGCCCGTTGATATCCACGAGCTGATGGCGCGTGGTCCGCAAAGCAAGCTGGAAGAATTGCGGCTTGAAATTTTTACCGCGGTCAACGAATTGGGCATTGGCGCGCAGGGTTTAGGTGGGCTGACCACTGTGTTGGATGTAAAAATCAAAGACTATCCAACCCACGCTGCATCTAAACCCGTCACGATGATCCCAAATTGCGCGGCCACACGTCACGCACACTTTGTGCTCGATGGTAGCGGCGCCTATTTACAGCGCCCGCCCAGCCTAAGCGACTGGCCTGAGATTGAATGGGATGTGGGGCCAAGTGCTCGCAAAGTTGATCTTGATACCGTGACCAAGGAAGACATGCTGGACTGGCAGCCGGGCGAAACGCTGTTGCTCTCGGGCAAGCTGTTAACCGGTCGAGACGCTGCTCACAAGAAAATACAGGCCTTGCTGGAAAGCGGAGAAGGCTTGCCCGATGGCGTTGATTTTAGCAATCGCTTTATCTACTACGTTGGGCCTGTTGATGCCGTCAGAGATGAAGCGGTGGGGCCAGCTGGCCCAACTACGGCGACGCGCATGGATAAGTTTACCGATATGATGCTCGAGCAGACAGGGCTAATCGGTATGGTCGGTAAAGCCGAACGCGGGCCATCAACGATAGACTCTATCGCCAAGCATAAGGCCGTTTATTTGATGGCTGTTGGCGGCGCGGCGTATTTGGTGTCAAAAGCCATTACTAACTCCAAGGTAGTCGCCTTTGCAGAACTGGGCATGGAAGCAATCCACGAGTTTGAAGTCAAAGACATGCCCGTCACCGTTGCCGTGGATACTCAAGGCCAATCCGTGCACACCACGGGGCCTGAAAAATGGCGCGGTTTGATTGCCGAAAAAATAGAAGTGGTGGCGACATAAATTTGACGCAATAATTGCGTTTACAGACTGATTACAGGAAAAACCTTACCCGCAGCACTGATGCGACAAGCACCGGCAGGCGCGCGTTTGGGAGGAGACAACTCAATGAGAGTAGAAGAGAGAAAACTACCGATACAACAATTTCAAGCGATGGCTGCTAAACGCGGAGATCGTATCTACTGGCGGCAACCCAAAAACCGCGTTTACCACGAAACTTCATGGCAAGACGCATGGCAGAAAACCCTACGATTGGCGGCTGGTTTTCGTTCCTTGGGTTTAAATCCTGGTGATCGCGTGGCAATTTACTCGGAAAACTGCGCCGAGTGGTTTTTGACTGATTTCGCACTTACCGCCGCAGGTCTTGTTTCCGTGCCGATTTATTTTACTGCTGGTGAGAAAACAATTTCTTATGTTTTGGAGCACAGTGGCGCGAAAGCGCTGGTGGTTGGCAAGCTGGCCAATTACAAACATCTGGATCAAGCAGTGCCGAATCATATTACGTCTATTTCAATGCCGTACGACACGTGGCCGTGTGAGCATCAAATTAATGATTTGATCGAGGCGTCTGAGCCGCTGCAGGAGATTGTCGAGCCAACTCTGGATGATACCTTTTCAATCGCCTATACCTCGGGTTCGACTGGTCATCCGAAAGGCGTGGTCTTGACCTTTCGTAACGTTGTTTACGGTGCAACTGCCATGTTCAGCCTGCATCCGCCCGGAGAAGACGAAAAAGTTATTTCTTATTTGCCGCTCGCGCACATTACTGAGCGGGCCCTGATTGAGTATTCCTCTTTGTACGCCGGTTCAACGGTTACCTTTGTTGAGTCTTTGGAGACCTTCGCCGAGGATTTGCGCAACGCTGATGTGACTTCGTTTCTTTCAGTTCCTCGTTTGTGGATGAAGTTTCAGTCCGGTGTGCTAGCGAACATTCCTCAGAAGAAGCTGGATCGATTGCTCAAAATTCCGTTCGTCTCGAGCATGGTCAAGAAAAAAATCCGCGCCCAGTTGGGTTTAGCCCGCGCCCAGATACTCGGTTCAGGCTCAGCCCCCATCGCACCTTCTGTGCTCGAGTGGTACCAAAAATTGGGTATGGGCATCTCTGAAGGTTGGGGTATGACCGAAGTCACCGGCGTGGCCACAACACACTACCCATTTCGAGCTGACAAAATAGGTACTATTGGCAAGGCGGTTGATGGACTGGAAGTTAAGATTTCCGAGGAAGACGAGATTTTAGTGCGCGGAGATGGGGTTTTTAAAGAATATTACAGGAACGAAGAAGTCACTAAAGAAACCTTTACCGAGGACGGATGGATGCGCACCGGTGACCGTGCTTCGTTAGATGAAGAAGGTTTCTTACGCATCACCGGTCGAGTAAAAGAGCTGTTCAAATCTGGGAAAGGTAAGTATGTGGCGCCAGTACCGATAGAAAGCATGATGGGTGAAAACCAACTCATCGAACAAATCTGCGTGATGGGGTCCGGATTGCCAGCGCCTAAGGCGGTGGTCGTAGTATCTAAAGAGACCTCGGTGGGTATGAGTCAGGAGCAGATTTCTGAAAGTCTGGGCGCGACGATGCTATCCGTGAATAAGCAATTGGAGAAACATGAGTGTCTAGGCGGAGTCTGCGTGGTCAAAGATGAGTGGACGGTGGACAATGGTTTGTTGACGCCAACCCTTAAGATAAAACGTGATCGATTGGAAGATCGCTATCAAGCTTTGATCAGCGAGTCTGAAAAAGCCGGCGTTATTTGGGAGTAATAGCGATACGGGAAAGCTCTGCAAGCTTGTCTTGCAGATAGCTCTGCTCGGCCCCGTTTTTAGACAGCTCGAGCGCTCGCGCTAAACTTTGTTTGGCCTGTGAGTGCTCACCGAGCTTGATTTCCATATCGGCCTTCGCCGCAAAATAAGGCTGGTAAGCACTTAACGACTCCGCTAATTGCTCTAGCTGCCCATAAGCGTCTTGCGGGCAACACGCCTGCGATAAAGCAACCAACGCATTCAGTTCCACCACCGGAGACGGCGCAAGCTGCTGCAAGGTTAAATACAACATATGGATTTGTTTCCAATCGGTGTTTTCCCAGCTGCTGGCTTCACAGTGCAGTGCGCTTATCGCCGCTTGCAGTTGATAAGGATCTGGTTTTCCCTCTCCCAACGCTTTCAGCAATAGGGTCTTACCCTCCGAGATTTGTTCATTATTCCAAAGGGTTCGATCTTGCACCTCCAATGGGATATAAGCCGATGTTTGGGAGCTTCTTGCCGGTTGTCGAGCTTGGTGAAATAGCATCAGTGCGAGCAATCCCAGTACAGCTGGGTTGGGCAGTAAATTGGACAGCAAACGCGCCAATCTAATGGCTTCGTTAGCCAGGTCCTGTCGGCTTAAGTTTTGACCTTCAAATGCCGTGTATGACTCGTTGTAAATCAGATAAATAACGGCCAACACTGAATCCAAGCGCTCTTTGAGCTCATCACCTTCTGGTATGCGATAGGCAATGTTCGTATCGCGGATTTTATCTTTGGCCCTTGTTAAACGCCGTCGCATGGCGGCTTCTGAGAGTAAAAAAGCACGGGCTATTTCTCGCGCGGTTAACCCGCAGAGAGTCTTAAGTGTCAGTGCTACTTGAGCTGATTGATTTAATGCCGGGTGACAACAGACGAACATCAATTTCAATTGATGATCGGGTATTTCTTGTTGGCCCTCTTGGCTGATTTTATGGTTCGCCAAAGATGTGTAAGCGCCCTCTAAAATCGGTTCTCGCCGCCGGTGATCGTCTTGTCGCAAATGATCAATTAGGCACCGTTTGGCGACTGTATGTAGCCAACCTTGAGGGTTATCGGGGAGTTGGTCCTTTTGCCAATGGATTTTGGCTTTGATGATTGCTTCTTGCAAAGCGTCTTCGGCAGTTTCTAGATCGTGACAGATCGCCACCATAGAAGCGATGATGGCACCGGAGCTGGCGCGAAATACACGCGCCAGCTCCAGATCAAGATCGCTGCTGTCACTCGTCAAAAACGATCACCGGACGAACTTCTACGGTACCAGTTAAGGCTCCAGGGATTTGCGCAGCCCACTCTAGAGCTTCGTCTAGATCGTCACAGTCCAAGATATAGTAGCCACCGAGTTGTTCCTTGGTTTCAGCGAAAGGCCCATCGAATACATCCTTTTTGCCGTCACGAACTCGCACGGAGGTTGCGGTTGAAACTGGCTGCAGCGCATTGCCATGAACCTCTTTTCCGGCGGCTTTGAGCTTCTCTTCAAATTGTTCATATTGCTGAATTATCACGTCCCACTCAAGGTCAGAAGAATCTTCAGAATCGTAAATTAGTGCCATAAATTGCATGCTAGTGTCCTCTAAGTTGTGAGCCAAAGAATTTTGTCTCTGCTAGTAGAACGAATAAGAAACAGCGAATGAGACAAGATTCTAAAAAAAACGCCGCAAAATGCGGCGTTTTAGTCTCGGTCGAAATTAATCGGGTTGTTTCACCACGCGCAGATATGGTTTTAGGGTTTTCCACCCATGCGGATATTTCTCCTTGGCCTCATCGTCGGTCACGGCAGGGACAATGATGACATCATCGCCGTTTTCCCAGTTCGCCGGCGTGGCAACCTTGTGCCGAGCCGTGAGCTGCATTGAATCAATAACGCGCAAAATTTCGTTAAAGTTACGTCCGGTGGTCATTGGATAGGTCATCATCAATTTAACGTTTTTATCAGGGCCAATAATGAACACCGTTCTTACCGTTGCATTGGTGACAGCAGTGCGCTCGCCAGCGGTGCCGGTCTCATCTACGGCAAACATATTGTAGAGTTTGGCGACCTCCAAATTGGTGTCTCCAATAACGGGGAATTTTACTCGGTGACCTTGCGTTTCTTCGATGTCATCAGCCCATCGCTGGTGATCATCAATTGGGTCGATGCTTAAGCCAATTGCCTTGGTGTTGCGGGCTGCGAACTCGTCTTCAATGCCTGCGACGTAACCGAGCTCGGTAGTACACACTGGCGTAAAGTCTTTGGGGTGCGAGAATAATACTGCCCAGCTGTCGCCGATCCAGTCATGAAAATTGATCTCGCCTTGAGTTGTCTGGGCGGTGAAATTAGGTGCTTCATCATTGATTCGTAATGACATTAGATGCTCCGTGAAATGGGTTTGTTAATAACTAAATAATACTCCTGTGCCACACCTTACAACAACGCCAGACAACAAGTTGTGGATTAATCTTGAGTCACGTCGAGGCCATCGCTGAGCAACGATTTGAGCGCTTTGAGTTTGTCGTCAGCTAATTCACCACGTTCATCAACCATTGATAGACCCTGTAAGCCCAGCGATTTATAAAGCTGAATCAGTTCTGGGGCTGCGTCTTCAAGAGCTGATAAATGACTGCTGACGGTGTCACTGTCTCCGCGCACTAAGGGCCCGCTCAAAGCTGCGACAGCGCCTTCGGTGCCAATGTTGTTTATGGTGGCGCCAAGTAGAGGTTGCACGGCTTGCCAGAAAGTAGTGTGATTAAGGCCTGCCGCTTCGGCTGTTTTAAGACCTGCGTGCATGAGTACCGCTAAATAGTTGCACACCATAACCGATGCCGCGTGGTAAAGAGGTTTGGCCTCCTTACTTATTTGCTGGTAGGTAAATCCTGCCGCTGAAAATACTGGTTCGATTTTACTTAAGGCT
>CALJJR010000190.1 GCA_937973905.1 uncultured Arenicella sp. | reverse complement strand
ACTGGCGATAATAATAGCCTCTTCGACGCCCGGCACTGCTTCAAGATCCTGCTCGCAATCCAGCCCGGCAGCATTGGCCACACTGACAACCATACTATCGAGCAATCTCAGCGGCGGCGCTGAATAGACCAACCAGCCCCAAACCAGCAGTAACAGGCCGCAGAGAATGAACACGGCATTTACGCCAAAGTTCCCATAGGTTAAGCCACCTAGAAATCCGCCAAAAAAGACCCCGCTAAATTGGAACGTATTGTAAACGCCCATCGCTGACCCTCGGCAAGCTGCCGGAGCAACTCGCGAAACCAATGAGGGCAACATAGCTTCGAGCAAATTAAAGCCCCAGAAAAAGAAGAACAGACAAACGGTCATTCCCAACACGCCAACTGGGCGCCAAATAAGCAAACACTGGGCAAATAGCAGGATACAAATGGCAATGAGGAAAACCCGAATCGTCCATTTTTTACGCCCTGATAAAATAATCAACGGCACCATTGCCACGATCGACGCAAGCAAGGCAGGCACATAAACCCGCCAATGTTCACTGGTCGCCAAGCCATTGTTCTGTAGCAGCACCATCGGCACCACCACAAACATGGCGGTAAGAACAAAGTGTAGAAAAAAGATCCCTAAGTCGAGGCGAATCAGCTGCGGGTGTCGCACCAATTCCCACATACGTTGAGGAACAGCGCGCACTTCTAGGTTAAACGTTTGCACCGGCGTCGGTACCGCTTTCAAAATCAGCACAATTGAGCCCGCTGCCAATACCGCGGTGAGCAAAAACAAACCTCGAACTCCAATCCATGCTTGCAGAAATGGCGCTGCGATTAAAGCAAGTAAGAATGATAAGCCAATCGTCATACCAATCATGGCCATCGCTTTGGTGCGTTGACTCTCGCGCGTGAGATCACTGGTAAGGGCCAACACCACGGCGGCAATAGCACCTGCTCCCTGCAACGCCCTACCGACAATAACGCCGCCGATAGAATCTGCCCATGCAGCGATCAAACTACCGAGGATGAAAACGCATAAACCGAATACAATCATGGGTTTGCGGCCGAACTTATCAGACAACAAACCAAAGGGAATTTGAAAGATGGCTTGGGTTATGCCGTACACACCCAGCGCAATTCCCATCATCACAGGCGTGGCGCCATTGAGTTCATCGGCGTAAATCGCCAACACAGGAAGGATCAGGAATAGGCCGAACATACGCAGGCCGTAAATTGAGGCCAGAGCCGCGATTGCGCGTCGCTCCAGACCCGAAAGTCGTTCAGTTGCCAAGGTTATGGGGTCCTAATCGAGTGAAAGGAATAGGTTTGTCGGACGGAAAATGATGTCCCTTTGACTTAATGCGTCGTATATTAACAGGTTGTTCATGCGGCTGTTAATTTTTACATAGGCCGCCCACAAAAACCGGAAAAACACATCAACATGTCGATGGAAAACATCACCATTCGTGGCGCTCGCACGCACAACCTCAAGAACATCGACCTTGAGCTGCCACGTGACAAACTGATCGTTATCACTGGCTTATCTGGCTCAGGTAAGTCGTCGCTAGCCTTCGACACCATTTATGCCGAAGGCCAACGGCGTTACGTAGAATCGCTCTCCGCTTACGCGCGTCAGTTCTTATCTTTGATGGAGAAACCCGATGTCGATGTGATTGAGGGCCTATCACCCGCCATTTCAATCGAACAGAAGGCGACCTCGCACAACCCGCGTTCAACCGTAGGAACAATCACTGAAATCTACGATTACATGCGCCTGCTGTTTGCACGCGTGGGTGATCCGCGCTGCCCAGATCATAATGTGACCTTAGAAGCGCAAACCGTCAGCCAGATGGTTGATCAAACCATGGCACTTCCTGAAGGCAGTAAGATCATGCTATTGGCGCCCGTGGTGCGTGACCGCAAAGGCGAGCATCTCAACTTGCTGGAGAGCATGCACGCGCAGGGATATGTGCGAGCGAGAGTGGATGGTCAGGTAATCGATTTGTCGGAGCCCCCGACGCTAAAGAAAAACTTTAAGCATGACATCGACATCATCATTGACCGTTTAGTCATTAAAGAAGGCAATGAACAGCGTATGGCCGAGTCCTTTGAAACGGCGCTGGAACTCGCTGAAGGCGTCGCTGAAGTTCTGGTGATGGCCGATGACAAGCAACAAGAACACACCTTGGTTTACTCAGCTCGATACGCATGTCCGCACTGCGGTTATAGCCTCAGCGAATTAGAACCGAGACTATTTTCGTTCAATAACCCGGTGGGGGCGTGCAGCGGATGCGATGGACTCGGCACCAAGCAATATTTTGACCCAGCACAGATTATCTTTGATGAAGACTTAAGCCTCTCAGCCGGGGCAATTAAGGGCTGGGATCGTCGCAGTTTGTTTTATTTTCGCATGCTGCAGAACGTGGCCACCCACTACGGGTTTGACGTCGACGAGCCATTGAGTAGTTTGAGTAAAAAACAGCGCGAGAAATTACTCTATGGCAGTGGCGATGAAACCATCGAATTCAGTTACCTGCGACACAAAGGTCAAGGGGTCACGCGACACCACAGCTGGGAAGGCATCATCCCAAATATGGAGCGACGCTACCGGGAAACTGAATCGAACAGCATGCGCGAAGAACTCGCTAAGTACATCAATTCGCAGACCTGCCCCGACTGCACTGGCACACGTTTACGTTTAGAAGCACGCAACGTGTTTATCGACGATAAAAGTATCAATGAGATTGTGGCGCGTTCTATCGGCGATGCCCTAGCGTTTTTCGAAGGCTTAAAACTGACCGGCAACCGAGCCCAAATTGCCGATAAAATCGTCAAGGAGATTCACGATCGATTGGGATTCTTGGTCAATGTTGGGCTGAACTATTTAAGCATGGATCGTTCCGCGGAAACGCTTTCTGGCGGCGAAGCACAACGTATTCGACTTGCTTCGCAAATCGGCTCGGGGCTGGTTGGCGTGATGTACGTGTTAGATGAACCATCGATCGGCTTGCATCAACGTGACAATGATCGACTGATCGCCACCCTTACCCACCTGCGTGATTTAGGCAATACAGTAATCGTGGTCGAACACGACGAAGATGCGATGCAACATGCCGACTATATTGTCGACATTGGTCCAGGCGCAGGCGTCCACGGCGGCCACATTGTTGCGCAAGGCACGATCGATCAAATCAAATCAAACGCAGACTCATTAACCGGCAAGTTTCTTTCTGGCGTTGAAGTGATCGAAGTGCCGTCAGAACGGCACAAAGCCGACAAGAAGAAACAAATCAAAATTACCGGCGCCAGTGGCAACAACCTGAAAGACGTCAACGCCAACATTCCGATGGGTTTATTGACCTGCATAACCGGCGTATCAGGGTCTGGAAAATCAACGCTAATTAATGGCACGCTCTACCCTGCTGCAGCACAAACGATAAACCGTTCACGCATAGAAAGTGCTCCGCATAAACAAATTGACGGACTTGATAAGGTCGACAAAATTGTCGACATAAACCAGAGCCCTATTGGGCGCACACCAAGATCGAACCCAGCAACCTACACGCAGCTTTTTACGCCCATTAGAGAGCTTTTTTCCGGCACTCCAGAAGCCCGGGCGCGAGGCTATAAACCTGGGCGTTTCTCTTTTAATGTAAAAGGTGGTCGCTGCGAAGCCTGTCAGGGCGATGGGATGATCAAAGTCGAAATGCATTTTCTGCCTGACATTTATGTGGCTTGTGATGTGTGCAAAGGCGCGCGCTACAACCGTGAGACGCTGGATATTCGCTATAAAGGCAGCAATATTCACGATGTGCTTGATATGACGATTGAAGACGCTACTGAATTTTTCAGCGCCGTACCCAACATCCGTAGAAAGCTCGAGACCTTGATGTCGGTAGGGCTGGGCTACTTAAAACTCGGTCAGAGCGCTATTACCCTCTCCGGCGGTGAAGCTCAACGCATTAAGCTTTCGCGTGAGTTGTCGAAGCGTGATACCGGCAACACCTTGTACATTCTCGACGAACCAACCACAGGCTTGCATTTTCATGATATTCGCCAGTTGTTGGAGGTGCTCCACCAACTCCGCGATCAAGGCAATACCGTGGTGGTGATCGAACATAATCTCGACGTCATTAAGACGGCCGACTGGATCATTGATCTTGGACCAGAAGGCGGCGATGGTGGCGGCCAAATTGTGGCAGAAGGCACGCCCGAAGATGTCGCGCAACATTCCGGCTCTTACACCGGCCATTATTTAAAACCCCTGCTGGCAAAACCAGCGCTAACCCGCAAAGCAAGTTAACCATTATGCTGATTGTTATTTCTCCGGCCAAAACACTGGACTTTGATACTCCGTCGACGACCAAAACCTACAGCCAACCCGCCCTGTTAAAACACAGTGAGGGCCTGATTGATGTGCTGAGTACTAAGTCGCCGCATGATCTGCAAAAGCTCATGGGCATCAGCGAAAGTTTGGCGAATCTGAACGTTGATCGTTACCACCAATGGTCACGGCCATTTAAACCAAGCAATGCCAAACAAGCGGTATTGGCGTTTAAGGGCGATGTCTATCTGGGTCTCGAAGCCGAGAATTTCACTGAGAAACAGTTCGCCTACGCGCAAGATCATTTGCGGATTTTATCTGGGCTATACGGGGTATTGAGGCCGCTTGACCTGATGCAAGCCTACCGCTTGGAAATGGGCACAAAACTGCCGGTCGAGGCGAATAAAAATTTGTACGAGTACTGGGGGTCGAAGATCACCGACAACATCAACAAACAGCTGATATCGTCGAACTCCAAAACCCTGGTAAATTTGGCTTCGAATGAATATTTCAAATCGATAAAAGCCAAAGAACTACAGGCCGATATCGTCACGCCTGTGTTTAAAGATTGGAGCAAAGATCGTTACCGAGTTATCGGATTTTTCGCCAAGAAAGCGCGGGGCACGATGTCGGCATGGCTGATTAAGAATAAGGTGAAAACGGTCAGCAAATTACTCAAGTTCGATATCGATGGCTACCAGTACAGTGAGGCTGATTCAACGCCAGAAAAGCCGGTGTTCCTGCGCAAGGCTGCCTAATCAGGAGCGAGTCACCTGACTACGGATTGACTGCGGATAGACTGCGGATAAGAGCTGGCTAGTAAACGCGGACAATCATGCGGTTCGGTACACCGTAACGGAGTTAAACTGCCGTGATTCATCAAGATCTGGCACCGTAGAGCTCTCTACCGAATCAATGACTTCAACACCAGCAAGCGCCTTACCAGCCAGTCTTGAGTCTCCGATCAAGACCTGCTTGAACTGCTGATTGAACCGCTCGAGTAATGGAATATTGTCTCGATCATAAAACACATCGGCGACGCAAATAGTTGCCGCAGACAGGTACTCTGAACCCAGTTCATCCAGAGCTTCGAGACTCAAATACGGTTCCATATCCACTTGATTAAGCAACGCATTGATACGACAAGCTTCGAGCGCGATTGGATCTTCATCCACCACAACAATGCGCTTTGCCCCGGCTAGCGCCGCAGCAATTCCGACCACACCGGAACCGGCGCCGAAGTCAACGACCGTTTGCCCTGCCACCGCTTCAGGGTGATCCAGAATAAACCTGGCGAGCACTTGCCCGCTGGCCCAACAAAAACTCCAGTACGGCGGTGCATCCATCAATGCATGAGCTTGCTCATCAGAGAGTTGATCATGCGGATAATCGGGCGCCAGCAGCCACAGTTGAATTTCAGGTACTTGAGGTAGGCGAGTAGTTTGCAGCTGGGCGAGCGGAACACGAGCTCGCAGATATTCAAGCAAGCTCGTCATTTTTGTTCGTCGAGTCTCAGCTGCATGGAACTGCGTTTACCAGCGGTTAAAGCTGCGGCGATGCTCTTGGCAACATTGTTCGCGCGTTGCTTCATGCGCTCTGCCTGCTGGCCTGCCGCATTGTGGTCCACCGCCCGCTCGAACAAATACAACCAGCGGGTAAAGTGACCCGCCCGCAGCGTCACTTTCTGGGCCAACTCTAGGTGTACTGACAGCGTATTGCGTGTGTAGCGCTTCTGCTCGCCACTAAATAGAGCATCTTCCCAGAAATCACAGATTAGAGGTAAGTGGCTGGTTAGGTCGATCTTTGCCACATCGTTAAAGATAAAGCCAATGATTGGATCAGCCGAGGTCGTCTTGTAGAACTCAGCGACAATCGCTTCTATATCTTTGCGGTGGCGAACATCATGCATAACAAACTGGTATACTCGGGTTGTTCAGGGTGGTAATCGTAGTTTTCAATACTGGCATGCCAATCACAATGAAGGTGGAGGAGCGTGGTGCGTGACAACGATGAATTTTACAAGGTTAACCCTCTGGTCAATCTTCTGTTATAGCTCTTTTTATATAGGCTTTTTAGATTTTTAGCCGCGGCTTTAATTGTAGCTCTAGTGGGTGCAGATGAGAAACACGACCTTACTAGCTATGGCTGTTAACCAACCCAGTCATCATCGATTGCGCCGGGCTGATTTAGCTCAACAGCGGGTCTCAAAACACGATGTTAACCTCGACTCAATCTATCGAGTGTTCACGTATCAGGAGATCACGGAACGCGCAGGCATGATACACGATGACGAGTAGCTCAATCGATAATAAGCAAACACACCGACGCCAATCTGCAGTGCCCAAGGTAGTGGCAGGTGAAAAGCTACGTGGCGCTGAAAAAATGGCGCGCATCCCAATTAAGATTGAACCCACTACTGAACCACTGCGCAAACCAGATTGGATTCGAATTCGCCTACCCCAAGGCAATGAGGTCAGCAAATTAAAAGCAACGCTGCGAGAGAATCATTTGCATACCGTTTGCGAAGAAGCTTCTTGTCCAAATCTCTCGGAATGTTTCACACGCGGCACGGCAACCTTCATGATTATGGGCGATATCTGTACCCGGCGCTGCCCATTCTGTGATGTGGCGCATGGTCGCCCCCTAGCTTTGGATCAAGACGAACCGCGCCACTTGGCGGACACCATTGCCGCAATGAAGTTAAAGTATGTGGTTATTACGTCGGTAGATCGAGATGATCTACGTGACGGTGGCGCTGGCCATTTTGTCGATTGCATCAAAGCAATCAGACATTCCACACCGGCTACCAAAATTGAGATACTCGTCCCTGATTTTCGTGGCCGCATGGACATCGCCT
>CALJJR010000189.1 GCA_937973905.1 uncultured Arenicella sp. | reverse complement strand
CCCTGTCCACTCACCTGAGATCATTTTTTCCAGATAAGCATTCTGTAATTTCTCATCCGCATGAGCCATCAATGCATCGATCGCCCCAGCACTCAACATCGGGCACAATGCCATCGATATATTGGCACTGTTCCAAAATTCTGAAACCATCATGTGAACCGTGAACGGCATTCCTTGGCCGCCAAAATTTGGGCTTTGCGCAAGCCCCAACCAGCCATTTTCGACAAATTTTTGGTAAGCCTCTTTGAAACCTTCCGGTGTAGTTACTACGCCATCTTTTGCTTTGCTGCCTTGAATATCACCTTGACGGTTGATCGGCGCAAACACCTCGGCGGCAAAGCGACCTGCTTCGTCGATCACCGCATCAACGAGTTCAGGAGTGGCTTCAGCGAAGTCCTCAATTTGGTTCAGCTGGGAATACTTGAGAAGGTCATAAGCAACAAAACTGACTTCTTGAATAGGTGCGCGAAACTCTGCCATTTAACTATAACTAACCGGGATAATTTGGCAGCCTAATTTACTTGTTTCGAACAAGTAAATCAATGCTTCAGACGGTTAAACCTAGCTTATTCGCGTTGAACGCTTGTTGTGTTACTCGCTACTGCCTCGACGGATTGTTAGGTCTTCGGCCAAGCGCCGCGTATAACTCTCACTCGTTTTGCCGTTCTGCGGCCAAGCGCCGCGTATAACCCTATCTACGCGTTGCTAGGCTTTGGCCAAGCGCCGCTTATAAGTCTATCTTCGCGTTGCTAGGCTTTGGCCAAGCGCCGCTCTCGGCCATTCATGGCCTTCGCGGCACGACCACCATGGAGGGTGGGAGTGCTGGAAATGCAGGAGCAATTTCCAGCGAAAGTACATCCCTGGCCAAGCGCCGCTCTTGGCCATCCATGGCCTTCGCGGCATAAGGCCATCCCTGCCAAGCGCCGCTCTTGGCCATCCATGGCCTTCGCGGCATAAGGCCATCCCTGGCCAAAAAAAAAACGGAGCCGTTTGGGCTCCGTTTCTTTATCCTAACCGCGGATGTTTTAGCTATTTGGCCTCATTAGGTAGGCATCTAAGCCGTGTGGAAAAAGTACCGCGACTTCTTTCACTACAGTGCCAATCGTTTTGAGCCCTGTTTCATCAAGCAGCCAACCTTGAATTGTTCCAATAAGTGCACCTGCGTAAAAATCTGAGATTGTGTCGAGCTGAATTGGGTCAAAGTTGTAGTTAAATTGTTGCAGAATTCGATCAGCAATCAATGATGTGAGGTGTTGTTTAAGTAGCGACAAGCATTGAATGCCTGCTTGCCCTGTGAAGGCTGCGCGCATCATTGTGCGTTCTTTGTCACATTCCTGCAGCAAGTGTTTAATTCCCTCTGCTACGATCTCTTGACGACCAAAACTGTTTCGATCCATCAAGTTTTCAAAGTTTTCTCGACTTCGCTCGAACAAAGATTCAATTCTGTTCAGCAAGATTGATTGCTTGCTATCAAAGTTTGAGTAGAATGTCTGTCGGCTGACGCCAGCGGTGCGCGTTAGCTCTCCGATGGTGATTTCGTCGATCGTTTTATCTTGTAGGTGTTGCGCAAGTGCGATCTGTAATTTTTCTTGGCTTCTTCTTTTTCTAAGGTCCATAGTGGTGTCTCGGTTTAGTGATGTTCGAATCCATTGGCAGATTGGTCACCCAACCACCCGCTCTGTCACGACATCGATGCGATAACATATACCCGGAGAATAAATTCTTACGAGCCAATGGTCGTAAGATCGTTCCCCTGACTGGAGCCTGTTATCAACGCCTCCAATCTGGAGCGAATTAGACATTAATCCACTTTTAAATCCAACATTGCGACAAGCAACGTTACTAAACTTAACAATGTGTTAGTCAAAACAAGATAAAACTGTCCTTAAGGCGACTCCTTTTGCTTTTAATTAACATTTGTGCACTTACTCTTAAATCATTCAATGCAGATCGATTTTAGCAATACCGTTGTTACCCGTTTATTTTTACTCCTAATTTGCAGCGCACTAGCAGCCTGTGTGACTCATGTTGGAGAAAACAAATGGCCGCCTTCACTGCCCGATAGAAAAGTGTTCGTTGAGAACTGGCAAATACAACGCGATGCCGGCACCAACGACAGTAGCCTCGACAACCATCTGGTTTGGATCCGCCGATTTTACGAAGGCTCGGTGCTCTACCCCATTGGCTGGAATCAAATGTCAGACAGCGTTTTGGAGAGCCTTGATACTCAACGCGAGCGGCAGGCGCTTAGGCCGCGCTTGCGTGAACTTGGCTTAGCTATATCTATTGAATGGGCGCAAAACAATGCGCATCGCAAGATCAACTCAAGCGCAATCGCAGTGTGGGGCGGTGCGCTGCGCACCGCTGTTGAGGAAAACCAGCAGTTTATATTCGTAGAAAAAATTGAACAGGACGTTGCAAACTTGCTAAATGGCAATCTGAAATCATCAGAAATAGTCCGTGAGCGATACTATCCTCCTCAAGACTATGATAACTTTTAGGCATACGAGGCTCAGGGTTGATTCTTAACTAATAATGAATTTAAGGGTGACTGCCTTAACGTTGGCGCTATTTGTATCGAGCAACGTTTGGGCGGAACAAAAAAAACTAAACCAACAATCGCTCTCAAATAATGAGACTGGCTTCTCCAGTAAGCTAGATCACGACGAAGAGGCACGATGCCACTTTGAACAAGAGAACGACGAGTGGATTGACAATGTGAGGTTTTCCACACATGGACGTTTGTGCCGATCTGCTTTGTGGCTCGATGGTCTATTCGGCGATGAGTACGAGTTTAATGACGACGATTTCAGAGGCAAAGTTTCAATTGGCTTTCGTCAAGATGAAGACGATGGGTTTGATCCCAGACTCAGAGTTAAGATTCGAACCAAACTTCCCAATGTAAGCAAGCGCTTTAATGCTTTTATCGGTCGTGTTGAGGAAGACAGCTTCATCAGCAACACGGAGGTAAACCAGGGCCAACTAAATACAGTCGGCTTGCGCTCAGTTAACGACGACGACGCCGAGTGGCTAGTCGGCATTGGTTATCGCAATCCTGACCGCCGCGAAAACGGGTTCGACTTTTCGGTTGGCGCTAAGCTTAGCAGTGGTTTAAACCCATACGCCAAGCTCGCCTATCGTCACGTCTATGTGCCAAATGCAACTAACTTTTGGAAATCTACCCAAACCGTATTTTGGCGACGCGACGACGGCTATGGAGTTAGTTCAACGCTGGATTACATTCGCCTTATTGGAGACAAAGACATCTTAAAGTGGGATGTCGGAGCTAAATATACTGAAGACAGTGAACAATGGGAGTGGATCACCAGCACCACTTGGCACCACTCGTTCACTGACAAAAAAGGAATCTCAACGCGAGGTTATGTTCGTGGCGAAGAAGAAAACCCAGTTTCTATCCCGGAGTTCGGTATTACATTCACCTATGTAAAGCCCTTTCTTCGACCTTGGCTTTCGCTTGAAACTGGAATCGATTTCCGTTGGGAAAAAGACTTTCCTGACAGCGAATACAAAAGCAAGACACGGGTCGGCTTTCAGTTCGAAATGTTGTTGGGCGATTATTACGATCGATTTGACGAAAAGTTCCGCAAGTAGTCACTCCTTAACGTAAGCGTTGCACCCACCATTCACTCTATCGATGGTGAAAGTTTACGGTGTTCATAGCAACGCTGGCTCGCTGTCTCATATACTTGCGCCACCAGTCAGCAAAGACACACTATTATGAGCTTTCATCCACCTGAACGTACCTTGATGGGGCCAGGCCCCTCCGACGTCAATCCACGAATTACTGAGGCCTTGGCGCGCCCTACGATCGGTCACCTCGACCCTGAATTTATCCGCCTAATGGATGAAACACGTGATTTGCTGCAATACGCGTTTCAAACTGAGAATAAATTAACGCTACCAATTTCCGCGCCCGGCTCGGCTGGAATGGAAGCCTGTTTTGTCAACCTGATAGAACCAGGAGACACGGTCATAGTTTGTCAAAACGGAGTCTTTGGCGGCCGCATGAAGGAAAACGTAGAACGTTGTGGTGCCACGGCCGTGATGGTCGAAGATGATTGGGGCACTACGATCGATGTAGATAAACTCGCATCTACAATTTCTGAAAACCCACAAGCCAAAGCCATTGCATTTGTACACGCGGAAACCTCGACTGGCGTTAAAAGTGATGCTAAAACCATTTGCCGACTGGCCAATCAAGCGGGCATGTTAAGCATTATGGACACCGTCACGGGTCTTGCGGGCATCGATGTAAGTATTGATGACTGGGGCGTCGATGCCGCTTACAGCGGCACGCAAAAATGCCTGTCATGCGTGCCCGGGATATCACCAGTAACTTTCAGTCAGCGTGCGCAAGAGCTAATTCAAAATCGATCAAGTAAAGTTCAGAGTTGGTTCTTAGATATGAACTTGATAATGGGTTACTGGGGCGAAGGCACTCAGCGTGCTTATCATCATACTGCGCCGGTTAATGCCATCTACGCCTTGCACGAAGCGTTAACAATCTTACAAACTGAAGGGCTAGAAAACTCGTGGGCCCGCCATCAGCGTAACCACAATGCTCTCAAAGCCGGTCTTGAAGCGATGAATCTTAAACTTATTGTCGCAGAAAATGATCGATTGCCGCAGCTCAATGCGGTTGCGGTACCTGACGGTATTGACGAAGCCCAAGTAAGAAGTGATTTACTCAATCAGTTCAGCTTAGAAATCGGTGCAGGCCTTGGTGCACTCGCCGGCAAAGTTTGGCGCATAGGCTTAATGGGCTACAGTTCGAACCCAACCAACGTCAGACTGTGCCTGCAAGCGTTCGAATCTGCGCTCATTGCCCAAGGTGCAAAATTACCGCTGGGTGACGCGATTGCCGCCGCCAATGCGCTCTATGCCGCTTAAACCATTCGGCGCAAACTCCTAAATCGGTTTCATGGTTTAGGCACATGGGTGGTAGAATCGCGCGCCCCAGCACTCGGTGTTTCCGCGCGACTCTTTCCAACTTCGATGTCTACCAATCTGCTAGCAACGCTCAGCGAAACCCCGCTTCCCAACAAAGCCGGTGAAACCAAGCAATGGCGGAAGTTGCACGGCTCTGCCGCCAGCCTTGCGGTCGCAGAACTCGCCAATACTCGCCAACCGCTCATTTACGTGTGTGCGGAGTCTGCCCATCTACATTTTGTAGACAAAGAACTGAGGTTCTTTTTGGATCCGGCCATCGAGTGTCAAACCTTCCCAGATTGGGAGTGCTTGGCTTATGATCGCGTTTCACCACACGCTGACCTTATTTCTCAAAGGCTGTTAGCTCTGCATCAACTGCCAACTTGGAAAAGTGGTGTTTTAATTACCCCGATCACCGCATTGATGCAGCGTCTAAGCCCAACGACCTATGTCGATGGCCAAACTTTCGATTTAGCCGTTGGTCAAGATTTAGACCTTGAAGCGTTTCGCACCCGCCTGCAAAACGCGGGTTACTACAGCGTCGACCAAGTCATGTCGCCCGGCGAATTCGCTGTGCGTGGCGGTCTGATCGATGTTTTCCCCGCCGGGTCGAAAACCCCTTTCAGGCTTGATCTGTTTGATACCTTGATCGAGAGCATTCGCCTATTCGACACTGAAACGCAGCGTTCAACTGAGTCCTTAGATGAAATCAAATTGCTACCAGCGCGTGAATTCCCAATGGACGACGGCAGCGTTCAAGCCTTTCGACAAGCGTTTCGCGCCAGCGTAGATGGAGACCCAAAAAAAGCCCATGTTTATCGAGAAGTATCAAAAGGTCTAGCGCCGACCGGCACCGAGTTTTACCTGCCACTGTTTTTCGACGAAACCGCAACCCTGTTTGATTATTTGCCCTCGGATGCGATTTTCATTTTTGAAGAAGGCGTAATGGAAACAGCCGAAACACTTGGTCAAGAAATTCAGGAGCGCTATGAGAATGCTCAGCTCAACCCTGAATGGCCTCCTCTTACGCCTAACGAACTGTTTCAATCTGAGGAACAGATTTACCAAGGTTTGAAGAGTTTTCGGCGCGTCCAGCTACTGAATTTGAACTTGCAGAATGCAAAGCATATTATTGATTTTCCTACAGATTCCCCTGTCAAATTTCAAGTTAACGCGCGTACGGAGGACCCCTATTCTGAACTTTTTGAACATCTTAAAAACGATTCCAAACGCAAGCTCTTGGTCGCTGAGTCAGCTGGCAGAAGAGAGAACTTATTAGGGCTTTTAAGAGAGCACAACGTTAAATGCGACGTTATAGATGATTGGCAATCCTTCCTTAATTCGGAAACAAAAATTGCCCTGACGGTTGCTGAAATCGACCGCGGTCTTCGCTTACCTACCCAGGGGCTCGAGTTAATCACCGAATCTCAATTGTATGGTGAGCGAACCTATCAAAGACGCAAGAGATCGGAAAAAAACCGCGACCCTGACGCCATTATCCGGTCACTCGCTGAGTTAAACGTAGGCGACCCCGTCGTACACGAAGACCATGGTGTTGGCCGCTATCGTGGCTTGGAGTCGTTAAATATTGATGGCGATGAAAATGAGTTTGCCACCATTGAATACCATGGCGGTGACAAGGTTTACATCCCAGTGTTGTCGCTTGACCTGGTCTCGCGCTATGTAGGTGGCAGTCCAGAAACGGCACCACTGCATAAAATGGGCAGCGACTCCTGGATTAAGCTGCGCAATAAAGCCAAGGAAAAAGCCTATGATGTGGCCGCAGAGTTACTCGAAGTACAAGCCCTAAGGCTGGCGCGCGAAGGCCATGCCTTCCCCAACATTGATCATAGCTATGATGCCTTTGCCGCTGGTTTCGCGTTTGAGGAAACACCCGATCAGCAACAAGTCATTGATGACGTCGTAAAAGACATGACGGTGCCGAAGCCGATGGACCGCCTTGTATGCGGTGATGTGGGTTTCGGAAAAACCGAGATAGCCTTGCGCGCTGCCTATATGGCAATTGCTGGCAATAAACAGGTCGTAATGTTGGTGCCAACAACCTTGCTCGCTCAGCAGCACTACAATAACTTCGCTGATCGTTTTGCGGATTGGCCGGTGAAAGTAGAATTGTTTTCACGATTTCGCACCGCTAAAGAAATCGAGAAAGGACTGAGTGGAATCAAGGATGGAACGGTCGATATCGCCATCGGCACACACAAACTACTGCAAAAAGATGTGAACTTTAACGATCTGGGATTAATGATCATCGATGAAGAACATCGCTTTGGAGTGCGCCAGAAAGAACAGCTGAAGAAACTGCGTAGCCAAGTTGACATATTGACTCTTACAGCCACACCAATCCCGCGCACTCTAAATTTTGCCCTAAGTGGCTTGCGCGACATTTCAGTCATTGCAACCCCGCCAAGGGCACGGATGTCGATCAAAACCTTTGTACGCGAATGGGACGATGGGCTGTTACGAGAAGCCATCGTGCGAGAAATTCGCCGCGGTGGGCAGGTGTACTTCTTGCACAATGAAGTTCAAACCATCGAAAAGATGCTAGCACGTATGCAGGACTTAGTACCTGAGGCGGAAATTCGTATCGGTCACGGCCAAATGCGCGAGCGCGAACTTGAATCGGTGATGCGAGATTTTTATCACCAGCGATTTAATATTTTGCTTTGCACCACGATCATCGAGAGCGGAATCGATATACCCACTGCCAATACGATGATAATCAACCGAGCAGATCGTTTTGGGCTGGCTCAACTGCATCAACTTCGTGGTCGGGTCGGGCGATCCCATCATCAAGCATACGCCTACATGGTAACGCCGGCATTAAACTCAATGACCGAGGATGCGCGTAAGCGCTTATTGGCGATTGAGTCGCTTGACACCCTGGGCGCTGGTTTTGCACTGGCTTCTCAAGACCTTGAAATTCGCGGTGCCGGAGAGTTATTGGGCGAATCGCAAAGCGGCATGATTGATCAAATTGGCTACAGCATGTACAGCAGCTTTCTAGAACAAGCAATCAGTGCGATAAAACGAGAACGTGCACGCAAGCGCGGCGAGACTATTGCTGGCGATGAACGAATCAACAAATGCGAACTAAACCTCAATATACCAGCGCGTTTTCCCGACGCGTTTATACCAGACGTGCATTTACGTTTAACCATGTACAAACGCATTTCTAGCGCGCCTACCATCGCCCAATTAGACGAACTACAAATAGAAACCATAGATCGCTTTGGCTTACTTCCCGACGCCGCCAAGAACTTGTTCAAAACCGCGGCCCTTAAAATACAAACCAGTCAAAATGACTTAAAAAGCGTTGAAGTTGGCCCTCGCGGTGGAGCCATTGAATTTCACCCGAACCCAGAAATCAATATCGACCGTCTAATGCGTGCAGTTGCGGTGAAACCTAACGAGTTTAGATTTAGTGGGCCTGAAAAAATTCACGTGCAACGCGATATGGCCACCGCTGAAAGTCGCATTGCCATGGTCGAAGAAATCCTTGAACTGATTTCGTTGTCCTAATGAGGCAAGCAACTCACAATTCAATATTAAGTGAGTACGATATTGAACTAATTCGAAGCCGGCGACGCACATTAAGTCTAGAGGTCGGTATCAAGGGCATTAGGGTGCGGGCACCGATGCGCTTGCCCAGCTCGGAGATCGAGTCATTTGTGCGCAGCAAGGTCGACTGGCTTAACAAGCAGCTCGCTCAACAACCGCCCGCTCTCGCAAATTTGGAGCTAAAAGATGGCGACACCCTATTCTGGCGTGGCGAACCACTGATATTAACAACGGCATGTCAATCAGGCTCAGTTGAGGTCCGCACCGTCGAAGGGGGTAACCAACTGTTTGTTCCGTTTCGAAAGTCTCAGTTACCTAGTCGGGAAACAGTCCGCAGAAAGATAATTGCTTGGTATAAGACCCAAGCTCGAAATGAGCTGGAACAACAAGTCAAGCAGCTCATAGCAATCATGGAGCCGGATGCATTAGCTCCCGACCTCAAGGTAAGAGAGTATAAACGCCGCTGGGGTAGCTGCAGTGCCGATGGAAGCCTGAGCTTTAATTGGCGAATCATTCAAGCTCCAGTGGAAATATTGCGCTACGTTGTGGTTCATGAACTAGCACACAGACAAGAGTTCAATCATTCCAAGAAGTTCTGGAGCATCGTCACCGTGTTTAATGCGCAATGGCGTGAGCATCAAGCTTGGCTAAACCGTCATGGCCACGAACTCTATCGTTTTTGAGCTTAGCCTCAGCTCGGGACGCTGCGTTACAACTGCAGTAATTGGATTACGCGCTCATCTTGCCAAGAATCCAGCCGCCAATTAGATAGAAAACCACAGTGCCCGCCATGCTTAGTCACGGTTATATCCAGAGCTGGATTATTGGCTAGGTTGTCAATATCGTGCCAAGGAATAATCATGTCATCTTGAGCAAAATGCAGGTAGCAAGGGCAAATGGTATTTTCTAACGCTTTGCCAGTCACGGCGTAGGCATCAAAATAGGCATCCACATCCTCGAATTCTGTGTAACGCGGAATAAAGAACTGGTTCAGATCGTCTAAATTTTTAGCTCGTTTGAGAGCGGGGGCAAAGTCGTATTCCGGATAGTGTTGTAACTTTTTGCGCAGCGAACGTTTCCATTTACGCACAAAATATTGTCGGTAAATAAAATTGCCCCGGGAATTTAAAACGTGATTGCTCCTAGCGGCATGTAAAACTGGGCAAAATGCGATAACTCGCGCCAATGAAAGTTGCTGTTCAGTTGCTTGAGCGGCTACCCTTAAGGCGAAATTACCTCCCAAAGAAAATCCAACCAGCGTATGCGATGCGTATTTAAAGCGTGATTGCAGATCCGTCAAACCGCTTATGACTTCCGGCACCAGCGTAGAATTAAACAAGCCTCTATTCAAATGGTGAGAATCTCCATGATCTCGCAAATTTAGACGGAATACATCAACCCCTGCCTGCAACAAACACGCAGAAAGCGACAACATGTACGAGGAATCAGCACTGCCCTCCCAACCATGTATTAGCGTCACCAACTGTTGTGATGCTTGTTCAGATGCGCGATTGTAATATCCACTCAAACGAATACCATCGTGGCATTCGAGCAATACCTCTTGTGAGTAAGATTTGTAGGCAGCAAATGCATTGTGTACGCGTCGCCGACGCGGGCCCACGCTGGAAAAGATTGTTTGTATATGACGGTTCTGCAAACCGCGAGGAGGAATGAAGGTCATCGTGATACGCTGTTTCGAACTTTGAGTTGTGCGCCCAAACTAACGCTGCAAACGCGTTTGATCCGCATGCCAGTACCGGTGAATATTTGAAACTTCATGATCGGGCTCAACACGCCCCGAGCATGTTTCGATTATACTTAAAGCATCAACGATAAACTTTGCTCGTGACATCTCTGGATATCAGCCTATGCACCTGTTAACAACGAAGCCGGACACACCAAAAAGCCATAAGCTGCTGCTGTTGGGGCTATTTTTGCTTGGCTACTGCTCTGGAGCTGAAGCAAAAGACTATCAAGTCGAAGCCGTCGTTTTTGCACATAATCAGTCCCACAGAGCCTTCGAGAGCACTCACTATATTCCAGTCAGGGAAGTCAGCTCAGAAGCGCCTACATGGGCACTAGAAGCATCCATGCTGCTCGAAGAGGCCAACACCATTCGCAATGCAAACGACTATCAGATAGTAGCGCATTACAGCTGGGGCCAAGAGGCACTTCCAAGTAGTGAAGCTGCGGTGTTTTCAGTAGCTGAAAGTTCTCTTCAGGGCTGGTTCAAGATTTACGCAAGCCATCTTTTGTTCGCTAATATTGATTTGGATTTCAACGGCTATCGCATGTCTGAGAAGCGTCGTTTAAAGTTGAATGAAAATCATTATTTCGATCATCCCAAATTCGGCATTTTATTGCGTGTTTCTCGACTAGCCAAGCCGGATACTGAAGAGACTGACGATAGATAAAAAATTAGTACAGCTGAACCACTATCGGCATTAATCATTTTGTTGAGCAGAAACGGGTACGTACTCCGGCACAAGGCTGGCAATACAGTCGGATAAACTACTGTCGTAAGTATCAAGTTTGCTCGCGAGTTTTGCGAAAACCTGTTCCACCAATTCAGAGTCAACCTTACGGGATTCGGCTAAATGGATTTTTTTAAATTGCGTCGAAGTAATGTTCTCTTCCTTGTGAAAGAGTTCTTCATGCAACTTCTCACCGGCGCGCAAACCAGTATAGGTAATCTCTATATCCTCACCGGGCCTTTTTCCGCTTAATCTAATAAGCTGCTCAGCCAACTCAGTAATCAATACCGGTTGCCCCATATCTAATACGTAGATTCGACCATCCTCCCCCATGGCACTGGCCTCAAGAATGAGTTGCGTGGCCTCAGTGATCGTCATGAAATAACGGGTCATTTCAGGGTGAGTTACGGTAACAGGCCCACCCTGCTTGATTTGTTTTTGGAACTTCGGCACCACGCTGCCCGCGGACCCAAGCACGTTACCGAAGCGAACTATGATGTAGCTCGTGTCGGTGCTGGCGGCCAATTGCTGACAGTAAATCTCAGCCACTCGCTTGCAAGCTCCCATCAAACTGCTTGGATTAACCGCCTTATCGGTAGAAATCAGAACAAATTTTTCAACTTTGTATTTATTGGCTAAATCTGCAATTACCCGAGTTCCCAACGCATTGTTCTTAATCGCTTCCCGAACCTGCCCTTCAAGCAACGGCACATGTTTGTAGGCTGCGGCATGAAACACGGCTGAAGGTCGATACTGCTTGAATACATGCTGCGCTGCTGATTGATCGCACACATCCCCTAATATAGGCGTGAGTTCAAGGTCCGGAAATCGCTCCTCGAGTTCTTCAGCAATGCGATAGAGATTGTATTCACTCTGATCGAAAATCACCAAATGCGCAGAACAGACGGCAGCAAGTTGTCGACAAAGCTCTGAACCGATTGAGCCTCCCGCACCTGTCACCAACACTGTCTTACCGCATAAGGAATCCTTGATCCTATGCCAATCGAGCGCAACCGGATCACGGCCAAGCAGGTCGTCAATACGGACCTCTCGCATGTCAGCTAGCTGCACACGCCCACTTAGCAATTCATGCGCGCCCGGCAAGGTTCGAAATTCCACGCCAGTAGACTCACAAATATTTACCAAACGCTGCATCTGTTCTTCGTTGGCCGACGGTACAGCAATGAGTACGAGGTCGATGTCCCAACGGTAGATAAGGTCTTGAAGGACGTCTGGCGAGGCAACGATTGGAACACGATGAATCTGGCGACCTATTTTTTCGTCATCGTCGTCCAAGAAGGCGACAATATTATAGCGATTGGGATGATTACGACGCAGGTCTCTCAACAACTGCTCACCCGCAGCTCCAGCACCAAGAATAACGACCTTGCGACCGGAACGCGTGGAGAAATGGCGATCTTTGAACAGGCGGTAAATCAGTCTCGAGCTACACATCAGCAAACCAAGTATCAAGGCGTACAAGACTGGCGTGGAACGTGGCACAAACATCAACCGTTCAGCAACCAAAAATAAGGTAAACGCAATGGCGGTAGTCCCTACCAGAACTGATCGGACAATCAGCGATAAATCAGGCAGTGAAACAAAACGCCACTCTCCCCTGTGTACGCCCATAAAGATATTAGTCACTGTTTGAACGGCCACTACGACTGGCAGAGCGGTGATGGCACCGGTCAAAAAGTCCGGTGGGATGGTATCCAGGTTATAACGCAGCCAATAGGCGCCTAGCCAAGCCACCGGCATAACCATCATGTCATGCAGCACGATACGCCAGCGATAGAGCAAAGTAGTTAGTGATCGAACCATACGCTCAATGTCACCAATCAAGTTCGACCATATCGAACCAATCTATATTCTTAATCAACGCAATTATCCTTGCAGAAAACGAGCTTAATGGCCTCGGATTGAGGGTGGGCAATTGAACCCTAACCAACCTCTTCAATTCGACTTTTTTATTTCTAATCGGTTGGCTATTAACATCGCGCTCAGCAATATTAGCGTGCCAAGCCCAGCAACAAGCAAGATTCTATCATGGTCTGCCATCGCAAGGCTTGCTAGCACTGAGCACAAAATCATCAAGAAAATATAAACAACCACAATCTTTGCGTGATCAAAGCCCAGCATAGCTAGACGTTGATAGAAATGATGCCTATGAGGAAGCCATATTCTCTCTCCCTTCAACAACCGAGAAAATAAAGTCACCGTGCCATCAGCAACAAATACTCCAAACAAAAGCACCAATAATACGACTGGTATCTGATGTCTGGTCGAAGCAATGACAATCAAAGTGGCAAAAAATGCGCCGATCGTCACGCTGCCAACGTCGCCCATAAATATTTTGGCTGGCCGCCAATTGTGAAGTAAGAACCCGTAACTGGCAGCGGCCAACACAACGCAAACGACCGCCATGCTTTGGTCTCCGAGCTGAGAAAACCAAAACGCAAGCGTGAGCGCTGCGATGATCGTCTGACTCGCAGCAAGGCCATCCATACCATCCATAAAATTGTACAAATTCGCGAACCATAGTATGCCCACAAAACTGGCAATGACGCCTAACACACCAAGGTGTAGCGTGTAGGTAGAACTAAGCTCAAGATAAGAAACCGCGCCAAATAAAAAGATCGTGAGTATGCTCAAAAGGATCTGCAGGCTAAACCGTCGACGCGGGGATAAATCATGCTGATCATCCCGCCAACCCAAACCGGCCCATCCCAGGGTTAGCAGACTCAATGCAATAAAGGTCTGAGGTCTGTCAAACAATGCTGTGCCCGTAAGGCTAACGAGCAAGCAAGCGATGATCACAATCCCGCCACCGCGAGGCACTGCGCCTTCATGCAGAGTGCGCTCGTTCGGAACGTCTACGATTTGCCGAGAAAGCAGCCGCTGGCGCAAGTAAATGATTGCAAACCAGCTGATCGCCGCGCTCAGCAAAAATATTAGGCCGAAATATAAGTTGTTCATCGCGGTAGATCTTGCTGAGGATTTAACAGAAATTCTCGTGGTGAGTATCCAAAGTCCCGCCCGGCTTCACCGTTGTCATAGATTAAGTCTTGGTTCATACGATCTGCCATTGCGGATGTATAGTCAAAGCCGGTTACCCGCGCCGCTATCTTCAAAAGCAAACGATAATATTTGACTGGGAGCCTAAGTATTAGAGCCCTACTCCCAGTGGCTTTCTTGATCCGCAGCACCATTTCCCGATAAGAAAGTCGCTCAGCGCCCGCCAATTCATAGGTTTGGCCATACGTAGTTTCAGCATTAAGAACCGCAAACACCGCCGTCACTAGATCATCTGCATGAACCGGTTGGCGTAAACCTTGAGCATCACCCGCGAGCGGGACAAGCGGCATTTTCAGCAACCGTTTTGCGATGTGAGATACATTTTCATCCAACCCATATCCATACACCATACTCGGCCTAAAGATAGTAACCGCGAAGCGTTCATTCGAATGACTTTTAAGCAGATGTTGCTCAGCGTTTGAAAGTTGAGCAACAAGCGACTGATCAACCGGATCTATTGACTCTTTTTTACTAATCACACTGGTTGAGCTGAACACAATTAATCGACGGATATTGGTTTTAGACAAGGCTTCTAGGTGTTGACTTAGTAACCAAATTGGCGCGCAGTGAACCAAGGTATGACAAGCAGAGATCGTCTCTATTTGCCCACTGCTTAAGGTTTGTTCTAGATTCCAGCTCAGTTCATCTTGTGTGCTGGAGCTTGTTCTTGAAACCGGCAAACAGTCAAGTCCTGCTTCGGCTAAAGCTCGCCGCAAAGGTTGGCCAACCACGCCTCTAGCACCGGTCAATAAGATCATTTTTGCCCACGCCCCAATAGATTTGCAGCGAGCCCAGTAATGACACGCAACCCGAAGCTCGCCAAAATACCCACCTTGACCAACCATCGTAACCAGAATGGAGAATTGGATTGGTAGAACTTATCAAAAAATCGAGCCATGCCACGGTGCAAATTCCACAACACGCCAAACGGACGAGATCGACTACTCACACCTTTCGCATGTGTCACAAACACGCCACCGTGGTAACCGACCTGCCAATCCGCAAGCCGAAAACGCATGCACCAATCTAAATCCTCGCAGTGCATAAAATAGGCTTCATCGAGTAAGCCCACTTCCTTTATCGCCTCAGCGCGAACGACCATAAAAGCCCCAGAAACGGCTTCAACTAATTCGAAACCGGTCGATTTATCGGCGTCGCTGGCGTAATCAAAATCAGCTAATCGCTTATCATCTGGCCAGATACGGTTTAACTTTAACATTCGGCCAAGCGCACTCAGCGGCGTTGGAAAGCGGCGTTTACTGGTCGCGTGAGTCTGTCCATCCTCATTTTCGATACGACAGCTAGCGAGCGCCATCCGGGGGCGCTGAGCGAACTCTTCTAAAATAGCGGGCAAGGTTGTGGTTGGTATTTCGCAATCAGGGTTCAGCAGCACCGCGAAGTCAGCATCGATTGATCTCAACACCAAATTGTTGGCCGCCGCGAAACCAATATTCTGAGTATTTTCGACCCACTCTACCGCTGAACTGTTTGGATCTTTCTTTACCTTCGCCAAGCTATCGTCGACAGAGGCATTATCAACCACGGTAACGCGGCTGGCTCCGGTGCCAAGCGCGCTCATAACCGAACGCAGCAACCACTCGCCAGCATTGTAGTTAACAATAATAAAATGGGACGTTGGCATTACTCAGGACTTGGGTGTCCGCATCGCACCACTGATACCACGAAAACCATCCACAACGCCATGCCACATCATTTTCAAATTCTCTCTTCGAGGCTTCTTCCAAACCCCGAACATCAAAGCGATCAACGCCAATCTTTGCACGTCGTTCCACTTCCACTTCCAACTGGTATAGCTGCGCCTATATAGAGCAACGCTGTTGCGGAATATGTAGTAGTACCTGAATGGTTTGTGTTGAGGAATATTCCTCTGCCGGCGCAAGGTCAGGCGATGCGTTTGTTCTCCCAAACCATGCTGCATGACCGCATCGCAGACGCCATAGGCAGTGAAGCCTTTTGAACGAGCACGCAAAAACCATTCAGTATCAATGTGATCAATAAACAAGCCTTCATCCATATATCCGACTGCTTTAATGCTCTCCAAGGAGATTAAGCTGCCTGATGAAATTAGAAAGTCTGCTTCGATACACCCATCGTTGTCTCGTGCTCCACAGTACTGGCGTCGAAACTTGAGCCAACCTAAGCGAACGAAGAATGATTCTGCGCCATTATCAGCATTTAGATAGCTGGCACCCACCGCACATACCGATTCCGCGCTCTTAGCACGCAGCGCCTCGAGTAACTCTGCCACCATATTTGACAGAGGTACACTGTCCTGATCCAGCAGCAATACATGGGAAAACCCGTGTTGTTCTGCGTAACGAATGCCCGTGTTGTGAGCCGTGCCCAAGCCGGTGTTTTTACTCTGTGGGAGCACTGACACTGGAGCACCATCGATCTGCTTGGCAACCAGCTCAACGACGTCTTGTCGGTTGTCCGATGCATTATCAACCACTACGGCTTGATCCACCTGCGCTGCGATAGCGCGCAAGGCGAAGTCCAACGCCTCTATTTTAGGGTTAAAGCATACTACGATCGCGAGGACTCGCTCAGTCATTCATTGACCCAATCTAGCCGACGTCGGTGGTCGTGTTATTCCGTTTGCCATTCAACACCTGATTGCCCTGCTGTGCATCGATGCCTATCGTTTTGCGCACGTAGTAGATTGGCTTATTCTGGCTTTCATAATAGGTACGAGTTTGCATTTCTCCAATCAGACCAAACAATACAAACTGCAGCCCAATTATCAACAGCATAAACGAAAAGATAAGCAATGGCCGATCACCAAGTGGCACCCCAAAGAACAGCCGAGCAATAGACAAATAAGCCAACAGCGCACCGCCAATGCCACCAAGTGCAAGCCCTGGCATGCCGAAGAAGTGCAACGGGCGAGCGTGGAAGCGCAATAAAAATTTGACGGTAATTAAATCCAGAATTACTCGGAAAGTGCGCGAAATACCATATTTGGACTCACCAGCAGTGCGTGCTCGATGGTTAACTTTTACTTCTGCAATCTTGGCTCCGACGCCGCTCGCAACCGCGGGAATAAAGCGATGCATTTCGCCATATAGCGTTATGCGTTTAGCAACCTCAGACCGCATGGCTTTTAGTGTACAGCCATAGTCATGCAGGCTTACGTCGGTGATTTTAGAGATCAAGCGGTTTGCCAACATAGAGGGGAGCTTGCGCGACAAAAATGTATCTTGTCGATCAAATCGCCAACCACAGACCATGTCATACCCTTCTTCCACTTTAGCGATCAAGGCAGGAATGTCAGCTGGATCATTTTGCCGATCGGCATCTAAGGTGACCACAATATCACCCTGTGCATAATCCAATCCGGCCACCATCGCAGCAGTCTGACCAAAGTTGCGGCGAAAACTCACGACTTTAATTTGCGGCATGCTTTGTTTATAAGCTTCCAATACCGCCACACCGTCATCAGTGGAACCATCATCGATAAAGATCACTTCATAATCTCGGCCGAGACCATCCATGCTGGCTTGAATCTCCTCACACAGAGGCTGCAAATTGGGTGATTCGTTTAAAAATGGGATTACAACAGAGACGTCCATCTAAGGCTCCTGATTGCATCTGACCGCACTGCGAATTGCATCGGGCAGGTGCAAAATTGTGAAAGGCGAAGTATAAGAAATGTAAGCGCGCATAAAAACCAACTTTGTAAGTTTTATTTACACCGAATTAGAGTTCAATTAACGGGTCATCCCCAACAACATCAATCTGCGGATAGACGCCTTCATCACTGATACGCAGATGTTTGTTGTAATATTTGTCTACGAACCCTTTGGTTTTCCACTTTTTTTGCAGCGCAGTGAGTTCTTTGAAGTAACGTTTGATGTGCCGTTCAGACATGTCGTCGCCTCTACTTACTGACTCGTGATGATATAAACGGGCCTCTGGAGTCCAAATAATATCGTAGCCACGTTTCTCAACTCGTAAGCAATAGTCGATATCGTTGTACGCCACTTTAAAATCTTTCTCGTTCAAACCACCCAAGCTCTCGTAGAGCGCACGCGGAGTGATAAAACAAGCAGCCGTGACTGCCATCATATTTTGCGTTGCCAAGCACCTATGTTGATAACCTGGCGCATCACCCGGTTCTAAGCGATGGATATGGCCGGCAGCGTTGCCCATACCAATCGTCACGCCGGCATGCTGTACCAAGCCATTTCCGAATAGCAATTTAGCCCCCACAATTCCGACCGATGGTTGCTCTACCCATGCCATCATTTGGCTAAGCCAATCAGGATGTATGACCTCAATGTCATTGTTAATCAGCGCAACGTATTCACCGTTTCCTTGCGCTACAGCCGCGTTGTTTATTGCGGAGAAGTTGAACTCGCCTGGATAATCGATAACGGACACATTTGGCTTACTGTTTTGTTCCTGAAGCCAGTTCTTCGTGGCGAGTTTTTCGCTGCCATTATCAACAATATATATGTGAAAACTCTTGTAGTCCGTGCGTTCGAGAATCCCTTCAACGCAAGGTTGTAAAAACTCCAGTCCATCCCGGGTTGGGATAATCAAATCAACCGTCGCTTGTTGAGTTTGATCGGGCGATGCAATCAAGCGGTTGTAGTTATCTTCGCGTACCCACCGAATATTTCCCCAACTAGAGTCTGACTTAAGCGGGTTTGGTGTCGCCGGCGGCGTGATTCGACTTGAGGTAAACAACAATTCCGAGATATGAAGCACACGCTCAGAATCGTTAAATATTGAGAGCGCTAGCTCATATTGCGCTTCTTCATTCAAAAATTGCTTTCCAGATAAGCCGTCCAGCGAGTCTCGAGCAAATATTACGGCGGGACCGATGTAATTGAAGCAATGCAGATAAGCAAGGCTCGCGTTTGGCTTAAACACAGGCTCTGGTTGTTGCGGACTGGAACCGTTAGCCGCATAGTCATGATCTGAGTACACCAGCTGAGGCGCCTTGCCTGCACGTCGGGCACGCCAAACGGCAAGCTTCAGCAATAGCATAGACGCTTTGCGTAGTCGCTCAGTCTTTTGCAATGGAATGCAGTAATCCACGTCTTCGTCGATCCCTCCACTGCCTGCCAGCACGATGGCATCGGGCACAATCAACAAATCAGTCAAGGCTTGACGTTGATCTGCCTGCTCTATGATCACAGCAATCTTGATGCTACGTAAACACCAAGCCATCAATTTTGCACGTTGAGGTCTGCGCTGCCACCATTCAAGGGCAGCTAAAATTGTGCGTTCAGGCGGCGAATAAAACTCTAGTAAATCGGTTGATAATCGGAAAGGATTTTTGAACTGCATGGTAAACATGCGCAACAATACAAATGGGCTGAAGAAATCGAGCAAATACCTCCAACAGATGAGTAGTACCCTTGCACGTCCTTCCCAACTGGGCAATCGCGCCAGCAGTTCAAACTGAATGCTTTCACTGTGGGCACTAAGACGCCCTTGGGGAAGATAAATCAACATCCGGTTGCGACCACTGTGAGCGCCAACCAACTCACGATCAACCAGCTTGCCATCGTCAGTTTTGACCACTATTCGCGGGGTACTCTTGAGCGCACCAGACAGCATAAATTCGGTGACATACCACCCGGAACCCAGCATGATCGGGGACCCTTCGAAGCCCACGCGCTCCCATGCACTCTCAATTCGCTTAGCGAAATTAATCAATGAAGCTTTCAATCTATTGGCCCAGCTATTGATTATTCACGCGCGAAAACAGGCGGCGCACAGTGCTGACTAAGCGCCATCCTCGCGAACCTTTGAGGAGCTCGAGCTGTGCTTCCAGCTGCTGATTTTGCTCTGTCAGACTGGCGATCTTAGTGTGTAAGCGCTGTTTGGCATCTGCTGCTGGCGTCGAAAGCGTTGAAGAACGTTGCCAATCGTAGGCTTCATGTGCGTACTCGGCAAGATCGAAGTCCGCGAGTGTTTCGATGGTTTGCACATCGTCTCCAAGCAGCAGCAAAAAAGAGTTGGCCAATTGCCCTAATCCGTCCTGCGCGACGGCCAACTCCCACAATTTGATTTCATCTTCAATATGGAATGCTTTTAGGTAATCCCTGGATTGCGTAGCCGACAATGCCTTGAGCAAGCTGGGAGTGTCATCTGCTTCCCCGTTCACCAGTAACGACGGGACTTTGTAATCTGGAAAGGGATAGCAGAATCGCACTCGCTCGAAATCTGAGTTCGCTACTTCAGCGAGCCACTCAGATTTTGAATAGGTTCGAATCCCCGTTGATTCAGGATAGTTGTCGATTCCCACCCAAGGCTGACCATAGTGGTCTTCGCTAGCGCCGAGAAGGTACTTTAAGCCAAGACGGTTTTCGATCGCGATTAACGCGACCCCACCGGGTTGGAGGGCGTTTTTGGCTAGTCCTAAAAGGCTTTGCAATGCTGCTTGATCGGTCTTTTCATCAGAAAAACGACCTGCATATTCTGTAACGCCCACCAACAGCACCATGTCGTAATGCCCTTGCGGCAATTCGAGGTCGTTAAAGTTGGCGGTATGAATCGTCACATTGGACAAATCTCGACACCGCAGGGCGGCCAAATTCGCACGCGCCAAACTTCCTTCTATTGCGTCCACCTCTAACTGATCTTGTTCGCCGAGATATCGTGTAATGGCGCCGCAACCACAACCAAGCTCCAATACCTTTACGTGTTCGCCCGCTTGCCCTACCTTAGCCAAATTCAAGGGGCGCAATAAATTAGCCCGCTTCGAAGTTAGGTGGTATTCACTCGGCCAATCATGAATGGCATTCTCGAGTTCAGTTGATTGCGACGAGAGGTCACCAGCTGATTGCAATATTTTTGCCAACCTAGCCTCGACGTCTTGCCCATCAGAATAGTTGAACGCCGCAACATCAGCGCGACAATAAACACCCTCATCCCGCAGATGCATATCGTTGAGTTTTGCTAATTTGCTCATGCTGGCGGCGACTCTAACGCCTTAAGCCGATTGCTGATCGAGTAAACGCATGCCGCCTTTCAAGGCTGCGTATCCAAACGCGTCGGCCGTTTGTCCAACGTGCAAATGGATCATGTCATAGCGCCGATCCACAGCAATATTGTCCCTCTCACTATGATCTTGAGCGACTCCCAGAGAGATAAAATAGTCACCAGCCAGCAGATTCATCGTGAGTTTGTATTCAAACGACACCAAATCGCCGCCATTTTGATACGTAGGCAAGGAACCGGTCAGACGAGAATTGGTCCCATAGACCGCGTTGCCATCGTTGGTTTTTACCGTGATGCCGTAAATAATGTCGTCCATCTCTTGATAAAACAGTACCGACATACGAATGAGTATTTCGTCGCCACGTTTAACCAGCCCGGTGCAGCGCTCGCCATTGCAGATGACTTCATAGTTGCAGATCTTTGCGCGACCGTCACCCCATCGATGTTCGTTGGCGTTGTAGGTGGGTTGCGCAAGACAGTGATCAACAGTTGGATCGAAATCCACACTGTAGTTCTCGGGATCAATCGTCACTGGCGCACTGGCTTCGACGTCTGAGTCGAACATCATCTCTAAATAGGCCTGCACTACATCTTTGGGTGTGCCAGTCATTTTCAGTTCACCTTCATCGAGCATGATTGCGCGATCGCAATACTTGATCACGCTGTCAGTGGAATGGGTCACAAACAAGATTGATACGCCAGAAGCCTTCAAATCATCAAGCCGACGAAAGCACTTACGCTGAAAACGAACATCACCGACCGCTAATGCCTCATCGATGATCAGGATGTCTGGGTTCATATTGATGGCAACCGCGAAGGCCAAGCGCACAAACATTCCGCTTGAGTAAGTCTTAACGGGTCGATGTAGAAAGTCACCCAAACCACAAAATTCGACAATATCTGGCAGCTTTTGGTGAAACTCTTCGCGGCTTAAGCCCATGATGGATGCGTTGAGTCTTGCGTTCTCCATCCCGGTAAATTCTGGGTTAAATCCTGCACCCAGTTCTAACAATGCGGAAATTCGCCCCGTGGTGGCCACGCTGCCTTCTGTAGGCTGCAAGATGGATGCAATAATTTGCAGCAAGGTCGACTTACCCGACCCGTTGCGACCCACGATGCCTACGGTCTCACCCTTGCCAACAGTGAGATCGATACCCTTTAGTGCCCAAAATTCATCGCACCACTTCTTCGTGCCGTTCGCTTCACTGCCGAGCAAAGATTGCCAAAGACGATGGATTGGCTTGCGATAGGTCTCGTAGCACTTCGTGACACCCTTCACTTCGATCACAGGTGACAGATCGTGACTGTTCGGAATTTTAAGATCAGATGACATCGGCGAACCCATCTTTGGCTTTATTGAAAAACCACACACCCACTAAA
>CALJJR010000188.1 GCA_937973905.1 uncultured Arenicella sp. | reverse complement strand
CCTATGCTGGCGTCTCTAGGCAATCACCAATTACGTGAAATAGCGGACGTTTTAGCTAGTATCGTTCCCAGTCTGTTATTACTTTTCTCCTGGTATTTGTTTGAGGAGAATACTCGCGCTCCTACATGGTTGGCGTTATACGTTTTTCTTTCTATCGCGCTAACCGTGGCCTTCGTGCTTGTTTGTTGCGATACGCCTGGCGATTCTTCCCTGTTTCTTCTTATTCAATGCAACAAGATAGTCGCCTTTGCGCTAACCGCCTATGTGCTTTGGCAGGGGCGCGACAGTGATCTTGTAGAGACGCGTCGGCGCATTCGAAACTTGCTCATCGTGCTTATCTTTCTTATTGGTTTGTGCATCGTAATCATCGAATTGATTACCGGTTTCCAAGTTCCGCAGACTGTTGAAGCCGTTGGTGTGTTCATAATTTTTGTTGCTGCACTGAGTTTTAACTTTCTCTTTATCCGTTCAAACCCAACGGCGGAGATATTCGCCAGCCCGAGGCGGGTTATAAACGAACCCCAGGATCCATTGGTGAAGCTTATCTTGCAGCGAATGCTCGATGAGCGTCTCTATGCAGACCATGATCTGCGTGTCGCCAGCCTGGCCGACAAGTTGCAGATGCCGGAATATCAGTTGCGAAAACGTATTAATCAGCAATTGGGTTTTCGTAACTTCAATCAATTCGTTAATCAATATCGAGTAGAAGAAGCGGCCGCAAGATTGCTTAAGCAACCGGATTTACCAGTTTTGACAATTGCCCTCGATGTCGGCTTTCGTTCGATTTCGTCGTTTAACACCTCTTTTCTTGCTCACCACGGAGTGTCTCCGACTCAGTACCGCGCAAATACTTAAGGGGGCATTGCTCAATATTCGAATAGACATTTTTAAAAATGCGGGAGAGGTCATCGCGCTACGGGTATTAAATCGGCATCAATGTAATTCATTTTGCCGGGGTTCCGATGACTTCCTCTTGCCACTCACAGTATGCACGCCGTTACGACTTAGATTGGTTGCGCGTTATTGCATTTTTGGTCTTGATCTATTTCCACGCGGCAGTGGCGTTTCTCCCTGATGGATTACCGCTTACGATAAACGCCGAGCCAAGTGCTACGCTGAGCGTGTTGGTCGCGTTGTCACATAATTTTCGACTGGCATTGTTGTTCTTTGTGTCAGGTTGCGGTGTGTTTTTTGCGCTTAAACACCGTGATAAATCTCGTTTCTTCCGTGAGCGCGGCGCGCGATTACTCCCACCGCTGTTGTTTGGGATTTGCGTATTAGTTCCCTTCATGGTGTATCTGGAAAAACAATATCTGGGAGAGAGTTTTGTAAGTTTTTGGAGTTACTATGCCGCGTATTACACCAGTGGTATTTACCCTGAAGCTTACCTAAGTTGGCACCATTTTTGGTTTCTTGCTTACCTCTACTTGATGTGCATCTTGGCTTGGCCTGTTCTGACATGGATGCGAAGCGAACAAGGGAAGCAAACTCTCAATAGATTTACGATTCGGTGGCGGATGCATGAACACGGGATTTTCTATCTAATCGTTCCCTTATTGCTTGTAGAGATTTTCTTACGACCGTTATTTCCAGGTTTTCGTAATCTAGTTCAAGATTGGGCGAGCTTTACACATTGGTTCTTAATCTTCCTCGCAGGTGCTTGGTTTGCCATGAACCCTCGTTTATTGCTTGCTGCAGAAAAATGGCGACGTACTTCAGCTTTGTTGATGGTGATGAGCAATGCTTTGCTCTTTATGTTGTTTTGGCGCGTCGAGGAGGCACACTTATATCCGTTTAAAGGTGCAGAGATTGACGTGTTGGCTTACCTTCTGTTTTGCACGCTGCGAATCTCAGCTGCTTGGTTTTGCATTTTAGTTTGTGTTGGTTATGCGGCGAGATACTTAAATACCCCCAGTAGCATGCTGACTTCCTTAAACAGTGCTGTGTACCCAGTGTTCTGCTTACACCTTCCTGTTTTAGTCTTCCTCGAATTCCATATCTTGCCGCTTCCCTGGTCAATTGCAATGAAGTTCTTCGCGATCACATCTTTGGCCCTAGTTCTACTGATCGTGTTGTATTTCGTCCTAATGCCAATGCGCTTCATTCACCCAGTGTTTGGTTTCAAGAGTAAGCATAAATACTAACGACTAGCGAGGCTTTAATCTATCGATGACAAAATCGAACCTGCTGTCCGCGATGGCTAAAACGTTTTGTACAGGAATCAGCCATGGTGTCTCACTGCGTTCTAATTTTTGGGTTTGTGGGTCATATGCATAACAATGATAGCCAAGCGTGGAGAGCTCTTCGATAAAATCTGAGGTGGATATCCCATGTTGCTTAGAGTAGCCGGCCATTTCGATCAGCATAACACAGGGGTTATGATCTTTCGTCCACTTAGACAGCCCACGAATGGCGAAAGGCTCATAGCCTTCGATATCGAACTTAGCGAATTGATAGTCTTGAGCCTTGAGCGTTTCGTCAATTCGACAAAGCTGTATTTGAAAGTCGCTACTGCTCATATCTGTAGCGGTGACATGCGCCGTGCAATCATCCCCGGTCACCGTGAAACCTGCTGAACTGGTATTGTCGGCAACCCCGAGTTCATGCACGACCATGTTTTGTAGTTCGTTGTTTTCTATTGTCTGACGCAAGCTTGCAGCTACTTCTGGGTTTGGT
>CALJJR010000187.1 GCA_937973905.1 uncultured Arenicella sp. | reverse complement strand
AATCAGCCGATCCAGTTTGGCGATAGTAGACAAGCGATGCGCAATGGCAATCACCGTTTTACCCGTCATCAAGTTTTCAAGTTGTTCTTGAATGGCAACTTCCACCTCAGAGTCCAGTGCTGAGGTGGCTTCATCTAAAATCAGTATAGGTGCATCTTTTAAGATTACACGCGCTATGGCGATTCTTTGGCGCTGCCCTCCAGAGAGCTTAACGCCCCGTTCGCCAACTTTAGCATCAAGGCCCTTATTTCCCTCATTGTCAACAAGATCGAAAATAAAGTTAGTCGCTTTAGCCGAATCCGCTGCCCTTAGAATTTCATCGTTGGAAGCCGATGGTCTAGCATAAGCAATGTTTTCGCGAATTGTGCGATGCAATAAAGAGGTGTCTTGAGACACCATAGCAATATTGGTGCGTAGGCTCTCTTGACTAATAGTGGAAATATCCTGATCGTCAATCTTGATATAGCCAGATTCAATATCGTAAAAACGCAACAGCAAATTTACCAGCGTAGATTTTCCAGCTCCCGATCTTCCGATTAAGCCAATTCGTTCACCAGGCTGAATGGTGAGCGAGAAATCATCGATAACGCAGCTGTCTTTGCCATAGTGAAATTGAACGTTCTTGAATTCGATCTCGCTCTGCGAAACCACCAGCTCTTTCGCATTATTAGAATCAACCACCGAAATAGGTTGAGACAAAGTATTTAAGCCATCCTGAGTAGTTCCTATCGCCTCGAATAGACGCGCTAATTCCCAAATAAACCACTGACTCATACTTTGTAGACGCATTGTCAGCGCGATGGCGACAGCCACTGCGCCAGTGCTAACAATAGATTCTGTCCACAACCAAACTCCAAAGCCAAGTGTTCCGCAAATCAAAAGGGCATTCGTAAAAATTAGCAAGGCATTGAGCTTAGTGACCAAACGCATTTGCGCATACACAGGCACCAGCATTTCTTGCATAGACTCCTTGGCGTAGGCTTCCTCCGCATTGCTCGATGAAAACAGTTTCACCGTTTGAATATTCGTATAAGCATCAACAACCCGCCCCGTCATCAAAGAACGCGCATCAGATTGCTCCATAGAAACTTGCTTCAAGCGAGGCAAAAAGAAACGCATCAAAAAGAAGTAAAGCACCAGCCAACAGATAAGCGGCACCGCGAGCCGCCAATCATTACTCAGAAATACCGCCAGTGAAGACGCAAAATAAACGACAACGTAAACAATCAAGCCATTCAAGCTAACAACGGAATCCCGAACACTCAAGGCCGTTTGCATTACCTTAGTAGCAAGCCGACCCGCAAAATCATTAGAGAAAAAACTCGTCGACTGACGCAAAAGATATCGATGCGCCCGCCACCGAATCTGCATCGAAAAGTTACCCAGCAAACCCTGATGCTCAAGCAAAGAATCCAAAAGATTAATCAAAGGCCAAACAACTAAAACAACCAAGCCAAAAACAAGTAATTGAAAACCATAAACGTCAATAAAAGTACTAGGGTCATCAGTCGACTCCATCCAATCAACCAATTCTCCAACGATTGCGAAAACATAGACTTCTAAGGCAGCGATGACTGCTGAAGTAATTACTAATAAGAATAGTAAATATTTAAACGGCTTGGTGTAGTGCCAGATAAACGCCCACAACGACTCTGGTGGGCGAGATGGACGAGCCTCAGGGAAAGATGAGACGGCTTTTTCGAAGATTTTAAACATTGTTGTGAGAGAGGCGGCCAACGGGTGTCACTTCAATAGATATTAATCAATATAGAGAGCGCACAATGTATAAAAGAATAATAGTCTTAATATCCGGGATTTTGGTCACTATTTTACACTTGTATCCGTTACAAGCATCAGCTGTTGACTTTGAGATTCTTGAGCCAGCACTAGCCTCATCAAATGATAAGGTTATTTCTTTGGATTGGCGGCGAGTTGTCAATAATGATCCATATGACTTGAACGTGGATCGAATTACAAAAGATACTACCGTGCTTCTAAAGCTCGAAAACTTCAATTACTTGCATTTTAAACCCACAGTTTCAGTTAGCAGTACAAAAATTGAGGCGGCTTCTTTTATCTTCGGGCTCATAGACCAAATTGCACAAGCAGATTTGAGTGCTCTTATAAATCAATTCCTTTCGCAAGGATTCGCCCCGGCGCAGCTTACTAGTTTCGATAGTGATGGCTGTACGGTAATAAGTTCATCGGACTTGACAGCTAAAAATTGGGCTTTGGCATTAAATGGTATTTACCTTCACACCAAGAAAGGCTTTGGTGTACAGAACAATTCTTCAGCTATTTCTAAGATAGATTCTTCCCGACTAGATATACAACGAAAGTGCGTTGATCAGTTACGAGATTTCGCACACAAAATAAAAGAGAAACTTGGTCAGGATTTCTTGAACCGAGCTAACAATGGGTATGATCAGGTTATTCCGCATCATGAGCGAATCTCTCAGGCAGCTACGCAATTTTTAAATCTCGCGAAAAATACTCTAAATGGAGGTTTCCACGTAATCGGCAAGTTTGAAGCAGGTGTCGCGATCGAAGTTTTAATTTCAGCAGAAGGTCAGCCAAGCGTCGACCTAAATTATGTTGCTGAGAGAAGAGCGTCACTGAGTTATCTTACCCAGAGTACAATTCCCCTTCGTCTACACGCTGGTCTTACCTATAGTGAATTGAGGGAGCTAGATAACGAGACTTTACTATCACTGGATGGCACTTTAGTTCAAAACCAAATTGTAGAGGGAGACGAGTCTTTGAATCTGTCATTGTTCGCTAGCCTTCCGATAGACGGTAAGCCTTTAGACGAAGCCAACTGGTTTGCCGGGCTCGGTACAGATGTTACGGATATTGGTGACAACATTTATATTGGCCTCTCGTATAAATTCCGCGATAACTTCTTTGTTACTGCTGGAGCGGTTTACGGAGAAACCGCGGAGATCGAAACGATGATGATGGAAGGGCAAGTAACAGAACCTGAAACCAATCTCGTCGAAATTATTCGCCAAGATCGCCAGTTCGAACTCTTCATCGCGTTATCTTATCGATTTTTCTAAACTCACTTTATTGTCTGATACGGCGCCTCATCTAGGTTTAGATGGGGCGTTTTTTATGGCTAATGGCTCATTGAGCCCTATGTGTGCTCGAGTAATTGTGGTACTTTTGTCTGAGGTTACGGGTAAGAAACACAATAATAAAAAGGCGTTAGCAAACTATAAGTGGCTGATGATCCTTCTGAGAGGGGTAACGAATTGACTCAGCCGCATCTTAACCACGCTGATGGCGAATCGATCAATAACAAATTTGATAATGTAAGCATCCTTGCGGCTATCCAAGAGGGTAGTAAAGAGGCCGAATCTAGGCTCGTCAATTATTACAGTAGAAGCCTCGGGTTTATTCTGAATAGGCGCTGTAATGATCCTGAGCTCGTAAAAGACCTTGTTCAAGACACTTTTATTGTCGTTATCTTAAGAGCCAGGAAAGGCGAAATAAGTAGCCCCGCATCCTTAGCCTCATTTATCAGGCAAACGGGTGTCAATCTTTTGCTCGGGCATTTCAGAAAAGAGAAGCGGCGCTCGACTGATCCCTCCGATGAGTTAGATAAAGACCATCCCAGTGTGCAAGTCAGTATTCAACGGCAACTATCCCAGAAGGAGTCTGTGGAGCTAGTCGCCCAGACGCTCGAAGAGATGCCCGTAGAGCGAGACCGCGAACTTATAAAGGAATACTTCGTAAAGGAAAAAACTAAAAAGGAGTTATGTGCGCAGTTCGAAATAAGTGCTGCGCATTTTGATCGAGTGCTTTACCGAGCTCGAAACAGACTCAAACAACTTGTGCGCTTCAAATTAGGAGCAGAGAGTTTGTTTAATGACTAAAAAAACTCATGACTCAGTGAGAGATTTTAAAGACGTGACTCACCTTATACACAGAAGAACACATTCAAGTGCTCCATTTTCGAAATCAGGGGTTGTTCCTCTATTGGCAAAATTGAGGGGGCTTGAATGAATCAAAAATATATCGAAGACAACGACATTGTTATCAAATACTTACGCAAACAGCTTACTGATCAAGAGCTTGAAGCTTTCGAGGTGTACCTGATGGAAAACCCTCAGGCGCTGGAAATGCTCGAGGTAGAGCAGGCTCTAGTTGATTCGGTTGGTGACGCTACGAAACCAGAAGCGAGCTTCGCTAACTGGCTAAGCCGATTTGCTGATTGGCAAAAAGGCCTTGCTTTTTTTGCCTCTGGTGCGGCAGCAAGCCTTCTTGCGTCGGCGATGATTTTTAGTAGCAACCAGACTTTGTCTACCTACGAATCTCAGGTTGTCTATCTGAGTCCGAACAATGCAAGTGAACTGACTAGGGGAGCATCACAACCCCAGTCGGTGATTGGCGAGAGAAACAAAAATCTCGTGCTTGTTTTAGAGACGGGCTTTAGTGAATCCGACGTTAGATCTGTTGTTGTATTCGACAAATCGAACGGCAAAAAATTATTGATGATGGAATCTCTCACCACGAATGGTGTTGGCGAACTAACGATTGTAATTCCAGAATTGATTGAATCTGACGGCTTTAAATTAGAGGTTATTCACGGGAATCAAACGACTCAAAACTTTAGTATTGATCGTTAGTTGTTGGCAACAAAACAGTAAGTGATTTGGATCTCGATAAGCGTCAGTTTTTAGGAAAACACATAAAACAGAAAACTTTAATAAGAGGTTGGAATCATGGCTTGTGAAAATGCCCCTCAAAAGGGAAAGCAAGATAAATCTTGTGAAACCGAAAACAACAACGACCTAAAGAAATTTCCAAATTCCTTTAAAGAGGTAATACAGAAAAATCTGGATGGGTCTAAAAATCAAATATCGCAATTTGAAGATTGGAAACTAACTGCCGAGCAAATCGATCGATTAACAGCCAAGGTGGCCGGAGCCGTCGATGCGAGTAAAAAGGTCGAACTAAATTTCGCTCATAACATTCACGCAGGTGTCACTTATCTAGCGCAAATGGTGGCTCACGAGTTAGTTGAAGAGTCCAATAAAGCAGATATTGATGGTACTCCTGTACATGAAAACCATGAATTTGCACTCAGCTTGCATACTCTATATGGGGGCAGCTTTTTTCCACTCGATGATATCACCGACGCTACCACAGCGAGAAGTAGCGGTGGCTCACATCCAGAGGACGATCGAGAAATAAAGATCGAAATTCTTAATAATAAAGACGGCAAAACACAGCCGAAAGAAAACGAAGGTCGAGACACGGATTGTCCAGATAATCAGCCCAAAGCCAATCAACCTATTGGGCTAGATTTTAATCGATGCGCCAACAATATCGCGCAGACTCCAGATCGTAGAAACGACACAAACCGTATTTTATCTCAATTGTGTTGTTTTTGGCTCAATGTTCACAATCAAGTTTTCGAAAAGGCTCTCGGTTCAGGCGCTCGCCCAGTTAGAGCTTTTTACATGGCGCGTGCGGTGGTCACACTCTACTTTCAGTATGCGGTTAAAAACGAGTTTTTGAAGGCCGTTCTTCATCCTAAGGTTTTTGATTTATATTTCAATGATACTGCTTATTCTGATTTTATTTTAGAAGACCAAGACAAGGCACCGATCGAATTTTCAAATGCCGTATTCCGTTTTGGTCATTCAATGGTTCGCCAGTTTTATCGATTCCAAACAGGCGGCGAGGCACTAAGTCTGTCTGATATTTTTAAGCGAAAAAATCCGCTACAGAACAACGAAATTATTTCTTGGGAGCAATTTTTCCCCATAGACGAAGAAAACCCACCGCAAAAAGCGTCGATGATTAACCTTCACTTTGTTAAGGGATTGCTCTCTGTTCCAGAAGTTGGTGATGTTAAAGAAGAGATGGCAGTTCAAGTTTCAGCTATCAATGCTATGAAGAAACCACTGGCTAATCTGAATTTCAATTTTCACCAAAAATTGGCCGAAACTGAAGCTAGTTCGGAGGCGGATTTACGAAAAATGTGCGAAGAATTAGCCGGGTTGATTTGTAAGTATTTGGAAGAGCAAAGCAAGAAAGGCAGTGCAAAAATAGGTCACGATGGCACTGTAAACATGGTCGAACGAGACTTATGCGCGGCCTCAGAATGTATTTCTGGCGGTGATTTAGTGCGCCTGGTGTATCGATTTGACGATGGTAATTTACTCGGAAAATTAGACGAGCGGACTGGCTCAGATGCCGAGGAGGAATACTTAGAGCAAATGGCGTTCAGATCGATCTCCCCGAGTTCTGCTGCTGATATTCGAATGATTCTTGATACAGACGTAATCCCGCTAAATCTATTCACCTTGGCCGAAGCAAGCCAATATCCTTATTGGACATCCAAGAAAAATAAAGAAGAAGTGGATTACCAGCAGTATGACAAGTTGGGATTAATATCGAGTATCGTCATTGCTGAGGCAGTTCGTTTAGCGATGAAAAAATCATACGTAAACATTTTTGATTGGGAAGATAAAATTAAAAAACATCTAAAAGGCTTAGATTTAGAGCTTAAGCTTCTCGAGGGCGAGGTCAATACTAGTGATATGCCTCCACTTTCTGTTGCAACGCTAATGAAAAAATACCCAGTCAAATAAAGGAGGAAAAGCAAAATGCCATTTATTTGTATTGAAGACTTCGTTGTTAATAACGGTCAAAAGGGTGCCTCTAACGGCATTGGTAATTTCAATCATGTTCCTGAACTGAAAGGTTACTTTATTCCTGATGACCCCATTGATCCTCCCCGTGAGATTGCAACTTGTTTGTATCGTGATCAAAAAGGTAAGTACCTTGAACTTGAATTTTTGGATGGTTGGCATCCTGATACTCGAGAGCTAATTAAGGATTTAAAATTTAGAGAATCACGCAATCAGCATTGGCCTGGCAATGGTGATACAACACTCGTGGCTGACTTGATAAAACCGAGAAAAATCGGAACTTCCGACTATTATGTGATTTGTTGGACTAAAAACGTGATTGAAGACTATACGTTTTCTAGCAGTCGTCGAGAAACTTTGATAGAAGACCATTTAACAGTAGCTAAAAAACACAGTGAAAAGCCCAAGAAGGCTGGCGATGACGATAAAGATCGAGAATATTCGAGTCTCACAGTCTCAGAACAAAGACAGAGAAACGCATTCTTAATCGATACTTCAACTATTCAGTTTTTGTCATGGCGTTGGCGCGTCTATTAAAAGCACATTTTGAATACGCAAATTTAGTGTGCGAATTGCATTATTAATCTTTTCTTTTTTTGGCTCGCTCGTTAGTAGCTTTGCTTGTCTCTCAGCAGAAGATATCGTAACTCTCTCTGTCTATGAAGGTGGGATTTTAACCGATACGGCGACATTGCAATCTAACTTGGGCTCAAGCACACAAGCGTCTCCCAGTTTATTTGGTATTCGATTTGTAGCGCTCAGCGAGCCAGAAAAAATTGAGCTACGCAGATCGAATTCATCCTCAGAATTAAACCTTCAGGTTCGTTCAGTAGAATTAGAGGGAGATGACAAGAGAATGGCCAAGGCTCTTGTCAGCTTTTTTGAGGCCTGGGCTGTTGAACCTCGTTTAGATTCACTTCAAGAGCTTAAGATAGGTAAAAGACTTGAAGGGCTCAAAAACATGGATGAGTTGACCCCTATCGAGTGTTTTCTGCTCGAGGCGAAAACCAGCGCACTTGTTTACTTTGCCAAAGAGCACGAGGCTTTAGATTTACTAAGGGTTTTACTCGGCGGCGTGAACGATTCGGTTTTAACAGACAAATCTTGTCTCAATCGACTTGTTTTGACTCATGCGGTTCTAGAGGCATCAGTAACATCTCCTGAGCAAGCCCAAGAGAATTTCTCAAAACTGATCAATAACGCGAAAAACTCCTTTGGCTTGTCTGATTCTACTAAACGATATATTGAATATCTGAGTATATATCGATCATTCTTTGGAATTTTAAAAGAGTTTGTCGCGGGCAAAGCAATTATCGATGACCATAACTTTAGCTATCTGAGAAGCCAGGCCAACTTAGATTCTAAAGGTTCAAACTGGTTGCAGACGTCACAGGCGAAAATGTTTCTGGCTCAGGCACTTTGGTTTAAAGGTGAGCTCAAAGGCGGGGTTTCTATATTCGAATCAGCGCTACCTTTGCTTGAGGAAAAGGCTTCGAAATGGCAGCTTGCGGCGGCGTTGAGCAATCTCAGCAATCTCTACATCAGTGATGGGGACTACTACCAAGCCTTAACTGTGTCTTCAAGAGCACTTGATCTAGCCCGGGCTGTTAATGACGATTTGACTGTTCCTTACTTGTTAGCCGGTATGGCTCGTATTTATCTGGCCCTAGGTGAGTTTGATTTGTCGGCAATTTACGCAAATCGGTCTGCGAATCTGTTTAGCGAGGTTGGCGACGGGTTAAACCAAGCTCTGTCAATTAAAGCCCATGGAGATGCTATCTTCAGAAAAGGATTTGCAAATCAAGCAATGGTGGACTACGAGAAAACTCTATCTTTCTTTGAATCAGACTCAAGCTATGCCGCAGATTACGGCGTCATGATTGAATCAATTAAACAGTCGGTTATCCAAACGCATTTACAAGGTAATAGTCAAACTAAAATTCAAAATAGTCTTGGAAGTCTTGATTGTGTGATCAGTTTTGATTCATTGCGTAGTCAGGCCAACTTTGAACGTAAAAGAAATATTCGAAAGTTAAATGTTGGCTTAGCTTACTATCATTTGAAAGCAGGCGATTTTGATAGTCTCGCAAATTGCATCTCGGTGTTGGAATCTGGTCAGCTTGGTGACCCTACTATTAAAGATGACATGGAGTTGGTTAGCCTTAAGATTGCGTTGCGAGTATCGTTGAATCAAATGACTTCTGCTGCTGGCCTTGTGCGGCAACTAATGGAACTTTCAGAAACGTTGAGAGATTCGCTGGACACTTCAGTCTCAGCTATTGCCATTTCAAATACACTGCATTCGGGTTTAAGCCCTTACATTAGGGCACTTCTGATCAATGATGTTCTCAGTACTAGTGATGAACCAATTCGGCAGGCGCTTGACCTGCTTGAGAGCACAACCTACTTAAATCTTCGGCGACAACGATTTGTAAATTCCGGGCTAGTATCGAATAAACTTTCAGAGGATCAAATCATTGAAAGCCTAGAGGCTTCAGAATGGGCTTTTCTAACTTCACAAGGACCCGTAGAAAAAGAAATAGCAATCGAGCAAGCCGTTCAAAGTTATCAATCTTTCGCAACTCGGATTAAACAAAAAGCGCCGACGACTCAGTTGCAAACTTTGACTTCGATAGATTGGCAGAACCGCCTAAAGCCCGGCGAAATATTAGTCAGATACTACCTTTCCCAGCAAAACTTGTTTGTATTTAAAGTTTCCTCTACATCAATCGAGGCAAAGACAATCGATCTAAATCGGAGAGAATTGCGAGCATCGATCGAGCGTATAAATAAAGTCTACAAAAACAAGGATCCGAATTTTTCTGATCATTCAACAGAACTTACCCAGCTGTTAGAGCTAAACAATATTAATTGGCAAGAGGTAAATAGCCTCATAGTTATTGCTGATGAAGTGTTAGAGTTTGTGCCTTTCAGTTCGTTACTTGTAGACGGAGAAGTTGGAGCAAAACCTATTTCAGCACATGCTGAGGTAGTTCGAGCTTTCTCTGCGTCCGACTATTTTTCGGAACAGAAGGATTCAACCGACACGCAATCGGATTCAAGCTCACGATACGATTTAGTTTTATTTGCAAATCCTGTTTATGAGCCAGCTAAAATGCAGCAAAGATCTGAGGTCTACCTTACCGAGGGCACAGCTGGTTTTCGAAATTGGTCTCAGCAGATGCGTCCTCTCGCAGGTACTGAGAAAGAAGCGTTGGCAATTGCAAATATATTTGCAGACAACAATGTGCTGTTCAATCTTAAAGAGCAAGCTAATCGCAGTGCTCTTTTCTCAAAAAACACTCGGTCGGCCAAGATTGTACATTTGGCTACTCATGGTTTTTATGAACCTACTTCTCCATTCCTTGCTGGTTTAGCTTTGTCTAAGTCCTGGACGCTAGATTCAGGTTTTGTCAGCCTTATGCAACTCAAAGCTGCCCCGTTTAAATCGAATTTAGTTGTGCTGAGTGGATGTGAAACTTCTTTGGGAGTCAGTTACTCTGGAGAGGCTGTTAATGGAATAGCAAATACATTTTTAGGGCAAGGAGCTGGTTCTGTAATCAGTACACTTTGGCCAGTCTCGGACAAAGTAACTGCTCTATTTATCGCCGATTTTTATCAATCACTGGTCGATAACAAGGGAAACGCCTCGGTGGCGTTGCAGTCGACAAAAAATAAGTTTGCACAACGCGGCCGCTACAAGCATCCTTTTTACTGGGCGGGTTTTATTTTGTCTTCCAGTAGTCGTTCAGTTCACACAAATATTTTTCAATAAGTTCTGAGAGAAATCTCACCCCCACAACACTACCCCTTTGTGAGTCATCCCAGCTTTGAGTCGGCTGGGTAGGGAGTTTTTTGCTCACGGACGAGCTTTCTATAAAAACGAGAACCGGGGTAATGGTATGAGTGATCGATGGATGCTGGTGACGGTGTTGCTGGCGATTGTGGTTGGGTTGGGTTTGCTACTGAATGATTCTGGAGCGCCTGAGGGTGGGTTCGATTATCGGGTTGTGTCCTTGCTCACTGAGGTGGGCGAGATCCAAAAAAGATTTATTAGAAACGGGTGAGAGAATTAATCTTCTAACCACACTCTTCTCACTATAAACGCTTTGGCTTTGAGTCAGTCAAAGTAATGGAAGACGTCTCATGGATGAGTTTTTCTAACTAAGAAGAATGGGGTAGAAGTGAGTAAAAGTAAGTTTTTGGTTCTTTTAACCGCCATAGGCATTTTGGCGGTTATCTATCTCTTTTTAACCGTTAATAACAGGCCGTTGTCTAGCATTGTCGATGTAAATCAGCAGGCAGGCCAAGTTTTCGAGGGCTTCGAGCAAGCTGAGAGTGTGTTCGATGCCGAATCGAAGATTGAGCGAGAATTCGATCAGATCACCGTCGCCCATGCAGGTGAAGATAAGTGGATAACAACGCCTGCTGGAACCGTAGCGGCAAGGTCACCTGTATCCCAAATTGGTCGTCATGCAGCTAATTCTCAGGCCTTAAAAGTCGCCAAGCGTTTGGACTATATTGCAGAAACTTTTAACCTCAAGCTATTGTCAGAGTCTGATATCGCTAAATTGTCGTATGACTCAGCGTTGTCTGCGACCCGTCGGTTTGTTCAGTCCCAATTACTTCGTGAACGTGATTATCCGAAGCTGATAGCCCTTGCTCAAAAAGTGGGCGTAAATTCTAATCTGGTTGAATCGCTTCAAGCACGATTAGGTGAAGCCGAATGCGATAAAAAACCCATGCAGGTCAACCAGCGCAGAGCGAGCGATTACAGCACTCTTCAAAAACGAAAGATTTCATCCTCTTTAACTTCCTCAAAGCCGAATCCGACCTCGCTGGGCATTACCTTGGTCTCCGAGATTGGTAACGCGCAGGGCAGGTTACGGTCTGGGACGAGCGTATGCACGGAACAGCATTCATTGCGAAACACGCGACAGGTAATTATCTCAAACATTGCAAATCGATTAGCTCAGCTGCGATTGCGAGCGAGCAATGCCACTAACGATACTCAAAATTAAACAATAGAAAGGCTTTATCTAAAATGAAAATTACGGGCTCAATAGGCGTAGCAAAAATTTGTTCTAAAATCTTTACGCTGAAATCAGTTGTTAATGCATGCATCAGTATCGTTCTTTTGAGTTCATCCGCAGTGCTGGCTCAAACCGACGACGTTGATGCTGACAGCGTCGACAATTCATCTGATAACTGTGTGTTGGTGGCCAATACAGACCAGGCCGATCTAGATATCAATGGAATCGGTGATGCCTGTGAGGTCAATAACAGCCCCGCGGCCTCTCCGGTACCTCTGAACGGTAATTACAGCGGGCAGTATAATTGGACCTGTGCGGGCGGCGGTTCTGTGCCGATTAGTTTTTCTCTAGAGCAAGAGCCGGGCAGTTCGACGATTTCCGGTACGGCAACGTATCTTGGTGATACCGCTACAGTCACTGGAACACGCTGTCAGAATCCGCAGATTGATGGTTTTGGTATAACAGGTTGTTTGGGCGCCAGTCCAAGCGGTGAGTTTGTGCTGATAGACGTGCCTCAAACTACGAATCACGTCAACAACTCATTCTCTGGCCATGTCATAGGGAATGGATTCGTCCTAAGCGGACGAACTCTTAATGGAGATAGTGGCTTTGGTCCTGCTCCGGCCGGGTGCTCAGAAGGTTTTACTTCAGCCGGTGATTTTTCTGTAACCGCAGCGTCTACCGACTCGGACAGTGATAACGTTTTGGACTTTATCGATAACTGTCCTGACGATGCAAATGAAGATCAAGCCGATACAGATCAAGATGGAATCGGCGATGTTTGCGATACCGTAGATAACGCGACGATTGATGGTTCGATTGCCTTACCAAATGGTCAACTTGCAGGTGTGGATATTCCCGTATCGGTCAGTGTTATTACGTTTGATGAGTTTGGTGGTTTTCTAAACAACGAGTTTTTTGGTTTGACCATTCCGTCAGGCGATAACTCGATTAGTTTTAACACGATATTGGACGACTCTACGGACAATCTAGAGATAATATTCGGTTGCTCAGGTACAGTTGCAGAATGCGATGGTTTCGCCAGTGATCAAATTTTTTATACGCCCTCAGGGTCACAACTATCGTTTGGAAATCAGAATTTTTCAGTGGCCGATCTTCCCTCCTCGGTTGAAATAATTCTCGAACCAGCAACCCAAGTAAGCGGAACCGTGCAGCTTCCCGCGGGTATAACCGCACAATCTGATTTGACTATTTTCGTATCGGCTAGTGCGTTTAACGAAAACGGAGATTTTCTTCAAGGTAGCATCAGTCAAGATGTTACTCTGACGCAGGGCAGCAGCTCGGTTGACTTTGACATAAGCTTTCCTGCTGTGGCGTCGGATATAACACTCTCCGCCACTTGCCAATCATTTATCACGCCCTGTTCCGGCGTTTCGACAAGCACTCTTTTTTCAACGCCAAGCGGTATAGTTTTTGATTTCAATGACGCCATATTTCCGGTATCTGAACTCGTGGATCCCGTGGTATTCGAACTTGTACTGGCTGAAACTCTCTCTGGCACAATCTCACTCCCTAACGCTGTCTCCGTCGATCAGGATAGGCTCATTACTCTACAGTTAGAAGCTTTCGATGCTGATGGAAATACGATTGAAACTAACTTTTCAGAGTTAACGATTGCAGCTGGCAGCGCCTCCACAAGTTATGAAATTGGATATCCTGCGAATGCGCAGAGTGTTGGTATTGCCGTAAGATGCACGGCTTTGTCTAGGACCAGCTGCGAATCACTGATTCAAACGAATGTATTCTACACTGCAAATGGAGCTGAGCTTGATCGTGATCTCGCGATAACGCCAGTGGCAGAAGTCTCGGGGGGGCTAGATATTGACTTGCTCCAAGGAGTGAATTCAACCATACAGGTGTCCTTGCCGAGCGGCTATTCAGGGCCTGAGGTTTTTTCCCTCTTGTTCCCGCGCGCTTTTGACGCGAATGGAAACGTAGCTGGAGGAGATCTAGGCGGAGGCTTGACCACGGTAAACAGCGTGGCGCAACCAACGGATAGCGTTAACTTTACTTACCTTGAGAGCGCAACTGAGATTCTTATTGGTTTCAGCTGCGACACCCAGTTTGGTGATGAGTGTCCAGGATTATTGACAGGCTTCGCATTTTTCACTCCTGACGGCGTGGTTTTTAATAACGCAGATGGCTCTATTCTTGATAACGAGTTGCTTAGATTTCCCATTGCAAACTTACCAGACCCTGTTGAGATCACATTTTTAGAAAATACCTCATTTTCCGCTTCTATTAGCTTGCCAAATGGTCAAGTAGCGTCATCGATTGTGCCAGTAAGCCTGGCAGTCACAGCTATTGATGCTCAAGGTAACGACTTAGTAACCGAAAGTAGCACTGAGACTATCCTCTCAGGCGACAGTAGTGCTGTAGTCTCGGGCGAATATTTGCAAGGGGCAGCGTCCCTACGTATCGAGTTTTCTTGCAATGAATTTCTCACCATTGATGGGTGTAACGGCATAATTACAACGCCAGCGTTCTATACGCCAACGGGTATTGTTTTTGATGAAGCGCTTGCCAACTTTCCCATCGCCAGTTTGCCCGATCCGGCCGACATTCAACTAATCCCAACGCAGGCGTTAACGGGGGAAGTTCGTTTGCCAGAGGGAGTGGTTGCCAGTCAAAACATTGGTGTGGGAGTTCAAGTGAATGCCGTTGATGCCCAAGGTAACTTTATAGCCCTAACGGGCCTCAGTAATGATGTCATCATGGCAGGCGAATCGGTAACAACTTATAGCGCGCCTTTTGCGGTGCTAGACCAGTTTGCAGCGTATGAGGTGTTTACGTTCTGCTTCGAAAACTGCGCTGAGTTTGGAGAACGCAATTTGTTCTATCAAGATGATGGTTCGATTTCGACTGATTTCAATGATGTGCCGCTGGCTCAAATTCCCGCGGCGATTATTTTCCAGCGGCCACCGCTCGCGCTACCAATGACCGTGGCGACCTTATCGCCGACCAATACTAGCTTTACAACACCGTTTTCGAATTCGGATTTGTTCTTTGTGCAAATTGATCATCCAGGTGGCTCTTTTTTGGTTGATACGGTCGGCTCCAGCTTTGCAACTGAGATTGGCTTGTACTCAGATCAAGGTAATTTACTGTTTGCCGATTTTTTCTCAGCAGGTAACAACCAAGCAGCCATCTTCAGGCAGCAACTTGACGCAGGTACTTATTTTCTCGCCGCGACGGCTGAGCCAGCCTCTTTTGCCGCAGAGTTTAATGCTCAAGGTTTTGGTTTTGTTGGAGACAATCAAAGCTTGGTGCTTAATTATTCAAATGAGGAGCAAGCGACTGAAGTGGTAACGGTTGCAGGCCAAGTGGTGTTAGAGCAGGTCGATCAAACTCAGGCATCGCAAGGAGGCAATAGTTTAGTTGTTAAGAATGTTGATCCTACACTCCCGACGACAGTGAGAGTGACA
>CALJJR010000186.1 GCA_937973905.1 uncultured Arenicella sp. | reverse complement strand
CCCCCATTTCAGCGACTAAAGGTGCGACCAATTTATGAAAAAACGGGGTTTGGCCACCGAGTTGGTAACCATGGCGTACTGCGCGACGGATTATTCTGCGCAGAACATAGCCGCGCCCTTCGTTGGACGGCAACACACCATCCACGATCAAAAATGAGCAAGAGCGAATATGATCGGCAATCACGCGAACGGAATGATGCTTGTTGTCTTCAGTACCAAGCACATCACAAATCGCTGAGATAAGGTTGTCGAACAGATCTATCTCATAATTATTGTTGACGTGCTGCATGACGGCGGCAATTCGCTCAAGCCCCATGCCTGTGTCAACAGATGGTTTTGGTAATGGTGTTAACTCACCATCCGCACTGCGGTCATACTGCATGAAGACCAAATTCCAAATCTCGATGAAGCGATCGCCATCTTCTTCAGGTGTCCCTGGAGGGCCACCCCAATATTGGTCGCCATGATCGTAAAAAATCTCCGAACAAGGCCCACAAGGGCCAACATCGCCCATGGCCCAAAAATTATCCTTCTCGCCTATTCTTGCAAACTGTTCTGGGTTGATTCCAATTTCGTTCAACCAAATATCTTCAGCCTCTTGGTCTTCTTCAAATACAGTGATCCAGAGCTTTTCCTTAGGCAGCCCTAATTCCTGCGTTAAAAAGTTCCACGCAAACTGAATAGCTTCTCGCTTGAAATAATCCCCGAAACTGAAATTACCCAGCATTTCGAAAAAGGTGTGATGTCTGGCTGTATAACCAACGTTCTCTAGGTCGTTGTGTTTACCACCAGCCCGCACGCAGCGCTGAGAAGTGACTGCACGAACGTAATCACGTTGCTCTTGGCCCAAGAACGTGTCTTTGAACTGAACCATTCCAGCGTTTGTGAACAATAAGGTCGGGTCATTCCCTGGGACTAAGGAACTACTCGAGACTATTTTGTGCGAGTGCTCCTCAAAGTACTCGAGAAAGCGTTGTCTAATTTCAGCGGTTTTCATAAGGCAAAATAAAGCTCGCCCGGGGAAAACCAACGGGAGAGCGCAGTTGAAGCTCCTCTCAGAACTCAGTGTCGACACATTAATTTTACATTAATATCGCCAACCATACCTCAATAGCGCGTTCTAACTGTGTTCATTCGAATCTTTCAAGCGTGAATTAAACACAATGCCCCGGTGTTTTAGCTCCTTCTAAGATATCAAAAGGGTCTCAACTCGTTGAGTGTCTCTTCCATAATCACCCACTCACCACCATTTTTCGCCACTGTTGTCCACAGATCGCCACTCTCGGCCACTTGCCGGCACTTTCGTCATCGGCTCCCATTGACTTCGTTCACTGAATTTCGAATACGCCTCGCCGCGAAAGGCGATTTCCTTTTTTTAGCTTATCGATGGCACAACATGGTCGATATGCTTCTTGTTAAAACCTCGCCCCTGTAAAAATCTGGCCCGCTTGGCCCAGTCTGCATAGTCGCCCGGCACAGTAACACCAAACTTCTTTTGATAGACAGTGCGGGCAAGTTCGTTCCATTCTTCAGAATCACTCTCAAGATATTCTTCGATCAGATGATCTTCAACACCTTTTGACACCAGCTCTTGTCGTACTTTTGACGGTCCATGGCCTCTTAGCCTTCTAGATCTAACAAAACTCTCAACAAACCTTAGGTCACTAAGATAGCCATCATCGACGAGCGTATCGAGCACATTGGTTAACGATTCAGGGGCGTTGAATTTTTTGCTTAACTTTTGCTCAAGCTCCAGCCTTGAATGCTCTCGCATCGATAGAAGGTAAACACCTCGATTGTAGACATCCTGAAAACTTCCCTTTTCCGGCCTTGAGCTTGCTTTAGCGCCGCTGGAGGCTTGCTTATCTCTCCTCTCTCTCCTCTCTCTCCCCTCTCTCCTAGCCCTCTTATTAAAGGTCCCCGCAGTAGCAATTTCAATCTGCTCCTCTACCTCACCGACCACATCAACAATGTTCTCTGAACGATTCCCAGTTTGCCGAGGTAACGAGTTCGCAAATTTGCCATCTGAGGACTTGTGATGAAACAAGTCCTCAGCTTCAACTGTAAAAAGTTCACCTTGCGCGATCTCGTCAGAATCTGACTCCCTGCGCTTAGTTTTAGTTACCTTTAGCAGTCGCATGATTTTGATCGGGTTTTACGCAACTCTAACTTGCCTTACAAATTACTCGCCTGACGTGGCTTCAGATTCGGCTTCAGCGTCTGCTGACTCAGCGCTAGCCTCTTCAGCTTTTACACCAACCCCCAAGGCAGTGCGGATTTTAAGCTCTATTTCTGCGGCAGTTTCAGTGTGCTCTTTTAGATACTCTCTGACATTGTCCTTGCCTTGCCCAATGCGTGTGCCGTCGTAGCTGTACCAAGCACCTGATTTTTCGACGATATCATTCTCTACGCCAAGGGTGATCAGCTCGCTTTCTCGGGATATACCTTCGTTATAGAGAATATCGAACTCTGTTTGTCTAAATGGTGGAGCAACTTTGTTTTTTACGACCTTAACTCGAGTTTGGTTACCGTAAATCTCATCGCCTTTCTTGATGGCACCGATACGGCGAATATCCAAACGAACCGAAGCGTAGAACTTGAGTGCATTACCACCAGTCGTGGTTTCAGGATTGCCGAACATTACACCAATTTTCATACGGATCTGGTTGATGAATATCACCAAGGTGTTCGCTTTCTGGATATTGGCGGTCAATTTACGTAAGGCTTGTGACATCAAACGTGCTTGCAAGCCCATGTGCGAATCACCCATATCACCTTCAATCTCGGCTTTAGGAGTTAATGCAGCCACCGAATCGATCACAATCACATCAACGGCGGCAGAACGTACCAACATGTCGGCAATTTCTAAGGCTTGTTCACCGGTATCCGGCTGAGACACTAACAACTCCTCAACATTAACGCCTAAGCGACCCGCATATTGAGGGTCAAGCGCATGCTCTGCATCGATAAAAGCAGC
>CALJJR010000185.1 GCA_937973905.1 uncultured Arenicella sp. | reverse complement strand
CGGTTGGACTAAGTATTACCTAACTTGGTACGGCTACACGCATGCATCGGCTCAGCAATCCTGCCCTAAGACCGTTGAACTGCTGAACAAGATTCCGAGCGTAAATGGGGCCATGTTCTCAATGTTACCTCCTGGAGGGCAACTCACGCGACACTTGGATCCGGTGGCCTGCTCATTGCGCTATCACCTAGGATTAAACACACCCAACGACGACCGCTGCTACATCAGTATTGATGGTCAACAATACTCATGGCGAGATGGTGACCCCTTGTTATTTGACGTCACCTTTCTGCATTTTGCCCACAATGATGCAGATCAACCTCGATTAATCTTGATGTGTGATATTGAGCGGCCGATGTCTTGGTTTGGGCGCATTCTTAATCTCCCATATAAGTGGTTAATGCGCGCCACCGTAGTCCCGAATACCGACCAAGATCAACGCGGGTTCGCCAATCGTGTATTTAGTGGTTTAGTGCCAATTCTCGAGCGCAGCAAGAACCTCAAAGAAACTAATCTAGCCGCTTATAAGGCGCTGAAGTACTCGGTTAATACTCTGTTGTTATTGTTGCTCGCAGGCCTAGTTTGGTCGGCTATCAAATTTATCACTTGGCTGCTGTAAGCTTGCGCGAAAATATTTGCGACCATTTCTCTTAGTTCTGCATCTTAAGCAATTGCCAATTATTATTAGGTTCCTCTCAATGACTCAAAAAATCATAATACTCGGCCTGTTGGCCACCCTAGCCGCCTGTGGAAATCAATCCACTAGCACCGATGCGAGTAACACCGCAAAGCCTGAATCAACCGCTGTCACCGCAGAATCAGCTTCAGAGGCGGCGCAGACAAGCGCAGACGAGCAAGCCGAAGCGTTCTTCGAAGAAGTATTCGAGCAATCCGTGGCGCGTAGCCCAGAAGCTCAAACCTTTCTTGGCCGGGGCACCAATATGGATAAATGGGATGATCTAAGCGAAGCGTTCAGTCAAGAATCGCTGCGCTTAAGCAATGAAAATCTGGCCAAACTCACCGCCATCGATGCCTCTCAATTGAGCGACGCTAACGCGCTCAGCTATGCATTGATGAAGCAAAGCCTTGAAGACAGCATTGCCGACCACAAGTGGCGTTTGTACAACTACCCGGTTAACCAAATGTTTGGCACTCACTCCAGTGTGCCAAGCCTGTTGATCAATCAGCATCGAATTTCTAGCCTGAAAGACGCGGAAGATTATATCGCTCGATTAAATAACATCGCGCCCTACTTCGATCAATTAATAGACGGTTTGAAGGCACGCGCAGCGGCCGGAATTATCCCGCCAAAATTCGTATTCCCGCATATCATCCGCGACAGTGGAAATATTATTAAGGGTGCGCCATTTGATGATGGTGAACCAAACACGCTGATGACCGACTTTAATGGCAAGCTTGATAAGCTCGCTGAGAATGAAGAAATTGGCCTCACTGATGAAAAGAAGGCCGAACTGGTCGCCGCCGCGGAAACTGCCCTTAAAACATCCTTCAAAGGCGCTTACGAAAAGCTGATCGCTTACTTGACCGAGCTCGAAACGCAAGCGACCACCGATGATGGTATCTGGAAATGGGAAAACGGTGATGAGTATTTCAATGTAGCTCTAGCCCGGACCACCACCACTGATTTAACGTCTGAGCAAATCCACCAGATTGGCTTGGATGAAGTGGCGCGCATCCATGATGAAATGCGACAAATTAAGGAAGCTGTTGGCTTTGAAGGCGACCTTAAGCAATTCATGCAATTCATGCGTGATGATGAGCAGTTCTACTACGCCAATGATGAAGAAGGTAAAGCGCGATACCTACAAGAAGCGACTGACTTGATCGAGACCTTAAAGGCTAACCTGGATAGCATGTTTATCACCAAGCCGAAGGCTGATCTAAAAGTACAGGCAGTAGAAGCATTTCGCGAGCAATCAGCAGGTAAAGCTTTCTATCAACGACCCTCTGAAGATGGCGCTAGACCTGGTCTTTACTACGCCAATCTGTACGACATGAAAGCGATGCCTACCTACCAGATGGAAGCTCTGGCTTATCACGAAGGTGTGCCCGGTCACCATATGCAGATTGCCATTTCGCAAGAGCTTGAAGGCATACCTAAGTTCCGAAAGTTTGGCGGCTACACGGCGTATATCGAAGGTTGGGGATTGTATTCAGAATTCTTGCCCAAAGAGTTTGGTTATTACTCTGACCCTTACTCAGACTTTGGTCGTTTAGCAATGGAATTGTGGCGCGCATGTCGACTGGTTGTAGATACCGGCATACACAGCAAAAAATGGACTCGCGAACAAGGCATTGCCTACTATGTAGACAACACCCCCAACGCCGAGTCGGATGCAGTAAAAATGGTAGAGCGCCACATCGTTATGCCTTCTCAAGCAACCGCGTACAAAATTGGCATGTTGAAGATTCTCGAACTACGTAAAGCAGCCAAGGAATCACTTGGTGACAAGTTTGATATTCGTGAGTACCACGATGAAGTGCTCAAATTTGGCCCCGTGCCGCTGAATGTGTTGGAAACCAATGTCAACAATTGGGTTGCGCGCAAGTTAGCCAGTTAGGTACAGCGCCAACAACCAATTTTTTGGATCAGAAAGCCCGGTCTTTGCGCCGGGCTTTTTTGTGTCTATCAACTAATGATGGGCATACCCAAGTTAAGTCGCACAAGTGTGATCGCGTAAAGTAAGAAGCTTGCCAACAGGGCGAACAGGATTACGGTGCGAAACCCAATAACTATGCGATAAATCTTATGCAAAGGTGAACCCTGAGTGTCATCGGTGGTACGCGCTTCACCGGCCACAATGATGGCCGCCGCTATCATGGCTAAGCCAGAACTAATGGCTGCCATGCCCCAGAACTCAGTTAAATGACGCAGACCATACCAAGCCGCGTTCCATATCCCCAGCGCTAGCAGCCCGCCTGCAACAAGGCTCGCCAAAGGCGAACGTTTTATGAACATTTGCACCAAGCCTAAAAACATGGCGATCGACACGACAATTCCCATCTTAATTCTTCCTAGTTCATTGCGAATAAAGCGGCCTTATCAGGCTCGCATATCTTCAGCCTCAAAATCTTTGGGGTCGAACCCATCGACCATTCTTTTCAGTTGACGCAGTAACAAAAAACCAACGAGAAATAAGCTACTTACCATACCCAGCCATAGACCTTTGGAGGCCTCTAAAGCTGGCACACCTGCATAAAAAGCAAGCCACACCCCAAGCGGCAAACCCACGATAAAAAACCCGACAAACATGATTTTTGGTGGGCTAACCGTGTCTTGATACGCTCTGAGCGCGTACACGACTGCAACTTGCAGCGAATCTCCTAGCTGGAACGCCGCGCCAAAATAAAGCAGTGTCACGGCGAGCGCCACAACGTTGGGATCGCTGGTAAAAAGCACCACAATTTGTCGATTGAATAGAAGGAAGGATGCGCACACGACAGTAGCGATAATCAGATTAAACGAGATACCTACCTTAACCGTATAAAGCGCTCGCCTGGGCCGCACCGCACCCAAGAACTGCGAAGCTCTAATCGTGACGCCCTGCGCCAAACCCGTATAAAGCATAAATGAGATCGACGCGATGGTAATGGCAACCGCATGGGCACTCGCTTCTATCGGGCCGAACAACGCAATTAACATGCCAGCGCCGCAAAACATGCTGAGTTCGAGAAATACGGCCAAGCCAATCGGGAAGCCCAGTCGCCATGTTCGCTGTATAGATTCGCGTTGCGGTCTCTTGAATTCTTCGAATAAACGGCGATGCTTTATTTTTCGGTGCGACCACAAGCCGATCAACATAAACGACGCCATGAGCCATACTAGAATCACCGTAGCCCAAGCACAGCCAACTCCGCCCAAGCGTGGAAAGCCATACAGGCCATTCACCAGAACGTAGTCGAGAGGAATATTCAGCAGAAATGCGGAGAAATTTATCGCAAACACCACCGGCGTAAAATTCATTCCCTCGAGCGTGCCGCGCAAAGCGGGCTGCAAGCAAAAAGGGACGGCGCACAAAGACATCACCAGCAAATAATCCACCGCGATAGCGCGCATTTCAGCTTCAAATGTGAGCTGCCCAAGCACCCAAGCGGCGATACCGATTGAGATAAAACAAACTACGCCCATTAACAGGCACAACCACATGGATTGCTGCATCTGCTCTTTAATACCTGCGTCATCGCCAGCACCGAATCGGTTCGCGACCAACGGTTGAGTGGCAAAACCAACACCCATGAAAAAAAGCGCAATCATATTCCAGGTGTTGGCGCCCAAATTCATCCCCGCCAAATCAACCGTGCTGGCATTCCCTGCGATTAACACGTCGGTCGCCGTCATCCCCACTAAGGACAATTGGGCGAGCGATACAGGCAATGCCAGGCGAACCAAAGCACCTATTTCAGAAAATATTTTGTTCACTTGGGTTGGGCGGCGGCTCCAGTACCGAAATTAAAGCCGATAGTCATTTTTCAACGGCCTGATACAGTCCATCAAACAAAACTTTATCTTCTTGGCCGGCAGTAATAAGAAGCCACTCTTGACGCACTGTGCCATCGGCATTGGCTGTCCACGTAATTTGATTGAATTGCTCGTCGCCATCTTCGTTCTTAACCTTTTCCGTGGTCATAATCATTTTGTCGTCCACGCGATTGCCACGCATGTGGAGACTACCGCCTTGGTTGTCCAACCACAGTTGCTCCCACTGGGCTGATTTTTGGTTGTAGAAATTGTAACTAGTCCCGGTATACGGCGATGTTGCGCTGCGCCAGTTTTCGCGCAAGATGCATCCATCTTGAATCTTGACCAAGGAATTGTCACCCAGGTGTTTGCCATCTGGCGTTGTTACCCGCCATGTTCCCTCCCAGAAATCAAAGGCGTGGTGTTCAGCACTACCGCACATAATCACAGGCGTGTCGGTCTGAGCGACTGCACTGCTCGCTAATATCAATGCAAGAAAACTCCCGCCTAGATTCATTTTCATATTGGTATACTCCCGCACCCTGTTGGATTGGTGGTTACGTCCTCAAACCCTTGGCATGCCTAGTGCTTAGACAAAACGAATTAACTCAAATTGAGCGCCCTTGGTCAGCACCTTAATCGTTGCAATTTCCAGGAGAGGTATTTCACGTTGCTCTACAGCATCAGCCTCCTCGATCAACAGCACCTCTTGTCTATCGAGGCTCCAAGAAGTGGTCTGGGCGTAACCCTCTGCAATGTCACCATTGCTCAGGGTGATCAAAATTTGATAGTTGAACAAACACGCCACTTCGATGTAATCATGCAGATCACACCTCAGAACCTGTTGTTCTTTCATCGCGCTTTCATTGTTTAGATGGCCGGCATCAACTGTCCGGGCAAGGAAAGTCGTGGCCGCCACAACCAATTTTATTGGCCATTCGCCATAACCGACGTGAACGAGAGCCAGAGCGGCAATAAAGATGAATCTTCTTCTTGGTGCAGATCAAATCAACCAATTTGTCTCGGTCTTCGTTGGCTATTTGGTAAGAAGAAAATGCCAGTAGCTTAGTTTCCAAACCCTGAGCCTGGGCAGCAGCTTTAATATCAGCGTAAGGGGTTTGCCCTACATCTTCATCGTCAGGTCGATTGCACACCAGAAGTTCGGTGCCGTTGGCAATGATTTCAGGGATATCATCAACCGTGATCTGTGCGGAAGCCGAGACCTGATTGTTCAATTGCAGTATCTGCATGTTAATACTCCCGTTGTAACTGAGTGTCGAAAATTTGTTGGCCCAACGCAGCATGACGATACAATTCGGTCGTACATCTCGCGTTAAAGCAGCTTCTTTTCGAGGCTATCACAATTGCGCTTTATACTTCCAGCTAACACCAAAGAGAAACGACTAACTAATGAATACCGGCAAAATTTTAATCGTTGTAGCTACTGCCTATGCCTTTTCAGTGGCTGCGGCTTACGGAGCTTCATTCACCGATAAGCGGCTCGATAGACATATCGAATACCCCACATATTTTGCGCACTCGAATGGCCTAAGCATCGCTTATCAAGACTTTGGTGAGCCTGATAACCCAGCGGTATTGCTGATTATGGGCTTGGGCGCGCAACTAATTCACTGGCAAGACAACTTTGTTTTGGGCCTAGTCAACAAAGGCTATCGCGTTATTCGGTTTGATAATCGTGACATCGGCTGGTCGGAAAAACTCCATGGAGCCGGCACGCCAGGCATTTTGACGGGCATCCGCTTTAAGCTCGGTATGGGGCTGGGCGCGCCGTACTTGCTTGACGATATGGCCGCAGATGCAATTGGCCTGCTCGACCATTTGCAAATACGACAGGCGCATATTGCCGGTGTCTCTATGGGCGGAATGATCGCGCAAATCATGGCTGGCAAACATCCGGAGCGCGTGTTGAGCCTTACATCAATCATGTCGAGCACGGGCCGCAAAGGATTACCAGAGGGCACTCTCGAGGTTGAAATGCGAGACCGCGAAGGTCTGAGTCGCGATGAAATACTGCAAGACATTGTGCGCGCCAGCAAAGCCATTTATGCGAAAGAGAGCACACGCAGTGAAGCAGAGTGGTTGGCACGTGCGGCACGCGGCTATGATCGCAATCACTATGACGACGGCTTTGCTCGGCAGTTTTGGGCCATTGTTGATTCAGGTGACCGAATAGAATTACTCAACAATCTGAAATTACCGAGTCTCGTTATCCATGGCAGTTTGGACCCGCTGCTGCCATTGCCACATGGAGAAGATACCGCCAGCAATATCCCCGGTTCCACTTTTCTGGTGCTGGACGACATGGGCCATTACATGGACGAGGAGCATCATGCACGAGTGATCGACGCCATGCATACACTAATTCAAAGCACCCCCAAGTAAGCCAAGATGCGTTGTTTGCGAAAAATTTTTCTCGTGCTGCTCGTTGTTGGACTAGCTGGCTGCACTAATAGCCCGACTTTACTCAAGGTTTTATACGGGCAGTTTGACAATGTCATGGCGCGCGAATTGCTCAGCTATGCCGATTTTTCAGCGGAGCAAAAGGCTCAAATTCGCTCTGCTGTGGATGCCACAGTTCGGTGGCATCGACGCGAGGCGCTACCCTCCTATGTCTCATTGTTAATGGAGATTGAGCAAAGAATGCTCGATACACGTCCCGGCATCGAAGACATCACTTGGCTGGAGAACTCCGCCTTAGCAGCGGCCAAAGATTTCGAAGCACAGTCTCCAATGCTCAAGTTGTTGCCCTTAATCTCGGCATTGAGTGACGAGCAAGTAACCCAGGTAACTGAGAAGATTGCTGAAGAATTTGAAGAACAACGAGAGGAAATCAAGAAAGAGGCCGACCAAGATCAAGCCACTCTAGCCACCAAGAATTTAACCAAGTTTTTTAAGCGCGTCGGTTTAAGACTAACTTCAGCGCAAAAGGACCAAGCCTATAAAGCTTTTCAGGCCCGGCAACTGACTGATGAGCAAAGAATGCAGGCATGGCGTAGCTGGGCAGATCACCTGTTGCTTTTATTGGAAGATCGACAAACGAGCGAATTTTCGCGGCAGTTCTCGGCGCACTATGCAGCGCGGTTTGATTTGATCGAACGCACTTTCCCTGCAGCTTCGGCCCACGACCAAGAGACTATTCGAAATCTAATGCTAGACCTGTTGCAAAATCTTTCAAATAAGCAGAAATCGGCGATGCGATCGCGGTTTGAGACCTTAAGCGGCGTAATGCAAGACCTCGCCCAGAATTAATTCGTCTCTGTTAGGCCTTTAAATCAAACAGAGTGGCCCCTATATCCATGCTACTGACAAACCTTTAGAACTGTATGCAGTTAGGAATTTCAATGACCGATCAATATCAGGGCCAGGCTAGTTGGAAACGGGTAATTTTTGTCGCCGTATTTTGGATAATCTTTCATTTTGCTCAAATCGTTGCCGCTATCGTGACGATCGCGCAATGTGGATTTGTTCTCATCACCAATAATCCAAATCAGCAACTGCTGAAATTTGGTGACAGCTTGGGCAAATACATCCATGACATTTTGCGCTACGTCACCTTCAACAGTGATCAACAACCCTTTCCGTTTGCCGACTTCCCGAAAGCAGACATCGTCATACCTGCGAATCAAAACGAAGCAGTTTGATGTAGAACCGTACCTGCCTCGCTATTCATTCTAGGCGAGGCAGGTGCTTGCATTGTTGAGAGCGCAGCTGGGTCAACATTGCAGCCGGCCTTGCCTCGAGTAAGGCTTCCGCAAATATCTGCCACAGACAGATCACCACGCACGTCAACACTACTTGATGTCGGCAAATCGATCACCCAATAAATAGCGCGCACCAGTGCCCTTCGCCGATATTTTGTCTTCTGGATTGTAGAGCTTACAAGCCTTTAGTGACAAACAACCGCAGCCGATACAACCGTTAAGAACCATTTGCATCCTTTGCAAACGAGCAATCTCTTGGCTGAGATCCTGGTCGATAATTTTACTCAGAGCGCTCCAATCACGCTTGGTCGGCGTTCGGTTTTCCGGTAATTTGGCCATAGCACTGCGTATCTGCACAAGGGAGTAGCCTAAGCCCTGCAAGATCAAAACAAACGATACCCGGCGAATCACGGAACGATGGAAAAACCGGTGACCAGCACTGCTGCGAATACTGGGAATCAATTGCTGATCAGCGTAATAACGAATTGCGGACACCGAACAACCTGTTCTCTTAGCAATGTGCCCAATACTGAGTAGCGCGTGTGATGATTTCAAAAAAACCTCTTGATCTCAAGTTAACTTGAGATATTAGGATACGCCTATCGAAACTCAAATCACAAGAGGACTTACATGAACTCACTTGAACACGTTAACGTCACAGTGACCGAACCACAACGCACCGCAGATCTGCTCTGCGATATCTTCGACTGGCAGATCCGATGGCAGGGTGCGACACAAAACGACGGTTACACCGTGCATGTGGGGCAAGCCGATGCCGGTGACAGCTATCTAGCGCTATATCAAGCGCAGCAATCCCATCCCAACAAACAGCAACAGCATCAAACGGTTTGCAATTTAAATCATCTTGCCGTGGTTGTAGACGATCTCGATCAAATTGAAAGCAGAGTCAAAGCTCAAGACATCGAATGTTATAGCTACGGCGACTATGATCCTGGTAAGCGATTCTATTTTAATTTACCCGACCAACTTGAAGTGGAGGTGGTTGCTTACCCTGTAACCCAGGGGTAACTCGCGCTGCACTCAAGCAACCAATCAAGCAATAATCTCACCCGCGTCGCCAAAAATTTATTGGGTGGATAGAGCGCATAAATTTGTCGCTCAGGCACGGTTTGGTACTCCGGCAGTAGCTGGATCAGCTCCCCACTCGCAAGCTGATCTGCCACTAGGAATATCGGTAACACACCCACACCAACCCCAGCCGATATCGCCGCACGTTGCTGCTCGCCGCTGTTAGATGCAAACACTCGGTTTAATCGCACGCTGCCTTGTTCATGCGATTTGTGGTGTTGATATTTCCATTCTTCCATTTGACCATGACGGCTGTAAACCACCGCGGGCACCCTGAGCAAATCTTGTGGATGCGAAACTTGGGGATATCGCAGCGCAAATTTGGATGCGGCACAGAGTATTAAGGGGCATTCACCTAACTTTCTGGCAATGAGCCCGGAGTCTTGTAAATGCCCAATTCTCACCACCAAATCATAGCCTTCATTGACCACATCCACCCATCGGTCACTAAAGTCTACTTCGAGATCCACGTCTGGATACCGCCGAGCGAATTCCGCTAATGGCGACGACAAATATTGCACACCGAATGACATGGGCGCATTTATTTTTAAACGCCCGGATGGGCATTCCCTGCTTTCCTGAATTTCCTGAGCGGCCTCTTGAATATCGCCCAGGGCTTTCTGTGTTCTCTCGAAGTATTGAGCACCTTCGTCGGTAGTGCTGACGTGGCGCGTCGTTCTCAGCAACAACTTTACACCTAACTCAGTTTCCAAGGCCTGAATTTGCTTGCTTACGGCTGGCCCCGACATGCCCAGCGCCCGACCCGCTCCGATAAAGCTGGAATGTTTAACGACTTCGAGAAATACCGAGATACGCCCTATGTGATCCACTTATTAATAACCATATGGAACTAATAATTTAACTAAATCGAATATTATCATTTATTTTATTGTTGATAGACTGCTTTTCATTCATTCAGTAAGCAAGACAGTCAGAGACGAGGAAAAAGACCATGATTACTAAATACCCTTTTGAAAAACTTAGTCAAGCCAATCATGGCTGGCTGCAAGCCCGCCACCATTTTAACTTTGGCAGCTACTTCGACCCGCAAAGAGCGCAATTTGGAGTCTTAAGAGTCATCAACGATGACATCATTCAGGCTGGTACCGGTTTTGCTCCCCATCCTCACGACAATATGGAGATCATCACCTATGTGCGTAGTGGTGCTATTACTCATAAAGACAGCCAGGGTAATACCGGCCGTACTGTAGCTGGCGACGTTCAAGTGATGAGCGCCGGTACTGGGATCAGGCATTCAGAGTACAACCGAGAGACTGTAGATACGTCGCTCTACCAAATCTGGATTGAGCCGAATCGGCGCCAAGTAGAACCCCGCTGGGACGCTGCAAAGTTCCCCAAGCAACCCGTCGATGATGCTTTGCAATTATTAGTCGCGGGGGATGATTCAGCGCCTTTGCAAATCCATCAAGATGCCTACATCTACGCAGGTCGTCTGGATGCGGGCAAGAAGATTCACCACGCCATTCATCATCAAGCTTACCTACTCGTCTCGAGCGGCAGCGTGAGCGTTGATGGCCAACGGTTATCACGCGGCGACGGTGCCGAAATTACTGAGCAAGCATCATTTGAAATCGAAGCCAATGAACCAGCTGAACTGCTGGTTATAGATGTACCAACAAACCCATAACGGAGGTAGACATGCCCAGAATACTTCACATAGACAGTAGCGCCCGAATCAGCGACTCAAGCACTCGGCGGGTTAGCGCAATGTTAGTTGAGCACTTAAACCCAAATAAGGCGCCAGTTCAAAAGCGTGAAGCCAACGAACTCTTGCCAATGCTTACCGAACAGATGGTTGGTTCCTATTTCACGAGCCCCGACCAGCGCACTGTTGAGCAGCTCACGGCAATTGAACAATCCGATGAAGTTGTAAAGGAGTTGGAGGAGAACGATCTCTACATAATCGGCCTACCAATGTACAACTTCTCCATGCCAGCGGCATTTAAAGCATGGGCGGATTTAGCGGCTCGAGCTGGAGTGACATTTCGGTATACCGACACGGGTCCAAAAGGGCTTTTAAGCAACAAAAAGGCGTATCTGGTCATTGCCACCGGCGGTGTTGAAATTGGCAGCACCGCTGACTTTTTGACACCATGGGCGGTTCAATTTTTAAACTTTATTGGGATTGAAGACGTCACCATTGTCAACGCCAACGACGTTCAAGATGTAGGTGACTTAGTTAAACAACTGCATCAGCCTGAAGGCCTCAAAAAGGCCAGCTAAACGCTGCACGTATTAGCAAATATTCAGATCAAAAAGAAACACCGCGAACTTGTCACGCTGTTGCCCAGCAATTCAGCTGGGCATAAATGCAAGCATATCTTCGCGGTGTTGCTGGGTAGGCAGTTTCCCACGCCCGGCGCTCAGATTATCAAGTAGGTGATGTACCTTCGACGTACCAGGAATTACGCAGGTCACCGCTGGGTTGGCCAGAATGAATTTTAAAAAGAACTGCCCCCAAGATGAGCAATCAAACTCACTTGCCCAGCTTGGTAGTTCGGTTTCTTTCACTCTAGCAAACAGCTCACCACCCTCGTAGGGTCGATTTATTAAGACCGCGATTTTTCTCTCTTGTGCGAGCGGCAGTAATTCTTGTTCGGCTTCCCTACTCAGCATGGAGTAGTTAATTTGGATAAAGTCTAACGGGTATTGCTGCATTAGTGCAGCCATCTCTGCATAGCCACCGGTATGGTAGTGAGTGATTCCTACATAACGAATCAAGTCTTGTTGCTTCCATTTGGTCAAGGTTTCCAAATGTCTCTCTGCATCTAGCAGATTGTGAACCTGCATCAAATCCATCTGCGATGTACGCATACGGAGCTTTGACCGCTGCATTTGTTTGATGCCGGCTTGTTGCCCGCGAGTCCATACCTTGGTTGCGTAGAATAAGTCATCCTGCAACCCTGCTTGCTCAGCCAACTCACCTACCACAGTTTCTGAACGGCCGTACATCGGAGAGGAATCGATCACTGATCCACCACCGGCAATGAGTGATTTGAGCACATTACTGAGCTCGGCACGTTGCTCTGGCTCAGCACCCACGTCGAAGGTTTGCCAAGTGCCCAAACCAATCACGGGGAGCGACTCACCACTACTGGGTATGGGTCTTCGGTCAATTGCCGCAACGTTGGCTCGTTCGACTTGTTTGATTTCTTGCGAATCAAGTGGATCCTGTCCCGAGCTATTGCTGCTCAGGGTTGAGCCAACGCTGAGCGCCGACAGTTGTAAAAAATTTCTTCGCTTCATGGGTTTAGTTTATCAACCACACCGAGGGATAATTAAATTGTTAACAATTCTTGATGCCTTTCTTCTATGTTCTAGCCCAGATCAAGAATATTTAGGCCTCGTTTTTGACGCACGCTTCCTTGCTGGCCAATGGCATTTCCGTCGCATAAGGCGTTGAGTGTTGCCTCATCATTGGGAGTATTGGCGACAAATCGCTCACCCGATTCAAGACGCCCAAATACGATACCTCGCTTAGGCTTTCGAGTGCGATCAAACAGCACGGTGAAGGTTTCTATCGTGGCGCTCCCCTCCGGCGTTTGCGTGAACTCGGGAGCTGGCTCGGCAAGCACCTCAGTTTGGTAGCTTTGAGGGTCTCTCCGCACCCAAGGCTTCGCTAATTCTTGCGTTGAATAGACGCCTACAGAATGCTTGGTAAGATACCAACCATTCGCATTCAATAAGCCAAACTCACCGGGGTTCGAGCGCAAACTTTGCATGAGTTCTGCAATTCCGTGCATAGAATAATTGTTGCCGGGCCCGCCAAAGTACGGCAATCCACCGGTTTGAGTCAATTTAGTCGAGGCATCAGCCTCAATTCCAAACTCGTCACAGGCAATCTGTACCGCAGATGGAAAGCAACTATAAATATCGAAGTGATTTATATCTTCTATGCGTTTATCTGCCATGCCAAGCGCTTGCTCGCCACAGCGACGCATCGCTGGAGAGGAATGAAAATTTACGCGCTCGCTGAGGTTCCATTTATCATGCGCATCCGCACACCCATGCAGAAACACCCATCGATCTCTAGGGATACCGAGCGAACGCGCCTTCGCCACCGACGTAAGCACCACGGCAGCGGCTTGATTCACGCCAATCATGGAATTTAAATTCTTGGTATAAGGAAAAGCCACCATGCGATTCGTGGCGCTCGGCTCAATGAGCTCCGTGGCTGTGCGTGGCGTTTGAAACCAAGCATACGGATTTTGCGCCGCGACGTCGGTAAAGCCGGCGAACAGATCACCTATTTTTTGCCGGTTCTGCTCAACAGATCTGCCATAGTGGTGTTGGAGGGCGTTTTCAAACAAAGGATAGACGTTGGCCGGCAAATCGAGCCCGTGCTTGCCCTCATGTTTGGTGCATGCAGGTCGGCTGTCTCCAAGCGCGGACGGCCGACCCCCAGGGTCATCGCGCCATTCGCTCTTAGGCAGCAGCCATTTATACCAACGATCAAATTTTGCGAGCATGGTTGCCAGAGTTTCTCCTCCAACCAGCATCACAGTCTCTGCATTGCCCAGACTTATCTGCTCAGCAAAATGATTCACCAAATACTGCGGCGTATTGCCCCCCGTGGCGGCATAAGCGAATTCACGTGGATTTATTCCTAAGTGATTGGCTACCGTTTTGGGTAAATTTTTATACCCTTTAGAAATAGGTGTTTTGACTTGATCTGCATCAACGGTCAAACCGGTTGCAGCTAAATGGCCGATGCTTTCCAGAAGGCCCTTTACCCCGGCGTCCTGCGCGGCCGCTTTACACGCCTTTGCCATAAGCTCAGGAGGCACCATCCCTTGGCCACTTTTATCTCTATCCGTTGCTTGCCCGCAGGCAACCAATACCGGCATTAGGCTTTCATTTATGCTCATCTCATCTACCGAGAATTATTGTTCGGTTTCGCGCGCGCTATTCTAGTATATTTTGTCCAACATCTTCTCAGTGGGTATTCCAGATGAAGTTTAAATCTCGTGCAGGTCATATTCTTGGCTATTCGTTTCTCGTCGTTTTTGAAAACGATGGCATCATCGATGCCGAAGAACTCAAGATGATGAAGGAATTAGCGCTTGAGGACCGAATCGTTGATGACGATGAAAAAAATGTTTTAAGGCATATTTTCGCCCGGCCCAATCCGGCAGAAATGAGCCTCGACGTGCGAGCAGAAATTAGAGAATTTCGGAACAAATACGATATCTAATCTCCGAACAATACCAACTTTTCGTCCGGATGCACCAGCGGCGAGAGATATTTTCCTGCCACAATCCAAGCCACCCCAAACGACGATAACGCTACCCACTCACACCAAAAAATTACCCGATAATCTTGCTTGATCTGCGCAGGAGTTACGACGATCAGCAACATCGAAAGCAATATCAAACACCCGCAACACAAATAAATGTGGCTGCGTAGCTGTTTTTTACCGCCTCGGCCCTTGGTTTTTTCTCGAAACGGACCCAAGCAAAAATACGCTAGCACTAAGAACAACGTGGCCGCACCCACTTCGTGGATATTCGACACCAATCCCGGTTGACAACCTTTGCACGCGGTTGGAAACAACGCTAATAAAGCCGCCCCCAAGGCAGCGAACTTACTTGCGACGGCTTGCCAGAGGGTCCAACCGTTGTAGGCGAACAAGAAAGCAGCCACAACAAACATTAAGCCAACAAAGATGTCTCGAGCGTTGGTGTAGTAGCTAGCACTGATGGATTCCAAGCGTTGGTTCGAAATGAGCGTGACAAGAATCGGCAAAGACAACGCGATTACCCCCATCGACAAACGCAAGGTTCGATAATCAAAAATAGGCGCATCAGGTTTGTTCAATATCGCCATCTTCCAAGCCTCCATTTTTCATTAGGGTGAGTAGCCGCTCACGCGGATAGTCTACCTCTAATTTGCTGGCTACTGCCGCCAGTTGGGTCTCAGGATCTGCTCCGAAAGCCTGCGGTTCTGAGCTCCGCCAACCGGATAAATAATCGTCGCTATTGGTATCACCGATCTTCATAGCAGCGGCATCAATAGCCTCCATAAATCGGTTATCGAGTGGGTGAGACAGTCTCTTACGACCGATTTTCCCTTTCACCATCGAGGGAATATCGCGCCAATAAAGAATGTGAAAACTATCGCGCATTTGGAGGGCTCAACTGGGTGATTTTCTCCGAGTCTAACCAACTTTCCAGTATCGCACCAAGCTTGTATGCGACTCACTCTAAAGAGTTTGGAGCTAAGCTCTATAGATTTGGCATCCAAACTATTGTGTTCGCCATATGAATTCCAATCGCTGTGAACAAAGATAAAAACATGATTGAAGCTGCAAGACACCAACGCGCGGTATCCGACCCCTGTACTTGGATCTTGAAATAAACCTCTAAAAGTACGAGGGGTATCAAGGTATATGCGAATGCGATCAGCACAGCTGGAGAGCCACTGCTTAACTCAGCTTGCTCACCACCAGCAATGAACAGCAAACCACCAATAAAGATACGTAGAAACCAAATGCCGCTGAGCGCGAAAAATGTGCGTAACATCCACCGATTGTGCCCTTGAAGGTCATCACTCGAAGCTGTCATCCAGGTCAGCATGGCAAACACCAAAATGCAGAAGCTGTTCAGCGAATTCCCCCAGAAAAGTGGCGCTCCTGCACCACGTGAGCCGTCTAAAACGTGCAAGACCAAAGCCGCAACGCTGGCGACAAACGCGACCGACACATACAAACGCACAGAAACCTGATGAAGTTTTCGAGTATGCGAGTAGAAGCGAGTACTATTTTGCAGCAGCGCATTCACGATGATGACTAAGGTCAGCAAAACATGTGCGGTAAATGCAAGCTTATGCCAGACGGTCAATTGGAGCAGGTTTGAATAAAGTCGTCCTCCCAATGATTCGCTACCGAGGCCTGCCGTCAAGAAATACGAAAAATAGAGTTGGCCAACAAGCGCAACAAAAAACCACACAGCCGCGGCCGCACCAAGACCTGAGCGAGCATCTAATGTTGATGAAACATGTGCTTTAAGTATCCTCTCGTTCATTGTTCAACCTCCACGTTTTAATTCGATTACGTCGCTCTGGGCCTTACGCCATGTGCGTTTGACTACGGGATTTAGTAAAAAATAGCCCCAGGCCAACAACACGAAGTAGCCTGGGATTACGAGCAATCCAGACTCTTGCACTACTTCTGGAAAAACCCTCGCTTGTCCCTCAAAAAATGATGTCGTTGCTATCCACAAGGCAAAGCACATTCGCCACAGGTGACGAGCAATTCTCGCTTCACCCTCACGACCACCGCGCCACAACATTTGCACATCGCCAATCAAAGCCAGCGCTGCCGTCACAGCAAAAAAGTAATAAGCCGATGCACCAATGGGGATATTCTCGATCGTGCCTGACGAACTCGCGGCCGCTTCCAATCCATGTGAAGCAGCTGAAAAACAAATTGCCAGCGGCACCAAAACCAAAAATTTCTCAGCCGAGTTGATCTGCCCTGCCGGTCGGCGCACAGTCAGCCAGCTACTTACGACCATATACGCCGTCAAACAGGCCGCGATTACCGTGATAGTGTTAGGTGTCAAATACGCGATTAGAGCGCCGAAGCCACACATAACCAACATTGAGTACACAAACAGCCGCCCTGCCAGCCGATGAGATTCTTTACCCTTTCGATAGCTCAGTGCCGCAACGCCTGCAACTAAAGCAAGCGCACCAGCGGCGATATGAACGGTTAATGAAAAGCTCATCGCGGGCTACACCTCGAAACGGTTGTTTCGATGCCAAATAGCAACAATCAAGAAACCGGCGGCAATAATTAAGCCCAATAAAAGCGACCCAAGCTGCGGGCCAAATAATTGCCCCCAAAATTGTCCGAGCGAGTCAGCCGCCTGGAGCCGCTCTAACATGGCATGCGGCATATGACTCATAAAAAACAGTACCAGAGAGCTGCTGCGGAAAATTATTGCCTCACAAGCCGCAACAACCGCAACCGGAACGATTAAAAGTAAAAACCGAGAACGCTTAGCCATTGCTGAGATCATCATCATGAAGGCAAACACCGGTGCCCCCCAAAGTACACCTGCGACCAATCCATGCAAGGGCCAAATAAACAACTGAACTGGTTGCAAGCCTTGATCTATTGGGCGCACAGCGTTGCCATCTTGATCAATTTCCACGCTTCCAAGCCCAAATACATCGAGTAGTAAAAATGTAACCCAAGCGGCTAACAGAGCCGCAAGCGTAAAAGCGAACAAACCGAAAGTTAGTTTTATCAGCACGCTCGCCGTTTCAGATACCGGCAATGACTTCCAATACAAAATGCTGTTATCTCGACGATCGAGATAGAGGCTAGACAGCAAGTAGTACAAACTGACGAACCAGGCAAACGCGAGATAAATTGAAACGAACTCTAACGGAGACTCTTCAATCTGAACCTCGATGGAGTCGGTCTCTTTACTTTTACCTTCTTGCGGCTCACCACTCTTCAGAGTTGCCCCTTGTTCGGCTTGTTGGTCAGGCCATGGTTGCTTCTTAGATGTTTCCGATGACTGCTCAATTTTAGATTTTTCTTCGGCCCACTCATGAATGTGCTCGGCGTACAGCGTCGCCATCGTAGCGGCTAAGAACAAGATAAGACTGAGACAAATAGGAACCCCAAATAATATGCGTTTGTACTCCCAATATTCGCGTTTTAGACCGATCAAAAATTTTTCCATTTGTATTCCCTCCTTAGCTCATCTTCGCGACAAAGAGATCGGCCACACTGGCTCGACCGACTCGACCAAGGGCGGCCAACTCATTATGGCTGCGATTTTCAAATAACATACTGGCGCCGCCCAATTTGGCTTGTTCTAAAATTGGATTAAGCGCACGCGCTTGTATCAGCATTTCTTTGGAGACCTCAACTTCTGTGTAGGTGGCCGCAAAAGTATCCATGTCCATATTCAGCGTGATTTGCCCGCGCTGGAGGAAAATCAAATCGGTCAACAGGTGTTCAATTTCTTCTACTTGATGAGTGGTGATAAGAATCGTTCGCTGCTCGTCAAAGAAATCTCCCAACAGCTGTTGGTAAAATTTTTTGCGATACAAAATATCCAGGCCCAAGGTGGGCTCATCGAGGACCAGAAGCTTTGCATCGAT
>CALJJR010000184.1 GCA_937973905.1 uncultured Arenicella sp. | reverse complement strand
GCTGCTTCCATTGGAGCTTCAACATTCTTGTCTTCAATAAAATCACCAAGATTCGAGTCTTCATCGTCACCAATCGGTGTTTCCATTGAGATCGGTTCCTTTGCGATCTTCAGCACCTTGCGAACCTTATCTTCCGGCATTTCCATTTTTTCAGCCAGCTCTTCGGGTAAGGCTTCACGGCCTTTCTCCTGCAAAATCTGACGCGAAATACGATTGAGTTTATTGATGGTCTCAATCATGTGCACCGGAATACGAATAGTTCTCGCTTGGTCAGCGATAGAGCGCGTAATGGCCTGGCGAATCCACCAAGTAGCATAGGTCGAGAACTTATAGCCACGTCGGTATTCAAATTTGTCTACCGCTTTCATCAAGCCGATATTGCCTTCTTGAATGAGGTCGAGAAACTGTAAGCCGCGATTGGTGTATTTTTTGGCAATCGAGATTACTAAGCGCAGGTTGGCTTCCACCATTTCCTTCTTTGCACGGCGAGCTTTTGCTTCACCAATCGACATGCGGCGGTTGATGTCTTTGACTTCTTCGATCGGGATGCCAAGTGCTTCAACAATGCGTTGCAGCTTGGTCTGTGACATAACGATCAACGCTTCGTTTTCTTCCACGGCGTCTTTATTTTTCGCCCCTTTTAATAGCTTTTTATATAAGCCTTCTTCGGTTTCGTGGTTAACAAAAAGTTCAATAAAGTCTTTCCGCGTGATGCCGGCGCTGTTAACTGCGATATCCATAATCGCTTTCTCGTGTTGGCGAATCGTCTCAACTTGAAAACGAATGCCTTCCCACAGCGCTTCAATGATTTTAGGTACGAATTTGACTTCCATTAGTTCGAGAATCAACTCACCTTGAATCTTACGAGCTTGTTTGCTGTCGAAACCGTGTTTTTCGAGAGCCTTGCCGTGGCGCATATGCAGCTTGCGCATAGACTTAAAGCGCTCAATGGCCTCATCCATGTCAGGGCCGGTATCTACAGGCTTCTCTTCTTCCTCTTCGTCGTCGTTCTTTTGTGCGGCAGAGCCAGACTGAACAGGATTAGGGTCGATTTCAGCATTCGGATCAATGAAGGCAACCAAAAGATCAGTCAGCCGCATGTTCTCGGCTTTGATTTCTTCGAAGTAATCAAGAATCGTTTGAATCGCCGATGGGCAAGCAGCCATGGCTTCAGTCGATTGTCGAATCCCGTCCTCGATGCGTTGCGCCAGGTTGATTTCGTCTGCCCGCGTGAGCAGATCGACGGTGCCCATCTCGCGCATGTACATGCGCACTGGGTCGGTAGTACGGCCAAACTCACTTTCAACTGCAGTGGCGAGAACGGCGTCGGTGTTATCGTCGTCGTCTTCCGCTTCTTTATCTGCTTCAGCTTTGAGCAGGAGTGAGTCGGCATCGGGAACGCTGTCAAATACTTCGATCCCCATATCGTTGATCATGTTCACCACCGACTCAATTTGGTCGGTGTCGTTCATGTCTTCAGGTAGGTGGTCGTTGATTTCGCGATAGGTTAAAAAGCCTTGCTCTTTACCTTTGAGAATCAGTCTTTTTAGTTCGGTTTTTTTGCTACTCGAATCCATTAAAGGAACCTCGATAGGTTTACCCAAGCGTCACGTGTCATCGTCTGACAGCATGGCTCAGGAAGTTTGACTGTAGGTTTGCATTCCCGCGCTTGACCTGCGCGCCGTCTTAAAGTGGAGTGCGGCCGCGACGTAGGACTAAAAAGGGGGTTTTTAAACAGGTTAACGCTCTATTTTATAACAAAGCACTCTAAATTGCGCAGTATTTGGTAAAAAATAGTATCGAATTGCGAGTGCAAACATAGGTCTGAAAAGCGCCTATTTCAAGCGCTTGAGTACGCAATCTTGTTAACTTTTGTATTGTTGGCGTAAAAACTTGCCTAGGGCCTCGCGGCGGGCACTTTCTTTGGCAGATAACTCAGTGATTCCGGCTTTGGTGGTTAGCTGCTCAAATTCTGCGGTGGCGTCGGCTAATTCTGCCGATGAGTTTTCTTCTGCAATTTTTAGATTATTGGCGCGAATTAGGTTGAGGGCGTCCTCGTCACTCAACTCATCGATGTCATTGTGTTGGTGGTAGGCAAGTTGGCGCAGTGTGTCAAAGTAGCTCCGTTCGCGAAATCGTTCCAATAGTGCAGCGGTACCAATCTCCGAGTTTTCAGCGCAAATTTCATACAATTGATGCACCAGCTCGATGCCACGGATTTTTTCCGGGGGAATGGCTGCCAAGCGCGCATACTCTTCGGAAAACTTGGGATACTGCAGCAGCAACGAGATAGCACGCCGTATGGTCGTCATCTTGATGCTGAGTTTGGGGGTGGTATTTTTACGTGCTCGCGTGTTGTTTGGCGCGTTACGAGCCTGTGATTCGCTGACCAGATCATGCGCCGAAAGTTGAGCTAGCTGCGAAACGCGTTCAGCCACCATTTTCTTGAGCACGCCATCTGGAAAGGCGCGCAACATCGGCTGTGCCAGTTTTACCAGCTTGGCGCGGCCGTCGAGACGATTGATATCAGCCTGCGACTGTAAAGTAGACAGTAAAAAGTCGGGCAGAGGCGTGGCTTTTTGAATCAATTCTAAGAACGCTTCGGTGCCCACCTGTTTCACCATGGTGTCGGGATCCTCGCCATCCGGTAGAAACAAGAAGCTCACCTGAAAGCCGTCTTGCATCATTGGCAAGCAGGTCTGTAAAGCTTTCCAGGCGGCTGCTTTACCAGCACGGTCGCCATCAAAGCTGAACACAATGTTTTGCGTATGTCTAAATAAGCGCTGCAAATGCATGGCGGTAGTGGCCGTGCCAAGTGTTGCCACTGCGTTGTTAATCCCTGCTTGCGCTAAGGCCACAACGTCCATATAGCCTTCCACAACTAACACCGAATCAGATTCTTTGATTGCGCCGCGGGCTGCATATAAACCGTACAACTCAGAACCCTTATGAAAAATAGGGGTTTCAGGTGAATTAAGATATTTGGGCTCACCGTCTCCAAGCACGCGACCACCAAAGCCCACAATGCGGCCGCGATGATCGGCAATAGGGAACATGATTCGGTGGCGAAAG
>CALJJR010000183.1 GCA_937973905.1 uncultured Arenicella sp. | reverse complement strand
GCTGATACACTAACAACTCCTCAACATTAACGCCCAAGCGACCCGCATATTGAGGGTCAAGCGCATGCTCTGCATCGATAAAAGCGGCGGTTCCTCCGAGTTTTTGGGCTTCGGCAATCACTTGTAAGGTTAGAGTGGTTTTACCCGAGGATTCAGGTCCATAAATTTCCACCACACGGCCTTTTGGCAGGCCACCTATGCCTAAGGCAATATCCAAGCCTAGCGACCCGGTTGGAATGGCTTCAATACCAGTGCCAATTTTAGAATCCCCCATGCGCATGACTGATCCTTTGCCATATTGACGCTCGATTTGGGTAAGAGCTGCTTCTAGCGCTTTTTGTTTGTTGTCGTCCATTTTCAATCTCCGGATATCTACTCGATGTTGATTAGTTGTTGTGTGACTAAAGTATTGTGTGGCTCAATTACGGCGTGAGCTAACGCACACTTATTACTGTTTATATGTACACTGGTAATTTATACAGCTGTTTATACAGTGTCAATAGAAATTTGAGCGGATGTAAAAAAATATGTCATTCAGCGGGTGCTGACACTCGAGTACGAGGCTCAATAATGCGGAGGCTTTTCGTCAACCTGAGTTGAGAAATCATGGCTATCCGATTGATTTACAAGCTTTTCTTTTAAGGCATGCACGAGTTCTTTTAGATCCAGAAGCTCCTTTTGCTGGGCAAAATGCTCGTCGCTCAATTGTTGCAAAGCCTGCTCGAGAAAAGCAACTTTCTCTTCCAACCGTTCTACGGAAGCCGACATATTCGCTTAGGCTTCCGACAATTCATCATTAATATCGAGCCAATCGCGGCTGCGTTCCACAGCTTTGTGCCAGCGTTTTAAGAGGCGATCAATTTCAGGCTTCTCACGCTGAGGCTTGAACGCTCGTTCTACGTCACGCACTTTGCCGAGCTCATCCATTTGCCAATAGCCCACCGCGATACCGGCCAAAAACGCTGCTCCTAATGCGGTGGATTCCAGTACTTTGGGCCGGGTAACTTCGGTTTGTAGCACATCAGCTTGAAACTGAGCCAAGAAGTTATTGGCAATAGCGCCACCATCCACGTTCAGCTGGCTGAGCTTAATGCCACTGTCTTTTTGCATGGCTTCCAACACATCAAAAATCTGGTAGGCCAAAGACTGCAGAGTCGCCTTGGCGATCTCTGGTTTACCTGAATCGCGCGTCAAACCAAATATCGCACCGCGCGCATACATATCCCAATAAGGCGCACCTAAACCTGCAAAAGCCGGCACCACCACTACATTACTCTCTGGGTTGGCCTGCTTGGCCAATGCTTCTGAGTCACTGGCGTTTTCGATGAACTCTAATTCATCGCGCAACCATTGCACCGCCGCACCGCCGATGAACACACTGCCCTCTAGTGCATAGGTAATTTCGCCATTGAGCGACCAAGCAATGGTAGATAAAAGACCTGATTCACTGTCCACACGTTCGCGACCAGTATTCATCAACAGAAAACAGCCGGTACCGTAGGTATTTTTAGCCATACCTTTGGCGAAACAAGTCTGGCCGAATAGAGCAGCCTGCTGATCACCAGCCACGCCAGCAATCGCTACTTTCTCACCCTGAAATTCAAAGTAACCAAAGTCACCTGCACTGTCTCTGACCTCAGGCAGCATTGAGCGGGGGATATTAAACAGATCAAGCAGCTCTTGGTCCCATGCTCCGGTGTCAATGTTCAGCAACATTGTGCGGGCAGCATTGCTGGGGTCAGTGGCATGCACCCTGCCCTCAGTGAGTTTCCAGATTACCCAACTATCAACGGTACCAAACAACAAGTCACCTTGTTCCGCGGCTTCGCGCGCCCCTTCAACGTGGTCGAGTATCCATTGCACCTTGCTGGCGGAGAAATAAGCGTCGATAACAAGGCCGGTTTTTTGTTGAATTTTCTCCGCCCAACCGGCTGCTTTTATCTCATCACAACGGCTCGCCGTGCGTCGATCTTGCCAGACAATCGCATGATGGATTGGCTCGCCGGTGTGCTTGTTCCACACAACCGTGGTCTCGCGTTGATTGGTAATTCCGACTGCTGCGATATCGTCTGGCGTCAGCGCATTTTTGGCGACCAGTTTTTGCAGTACGGTAAACTGAGAATCCCAGATTTCTGTTGCATCATGTTCCACCCAACCTGGTTTGGGGAAATGTTGGGTAAACTCCTCTTGAACAACATCGACAATGCTGGCTTGATGGTCAAATAGCACTGCACGAGAGCTCGTTGTTCCCTGATCTAGGGCAATAATCATTTTACTTTTCATAGGCTAAAGCTTAACGGATTTCGGCAGCCAAACCAATTGCGTTGGTGATACCAATGCTCAGATATAATCAGTTTAATTCAGCTACAGACGTTGCTATGAAACTCTCTAAATTCGGCCAAAAATTCACGCGCGAAAGTGGCATCCATCAGTTGATGGTTGATCTTGAAGAGGCCGCCGCTTCTCAACACCCCGAGCTTGCGATGCTGGGCGGTGGCAACCCGGCATCGATCCCCGCGGCGCAGCAAATCTTTGCCAATGAAATGGAATCTCTACTCAGTTCCAAGGGCTTTGGTGCAACGGTGGGATTGTATGATGGCCCACAAGGCGCTTCTGAGTTTCGATCGGTGTTGTGCGATTACTTAAACGAAAAGTTTGATTGGGGAATCAAGCCCACCAATATTTCCTTAACCAATGGCAGCCAAAACAGCTTCTTCTATCTGTTTAATGCGCTTGCTGGCGATATGCCAGATGGCAGCCGTAAACGGATTTTGTTTCCGCTGGCGCCCGAATACGTGGGCTATGCCGACGCGGGCCTGGCCGAAGACATGTTCAGATCGAGAAGACCTAAAATTGAATTGCTTGGAAGACAGCAGTTTAAATATCGGGTTGACTTCGACAACTTGAATATTGATGACGACATTGCCGCTCTATGTCTTTCTCGCCCGACCAACCCAACCGGCAATGTGGTGAGTAATCGCGAGCTTGAACAGCTCAATCAGCTGGCGAGCGCTCATGATATTCCGCTGATCATCGACAATGCTTACGGCCAACCGTTTCCCAATATTATTCACAATGAGGTGGTGACACCCTGGCACGACAATATTATTTTGTGCATGTCGCTGTCGAAATTAGGCTTGCCGGGCGCGCGCACCGGCATTGTGATTGCAAACCAAGAGATCACACAAATGATGTCTTCTCTCAGCGGTATTATCACGCTGGCTCCGAATAGTGTGGGCGCGGCGTTGATGACGCGTGTAATTAAAGATGGCGAGATTGACCACCTGACTGAAGAGATCATCAAACCCTTCTATGAAGCCAAGCTTGCCACTGCGCTGCAGCTCATAGACCACCACTTTAAAGAATTACCAATTCGGATTCATCGCCCTGATGGTGCGTTTTTCTTGTGGATGTGGATGGACGGCTTACCGATTTCGAGTGAAGCCTTGTATCAAAGACTCAAAACAAAACATGTTTATGCGATTCCTGGCGAAGCATTTTTTATGGGCATTGACCCGAGTTGGGAGCACACTCGCCAATGCCTGCGAATCAATTACGCGCAATCTGAAGAACAAGTTGCGCGTGGTTTGGCGGCGATTTCTGCAATGCTCAAAACACTGTACTGACGTTAACTCGCTTCATCGCGAGCTCAAGGCAGAGGAGATACAGCAGATCGAATGGATTTAAGCTGAACACTACTAAGTCGAACCGTGTTTAGGTTCAAAATCAATTGAAAAATCATTGAATAACGAGGCGCGACGCACTTATAATCTCGCCTCGCTGATGTTACGCCGGGGTGGCGGACCTGGTAGACGCGCCGGATTCAAAATCCGGTTCCTTCACGGGAGTGTCGGTTCGATTCCGACCCTCGGTACCATCAGTGAAAGCAGATATAGATAAAGGCCCGCGTAATGCGGGCTTTTTATTAGCCGCAATATGTAAGAGAATCAATCGATGGACGTTGATTCACGCGAGTTCTTGCTCGACCCCTACCCTTTTTATGCTCTTAAACGAGCAGAAAACCCTGCATTCAGGCGTAGTGACTTTGAATGGACGCTGACCGGCTACGACGTCATGTCGAAGTTTCTCGCCAACCCTGCTGCCGGGCGCGGAAATATTGGTCAAACACCAAGGCCAGGTGGTGATACTTCAGAGCTTGATCAACTTAAGGAAGAAAATCTGGCATTACAGATCTTAGATCAATGGATGTTGTTTCAAAACCCTCCGCTGCATACTCGAACACGTGGGCGCATCGCGGATATTTTTACGCTCAAGGTAGTAAATCAGCTCGAGCATGGTATTCGTAACACGATCAACAAGTTGTTAGATAAAGTGCTGGGGAAGTCAGAACGAAGCTTCGACTTTGCTCAGGAAATTGCTTATCCCTACCCCCTCACAACGGTGTGCGATTTGATTGGCATTCCGCCTGAGGACCGCGGGAACTTTTTCTCCTGGACACGCAGTTTCTCGCTCGCTGTGCAAGTGGACTTTCACCGTCTAGATGTTAGCTACAAGAACAAGATGAATAATGACGCTAAACAAGTTGAGGCGTACTTTAGAGATTTAATCCCGCGTAAAAAGTCGGCTCAAGACGACGATTTAATGACGCGTTTCATCAACGAGAATGAAGGTGATTTAGATGCTCAAGCTTTGCTGGCCAACTGCATTTTCTTGTTGTTTGCTGGGCAGGAAACCACGACTTCCTTACTCACTAATGCAATGTTCGCTCTACTCGCACACCCTGAACAACTCGGTTTGCTGAAAAACGATCCTGGGCTGATTCCAACAGCTGTCGAAGAGTGCTTGCGCTACGATCCATCAATACAGATGATCGGCCGGCGTGCGCTGGCCGACATTGATCTGGGCGAAATACTAATAAAAGAAGGCGACCATGTATTTGCTTTTCTCGGTGCTGCCGGGCGTGACCCCGAGGTAAACCTGAACCCAGATCAATTTAACTTGGAAAGACAAAACATTAAGCACCTAGCCTTTGCGCGCGGCTCGCATCATTGCTTGGGCGCTTCGATGGCGCGCATGCAAATCCGTATTCTATTTGAGGAACTCCTGCCACGAGTAAGCGAACTCGGTATCGCGCAGCTCCCCACTCGCCGCCCCACTTGGCTGATGCGCGGCTTAGATACACTACCAATGCACTTTAAGCATGCCTGATATTCACGTCCCCTCTGAGCTGTTTCCTTTCCGGCTCGATCAACTGGAACATTTTCAGTTTGAACAATATGAGTTGCGCCGAGTGTTTGGCAAGATCACCAATGAACAACGTGAGCAGTGTATTCGTTTGTGGACGAACAACGGCGTCATTGCCAGCGTGGAGGCCGCGCGCTCCAGATCGTCGGAAGTTTGTTACATGTTGTACAAACAAGAGGGCCAGCAACTTATTGGTGTGAACACGCTGTACCAAGGGCAAGTGACACAGGACGGCCCGAAGGTTTGGTTAAATCGAATGTTTATCGACCCAAATCATCGCCAAAGTCGTTTAATGATTGTTGGCACGGCGATGATGTTGTGCTTTGCGAAAACGCATCTCGCCAATCAAGGCTTGCCTGGAGTGGTCAATATTAATGAAAATCGCAAGTTGAGCCGACCCGGCATGCAGCGAATCTTTCACCGTCTAGGTTATCGGCGACTGGGATGGCAGAACGAGCAAGAGGTGATCATGTTCAAGTTTTCAAATATTAATTTAATCGCTCAGTAGCACGCTTCGTCGCAATCATCTGCTGCAAAAGTTGCCGGCCGAGCTCCGCCAGAAATGGTATCCCAACCTCGTCATATTCATAATTATCATCATTGAATACACCGTTCTCATTGACCAACAAGGTTGCGGATAAAAAGAATGCAACGCCATTCTCTTGATCAACGATATACGCGTTGTCAGTCAACGTGCCGTAGGCATAGCCTACTTTGTTGTGAATTTTTACCGGTGAGTCTATTGGTTCGTGCTGATCACCAAACACAAAGAATTTGACATAGCTATCGTAGTACTCCGGATCTTCAATTCCAATATCTCGCGGGACATTTGCCATCGCCGTCTTAATAAAATCGGCTGCCGGCTCAGATAACGCAAAGTCAGGAATTCCAAGATAGAGCCGCTGTAACATGAGATGTTGGTCGCCCAGGGCAAAACTATTCTTGTTTGAAAAATTGAAGCCTTGCTCAAGCTGCTGTCCGTTATCGATGTGGGCGATGCCTTTTAGTCTTCCGACGAGCTTGAGAGACTCCGGTTTCTTTGCATCAGACCCATGAAATAAAATAGGCTGGTCGGTTTCAGGCGAATAAAACCTGAGCGCAGGGCGCTCAGGTCGAGACGCATCTGCCACGGCTAAGCGATGAATAATCTGCGTCTCTCGGTAACCGAGCTCGAACAATCGTTGATTGATCCAATCTCGGCCCAACCAATCGTACAAGCGATTAAACGCCTCGTTGTCGCTGATCGCGAATATCAGTTCAATATCGTTTGCTACTGTATGAACTTGCGTCGCGTCACCAATTGTGTATTTTGTATCCAGCCCAATAAGTGAGTCCCCACTGATTCTCTCAGCAGCTAGCAGAGCAACCGGCAGCTTCACGGTACTGGCAGGATAAAAATACTCAGAACTCACTTTACCGTACTGCGCTGAGTCGCCTATTAAGAAGTGGTCGTTTGACAATACGGGCGTGAACACGATTTGCAGCTCGTGATGCTCAGCACGTTGCACAACCCCAGCGATTTTCGGATTTTTACTTGCTAGCACCGTGGCAAGAATTTCATCAGCCGGATAGTTTATTTTAGAAGCCGCCCAAGACATGGAATTCGATGCTAAGCCCCACAAAATGACGCAGGCGGTAATTGAACAAAACCTTTTCATACCGCTATTCTAATCGAAACATTTGTCGGATAATCGGCGCACCCAAGTTTTCTCAACGCCACCCACCATGCAGCAACTAAAATTTTTGTTTTTGACTTGGTTGAGTAAAGGGTCTGAGAACCAGTCCTTTCTCGGCGCGCGTTGGGTAGCTTGGTTTTTGCGAATCTTACCTCAGAGTTTGCGTCGACCGACAGCTCTAAGGCTGTTAGCTTGGAGCCCTCACTATTTCTATCGCGATTTAGACGACAAATACGACCGACTTACTTATAAGCAATTCTTAGAAGCCGAGTACCGCCGCAACCGAGATTCAAGACTAAAAATTCGCGACCAAATTTTGGCGCCCTTTCTCGCTTCAGCCGAGACAGTAATCGACTATGGATGTGGGCCCGGCTTTTTAGCTGCGAGCGTTGCCGAACTCGGCAAGGATGTGACCGCAGTAGATATTTCTCATGGGGTTTTAGCCTGCGCAAACATCATTAACAAACGCTCAAACCTCAGCTACATTCACCACTCCAGTCTGAACGCATTACGCAGTGAGAGCATTGACCTCGTTTATTCTTTTGCTGTTATTCAGCATGTTACGGACGAAGTTCTCGCAAACATCTTGCGAGAAACCCAACGACTCTTAAAACCGGATGGAAAACTCGTGCTCCATATTGTGCTAGAAGAAACCGGCTGGCGAAGCCAAGCTGACTGGGAAGCGGACCGCACGTTGCGAGGGCGTGTAAAACTGAATTACGGCTTAAATTGCTTTAGTCGCACTGAAGCAATGTTTCACGACGCACTAAGTGCAAGCGGCTTTGAAAAAGTAAAAATTCAAGCGATTCAAGGTTTGTGCTCTGAGCATTTCGATGACATCTGCGGGCAACACTTGTTGACCGCAAATATACCCAGCGTTGCTAATTAAAATATTCAGTTATCGCTTTAAATACTGCTTCTGACTCGCGATAACGGGCCGTCCATTCGGGGTCCGCCGAGGTGCGCACAATTACCAGATCATTGGCTTGATCTATCCAAATATATTGCCCATAAATACCCGCTGCGAAGAACACGCCTGGGGCCTTAATGGGCAACCAAAAGTGCTGACTGTATCCGCGACCACTGTACTTATCCCCTCCGGGCTGGTGAGCGTTTGTGGCTGGCTGCTTTAGGCTCTGTGCCCAGCCTGCTGGGAGTTTTTCAGCGCCGACTCCCAATTCATTAAGCGCATTCAAATAAAACAGCCCAAAGCGTGCATAGTCTCGCAGACGTGAGTTAAGACAACAATAACCCAGCGCCTGGCCTTGCTCATCGTCTCGGTGCAGCAGCCAGTTCGCGTCGCCCGACATGCCAAGAGGCTGCCATAATTTCTCAGACATGATCTTGGCTAGCGGTTGCCCGTATGCTCCGCGCAACACCGCAGACAACACGTGGGAGTTCGAGCTGATGTAATCTAAATCTGACATTGGCGCCCTACTACGTTCGAACGGTTTGAGTAACAAATCTGGATTTTTACCAAGAATAAAACTATCGAAAAAGAACGGTCTTACATCCGATTCACCATCGGCGTAGTTTTCTATAAAGTTGATGCCAGAGGACATCGCGAGTAATTCCGAGATCTTCGTGGCGCCATAATCAGTACCAGCGAACTGAGGTGCATACTGCTCGGCCAAATCGTCAAAACTCCCGATAACCCCTTCTTTTACCGCTATTGCGATTCCGGTCGCGACAAAACTCTTGGCGACTGACCAAGATGTAAATAAAGTTTCCGTGTTCGCTCCTTGGCGGTATTGCTCGTGAACGATCTCGCCGCTCTTAACCACCATCAAACCGGCTGTGGTTGAGCGCTCCAGAAAGTCTTCTAAGGCATGCGTTTTACCGGTAAAAGTGTAGTTTAACTCCAGGGGTTGATTGTTCTCGGTCCATTGATAGGGCGAGCCTGTAGCCACTTCGGCGGAAGGCACAAGCTCGCGCATATTTTGCATATTCCACGTCAGCTTTTCTGGGTCTTCTAGAGATGCAATTTTAGCCGGCGAATAGTCTGCCCAGGGTTGGGTGTACCAAAGATAAGCGCTGGCACCAATTACCGCGACAATCAATAAAGCAATTTTTATAAATTTCATTTTTATCTCTCTACCATCTAACTACAAATGGATTCAGTTCAATCAACTAGCAATTGCGGGCAAACCATAGGCAGTCTTAGCAATATTTTAGTGCGCTATACTTTAACGATAACTCTCAATGTGCAAAAAAACTTATGGGCAGCTTTTGGTTTCGAGCGATCGCGGAAATCGCAACCATTCACCTAGTTTTCTTCGCTGTTAGCACCGGCATATTACTAGTCTGGCGCAAAGCAAAGAATGACAGCGAAGCCTCAGAGCAATCGGCTCGAATAGAGCCAATCAACTTGGCAAAAGCGATCTCTTTAGGTTTCGCTTTTACACTGTTGCTCCTGTTTTGGTTTTCGTACACGCAAAACCAAAACCCGCTCTACGCATGGTTGGTTGAAAACATGTCGCAGAGCAACTGGTACCGACCGCTGGTGCTTGCGCAAACACAAATACAAAAAATGTTGTGGGGAATCCCGTTTGCTTGGTGGTTGCTTAGCATTAGTCCAAAGCGTCCGGTCATCTATCTGCTGGCGTTTATGGTGCCGGGTCTTATTGGCCGTTATAAGCATTTAGTAATGCAACCGGAGCTGCTTGCCGAGTGGCAGGCAATGCTGCCAGGCATGATCTTCAGCCTAACCTTGTTCCCAATTGTGTATACCTGCATTTACAAGCTAAGAAATCACTGAGCCGCTTTAATGATCGACAAGTATCGATCTCTAAGACGCGTACTACGCGTGACCAACGATTGTTGCTCACCCGCCATCCACACGGCTTCCACCCTCGTACTGGGTTCTAGAGGATCACCGCCCCATAAAACCAAATTAGCTTTGGCACCAACTTTGAGCGCTAAACTGTCGCTCAAGCCAAAGACTTTAGCGGGATTAGTGGTCATGGCAGCGATGGCAACCTGATAAGGCAAACCATTAGCCACCGCATTTCCGGCCGACTGCCGCACTAGGTAGGCATTGTGCGTATTGTGCCAACTCATGCCGGTGAACAGGAGCGTCACGCCCGCTTCATGCAGCAATGAGGCGTTATCCAATCTTGACCCCAAGGTGTCGTAAGACGAAGGCAGATTGTTGATTGGGTCTACAATGACGGGAACCTTAGCGTCAGCAATTTTCTCTGCAACCCGCCAGCCTTCCTCCACACCGGCCAAAATCAATCTGATATCTTGCCGCTTGGCGAAGTCCAATACGCGTTCAATATCAATCGCCCGGTCGACAAAGACCAACAACGGCATCTGACCGGAGATAACAGACGCTAAGGCCTGTAGATCTTGACGAGACAGTGGATAATCTCGGCGGTTACCGCTGTTGTAACTTCCTCTATTTGCGCGGTAATCACGCGCATCTTCAAACGCTTCTCGCAATTGCGCGAACGCAGCGGCGCGTGACCCACCTGCAACGAGCTTGCCCTTGCTCCCTAATTCGACCACCACGGCCGCTGCTTCATCAATCACGGTGCCAGTCGTATTCAAGCGGATGACCGCAGCGGTACCCGCGAATAGACCTGCTTTTGCTGACGGCGTGACCAGCGCGTGAGTCAAACCCAGAGAACGATTGTAGGGCAACAAGGTACTGCTTGGATTGATTGCGTCAGCGACACGGAGCGATGCGGTAATTCTGGCATTAGCTGAACTTGAATCAACGCTTGTTTCTACGGCACCGACTTCACGGATGCCAAGATCCGTGTTGGCGTTGAAAAAGCCCGTGCTGAGCCGTTTGCCAGAACCATCGATGATGGTATAGCTGTCGGATTCTTGCAGCGCCTCACCAATCGCATGGATTTTACCGTCTTTGATTAAGACATCTTGCACCGCGGGGTAATCGCCCGAATCGCTTACTAAGGCGACATTCTTAATCAGTGTTTGCGCCTGCAGGTTTGCGCTGACCAGCGCGAATACGAATACAGCCTTTATCAATTGCGAGAGCCTCATGGACGATCCTCCTCGGGCTCGATAATCCCTAAGTTAAAGTCACTGGTCGGTGGTAGTTGTGGATTGCTTCGATCAGAACGCAATGCGCCATCAATCCATACCAATTCTGCCTTACTGTAGACACTGAATGGATTTGCGCTCCACACAACAACATCGGCGTTTTTGCCTACCTCCAGCGTACCAATCTGATCGGCCAAGCCAATCGCCTTAGCAGGGTTCGCAGTCAGCCATTTAATCGCTAACTCTGGTGGATAATCTAAATCTATCTCAGCCGCGGCGGCCATCACCTTGGCCGCTTCCTGCGGTAGGCGCTGAATTTGAGTTTCGTCGTCAGAGTGAATGATCGCGCAAGCACCGGCGTACTCAAGTAACGCGGCATTGCTGCGCACCATATCAAAAGCCTCTTGTTTAAAACCCCACCAATCGGCCCATACTGCTGAACAGATTTCATTCTCGACAAGCAGCGGTGCAACTTTGTAAGCTTCGACAGCATGGTGAAAGGTCGAGATTTTGTAATCAAACTCCTTGGACAGCTCAATCATATTGGCCATTTCATCGGCGCGATAACAGTGATTGTGAATGAGTATTTCGCCGTTTAAGACGCCGGCCAGCGTCTCTAAACGCAGATCACGTTTGGGCGCTTTAGCGCTGGCGTCTTTGGCTTTTTTAGTTTCATATTCAGCCCAGTCATTGGCGTATTGTTGCGCGTCAATCCAAGCTTTACGGTAGCCCGCCATATTACCCATTCGCGTACCCGGGCCACCCTTGCTTCCATAGACTCGCTTCGGGTTTTCGCCGCAGGCCATTTTGAGACTATGCGGCGCGTTCGGGAATTTCATGCCACGCATAGTGATCGACGGCACGATTTTTAGAACCACTCCGCGACCACCAAACAGGTTGGCTGAACCAGGTAAGATTTGCGCTGTAGTTACACCACCTTCAATGGCTTTTTCAAAATTCGGGTCTTGCGGCCAAACTGAGTGTTCCGACCAGACTTCAGCGGTATTGGGCGCAACCGCTTCATTACCGTCAGAATGCGAAGCTATCGCAGGGTTGGGATAAACCCCCATGTGCGAATGCACATCGATAATCCCAGGAGTTACCCACTTACCCTCTGCAGCAATCTCAATCGCACCATCTGGAGCAACTAAGCTTTCTCCAACTGCGGTAATTTTACCGTCAGAAAACACAATATCAGCCGTGGTGTAGCTTTCACCGTTACCCACCAATACTCTCGCGTTACGGATAACGGTTGGCGCTGAGTCTGGCACGACATAAGTAGACGCGAAAGCATCTGCATCGCCAAGTTCATCTGCGGAGGAATCTTCAGAATCAGCGATTGGTGAGGTCGCACACGCTGAGAACAAAACCAGCAGGAACGAAACGATTGAGAACCGAGTTAGCATGGATAACCTTTGGGCTTAAACGTTGCTGAAAGAAAAATCTTTGAATTGCTCTCGCAGACCCACTTTATGAATTTTGCCCGTTGCCGTATGCGGCAACTCATCGACGAAAGCGACTTCATCCGGCAACCACCATTTAGCTACCTTGCCTTCCATGTATTCGATGATTTCAGCGGCCTGCACTTCTGAACCAGGTTCACGCACAACGACTAGCAAGGGCCGCTCATCCCACTTGGGGTGCACAATACCAATCACGCCAGCTTCGAGTACGCCCGGGTGGCCCATGGCACAGTTTTCCAAATCAATTGACGAAATCCATTCACCACCGGACTTAATCACATCTTTGGTGCGATCGGTAATCGCCATATACCCATCAGGGTCTACCGTAGCCACGTCACCGGTATCAAACCAGCCTTCGGCATCAAGAATTTCTTTATCGCTCTTGAAATAGTTTTTCACTACCCACGGGCCCTTCACTTTCAGCGCGCCATAGGCAACACCATCCCAAGGCAACTCGTTATTTTGCTCATCCACGATTTTCATTTGCACCCCAAAAATAGGTCGACCACCTTTTTGACGTAACACGGCATACTCTTCATCGGCGTAATCTTCGCGCGGTTTTTTGAGGGTATTGAAGGTACCCATCGGCGCCATTTCAGTCATGCCCCAGCCGACGTGTGAATAAACATCATGCACGTTTTCAAATTCTTCCATGATGCTTAACGGGCAAGCCGAACCACCAACAACAACGCCTTTGAGTGTTTCCACTTTTTTGCCAGTTTCGCGCAGGTAATTGAGTAAGCCAAGCCAAACGGTTGGCACACCCGCAGAAAAGGTGACGTTTTCTTCTTCAATCAATTGCTGCAAGGTTGCACCGTCACCCATCTTTGAACCGGGGAAGACTAAGTTGAAGCCGGCCAGCGACGCCGAGTAAGGCATATTCCAAGCGTTTACGTGGAACATTGGTACGATTGGCAATACAGTATCTTGGTTCGACAAACTCATGGCACCGCCGCTGCAGCTCGCATAGCACTGCAATACCAAGGCACGATGTGAGTACAAAACACCCTTGGGATTGCCAGTGGTTCCCGACGTGTAGCACAACGAGCAGGCGGTATTTTCATCCAGCTGCGGCCAGTCGTATTCAGGGCTCTCACCTTCTAGCAAGTTTTCGTAGCAGTGCACGTTCGGCAGTTTAGTTTCTGGCATGCTATCGGCACCGGCCATGACAATGAAACCAGCCACGTTGGGTATTTGGTCGAGCAATGCTTCAAGCAAAGGCACAAACATGGGGTCGACAAAAATAAACTTGTCTTCCGCGTGGTTGATAATATAACTAAGTTGCTCGGGAAAGAGTCTTGGGTTAATGGTGTGGCAAACACTGCCGGCACAACAGGCTGCGTAGTAGACTTCCATGTGACGATGATCATTCCACGCCAATGTCGCCAGCATATCGCCCGGCTCTGCGCCGATCTTTTTTAAGCCATTGGCCAGCTGACCAACTCGGGTAAAACATTCTCCAAAGGTGTAACGAAACCGTTCATGATCATGGGTGATTGATGTGATCGTGGAGTCGGGATAAATTTGTTTGGCATAACGCATCAATGCAGTGATCGTTAGTTGCTCATCCATCATTAATCCAAGCATGGTTTCCTCTTTATAGTGTGTGGTTTCGTTAGTATTAACTGCGACATGGCGCTATGCCCTACGCAGTCTCTTTATTTTGCTTATAAATTCTTGCAGACAGCTCGCGTACCGCCGCCGTTTACGGAGTGACGATATTAAACCAGTAAGGTGGCTCTTCAATCAATCCGAAAAATCGTGTGAGTGTAATTGGGTTGCCACTAATTGACGCTTGCCCGCGGGCGATCAAACCTAGCATGCTCGCCGATTTCAAGTTTAGTTGATCTAGAGCATCACGGGTCAGATTCAATGTCGCATCAGCATCTTCGTTGCTGTGCCCCATACGGTGATGCAGCGTGCCATTACTCAAAAACAACAAGGCTTTCTCGCCAGTGTCTCGAATTTCAAAATTGATCTGCCAGTCTTTATCAGCCGCTTTGGGGCCATTAAGGCGAACTGCGAGCAAATCAAAATAAAGATTTAATGGAATCGCTTTCACGATGTCTTCGCTTGCCGTATTGGGCCTCGGTGCATCAGCCAAGCCGAAAGTGAGTTCTTGCGCCGCAGTAAGATAGAAATTCCGATGCACGCCCGACTCAGCCTTATAAGCAAGCTGCGCATAAGCCTTACTCAACAGTGCCTTAGCTGCACGATTGTCAGGATCCGCAAACACCAACTTATTCAATACGGTGGCCACAAACTGGAACTCTCCGTTGGTGTAATCTCGCTGCGCACGTTCCAAGACGGCATCTGCACCGCCCATATACTCTACAAATTTCACCGCCTCATCAGCCGGTGCAAGAGGGTTCAGGTTTGCAGGATTCCCATCAAAGAAACCGTAATAAAGTTGGTATTGTGAGCGCGCATTAAATCCCAGCTCACCATAGTAGCTGCGGTTGGCAAACTGAGTTGCAAGTGATTCAGGCAGCTCTAGTTGACTGGGTATTTCTTGGAGAGTCACGCCCTGATTGGCTAACCGCAAGGTTTGGTCGTGAATATAGCGATACAGGTCTCTTTGGCTGGCCCAAAACTGATTGAGCTTTTCATTACCCCAAGTAGGCCAATGGTGTGAACCAAACGAGATTTCAGCTTTTTCACCGTACAGCACGATGGCTTCATCAATGTATTTACTCCAAAGGCGTCCATCGCGCACCTTTGCCCCTCTCGGCGTCAGCATATTGTGCAGAGTATGGTTGATTATCTCAGCCTGACAGAAGGCTTTAAATTGAGGCAGGTAAAACATGAATTCAGACGGGGCTTCTGCCCCCAAAGCCATGATGAATTCGAATTCCACACCATCGATATTGAGGCGCTCTCCGGTTTCTTTGATTTCCTTGGTCGGCGCCATGAGCCCGTAGGTGCCGGTGGAAATATTTTGACCAAGCCCAACGCCAACATTCGCCACAGGTGACTGGGCTAAAAGCCCGCCAAACATATAACTCGCGCGTCGCGACATAGCATTGCCGGCCAAGACGTTCTCGCTGACCGTTTCATAGACAAAGTTTTCAGGTGCAATTATTTGCGCACCATCAGCCACATCTTGTTCGTTCAACAAGCCGCGAACACCACCATAATGATCGATGTGGGAATGGGTGAATATAACGGCGCTGATCGCCCGCTCACCTAGTTCTCTATCCACTAGGGCTCGTGCTTTGGCTGCCACTTCCTTTGAGATAAGTGGGTCGACCACAATCCAGCCAGACTCACCTTCAATGAAGGTGATATTAGACAAGTCAAAACCGCGCACTTGATAAATGCCTTTGGTCACCTCAAATAGACCGTGCATCGACGTTAATTGGCTCTGACGCCAGAGACTCGGGTTTACGGTTGCGGGCGGTGCCTGCTCCAGAAATCCCTGCTGCCCGTAGTCGTAGACTATGCCGCCTTCTGCATTGACGGTGACGGTTGCATCATCGGTGGCCAGAAACCCTCGATGGGCGGCTTCGAAATCATCTCGATTATTAAAATCGAGTGCTTGCTCGACTTTTTTATTGGCCGCAATCGTATGCGGGCTGACCTCTATTTGAGCAAACCCTGGCGAGACAAACAAAAAGCCAGCGAGAATTAAAAACAATTTTGATTTCATATTGATGTCGTTACTCTTTTTCGCCAGCTTGCTTGATTATATCTGCGGCTTTTTCAGCGATCATAATGGTCGGCGCATTGGTATTACCAGAAACCAAGGCAGGCATTACTGATGCATCAACCACACGCAGACCTTCAAGGCCATTAACCTTAAGGTCCGGACCAACTACAGAAGCGTCATCTGTGCCCATTTTGCAGGTTCCGACGGGATGGTACACAGTGTCGCAACGGGCGATGACATCGGCTCTAAAACGAGCATCGTCGTCAGAGTCACTCTCATACATCGCACTGGTTCTAACGCGATCAAATTGACTTGAACGCATAATTTTTTGCGTCAGCTTTGAACCAGCGACCAGTGTTTCTAGGTCTTCCTTTTCTTGCAAAAACGCAACATCAATTAACGGAGCCTCCGCAGGGTCGGCACTCGCAAGTTTTAACGTGCCGCGGCTTTTGGGCCTTAAAACACAGACATGGCATGCGTAACCATGGCCCCAGTGCAAGTTGCGCCCATGATCGTCGACGAGCGCGCGAACAAAATGAATTTGCACATCAGGGCGAGACAGCGATGGGTCGGATTTGATAAACGCACCCGACTCAGCGTAATTCGTAGCCAAGGTTCCGCGTCGTTTGAACAAATAGCGAACCAGTTCCCCAGCCATTTTCAGCCCACCTAAGATAGAGAAACCAACCGTATCTAGAGAGCTGGATTTGTAACTCAACACATAGTCTGGGTGGTCTTGCAGATTTCGACCTACTGCTGGCAAATCATGCTGCAACTCGATCTCATGTTTGGCGAGCTCATCAGGATCACCCACACCGGAAAGCATAAGCAATTGCGGCGAACCAAAGGCGCCAGCACTGAGTATGACTTCTTGTCGTGCCAGTATCGTGTGGTTCTCTTTTTTGACCTTAACTTCAACGCCAGTTGCTCGTTTGCCTGCAAACAACACTCGTTGGGTCAGTGCACGCTTCACAACGGTTAAGTTAGGCCGATCTGCAACTGGGTCGAGATAGGCCCGTGCGGCCGACCATCGCTCAGCATTCTTCTGTGTTAACTGAAAATACCCCACGCCCTCTTGGTCAGCCCCATTGAAATCTTTACTTGCTGGAATACCAGCCTCAACCGCAGCCTGAATAAATAGTTCATTGATTGGTGCAGGGTCGGTCACCGCTGCAACGTTGAGCGGCCCGCCCTGGGCATGAAAATCGTCAGCACCCGCCTCGTTGTGCTCGGCTTTCTTAAAATAGGGAAGCACCTCATCAAACGACCATCCGGAGCAACCTTGAGCTGCCCAGTCGTCATAGTCTTGGCGTTGACCGCGGATGTAGACCATGGCGTTAATCGAGGATGAGCCACCCAGAACCTTGCCTCTGGGTTGGTAGCCTTGGCGATTATGCAATGCTGCCTGTGGCACAGTTTCAAAGGCCCAGTTCTTTAGCTTGGTGGCTAAAATTGCAAATGTTCCTGCGGGTATCCATACAAAGGGGTTTTTATGACTGCCGCCTGCTTCCAATAGACAAACAGTGACGTTGGGATTTTCGGAAAGCCGATTGGCCAAGACGCAGCCGGCCGATCCTGCACCTACAATTACGTAGTCAAATTCACTCTTCATGCAGATACACTCACCATAGTTTCCCAACCTCTCAAAATAACCCAATTAATTCTGGTCTCGCTTGTGCTGACATTTTGCAGCGTAACGCCCTCCAGTAGCTATGACCACACCACTGAGGTTTGATAATGCGTTTACTAAGAAATTCACTGCTAATCTTATTGGCGATCTTAATCGCAGCTCTAATCAGCCTTTGGACACCTAATACAGACTATCAAGACAGCCTAAAAAAATACGCCGGCGAGCAGCCCCAATTTATAACTCTTGAGGGCGGTCTCCGCGTTCACTTTCGCGACACTGGCAATAAGACTGGGCCGACGATATTAATGATTCATGGCACCAGCGATTCTCTACTGACATGGGAACCAATAAGCGACTATCTGCAGTCGCGTTTTCGCCTGATTAGCATCGATCTACCAGGGCATGGTTTTTCGTCAGCGGCTGAATCAATCAGTTTTACTATGCTGGTCGACGCGGCGCACCAGACCTTAGTCAGCCGAGGCGTCAAATCTGCGATCTGGATGGGGAATTCACTCGGCGGCGGTGTGGCATGGCGAGCGGCTTTGCGGCATCCGCAAGCGGTCGAAGCGCTGATTCTTCTAAATTCTTCAGGAGCGCCGCGAGCAAGCAGATCCCGATCCAATATTGGGTTTCGGATATTGGCCAATCCAGTGGGACGATTTATCGGTCGCAATATCACGCCCAGAGCACTAATAGAGAAATCATTGCTAGGCAGCGTCAATAATCATGAACTCTTGACCGATTCATTAGTTGATCGATATTGGGAGCTTTTGCGGTTGCCAGGAAATCGTGAAGCATTGGCGAATCTAGCCACCATGCCGCGCTCCGATTCTGACTGGAACAACATTGGTGGCTTGACGGTGCCAACGCTCATTGTTTGGGGCGACGCAGATCAGATTATCCCCATGACTCAAGGCAATAAATTTTTAGATGCGATCAGTGGGTCCGAATTTATCAGTTATGCTGACATCGGCCATCTTCCGATGATTGAGGCACCGGAGCGCTTGAGCAATGACATCGTTCGATTTGTGGAGCAGCATCTTTCGACTCCTTCTCAGCCTTAACCAGTTTTTCAACGCATCTTAGTCGCGCTAATACCCAAGATCCACATCAACCAAATTTAGCAACGGTTGCCCGGCTTGATAACGACGTAAATTGTCGGCAGCCAAACGTATCGCTTTGCCTCGTCCTTCTCCCCCGGTACCAGCAAGATGAGGTGTAATGATCACATCACGTTGTTGCCAAAGCGGATGCTCAGCTGGCAAAGGTTCTGGATCGGTCACATCCAAGCCTGCTCCAGCAATGAGTTTATTCTCCAGCGCATGTATTAAAGCGTCGGTGTCAGTGGTACCGCCACGCCCTACAGAAATCAGCAATGCAGAAGGTTTTAACACGGCAAAAAAGTCCTTATCTAGTAAGCCTTTTGTGTCGTTGGTAAGGGGCAAGGCATTGACGATCACATCCGCTTGCCTACTTAGCTCCATTGTTTCACTGGCCAGTCCAACATAGTCCACGTAGTCTGGGCCGCTTTTGCTTCGATTGCGTGTGGCGACTACTCGCATCCCCAACGCATTCGCTTTGCGTGCCACCTGTTTTCCAACAGAGCCAAGGCCCAAAACCAGCATCGTTTTTCCTTCAAGCGTGGTGGTAACCCCACCTTCATTAAGAATACTCCGCGACCATCTTGACGACAGTTGTTCGTCACGAAAGCGATGCAGGCCCCTCGACAAAGCCATCGTCATTGCAATAGCGTGCTCCGCGATTACTGAGGCAGCAGCGCCTCGACCGTTAGTAAAAATTGGCACATTCTTAGCGCCGCTCATGCTGGGGTGCTGCAGGCAGGTTTCTACCCCGGCTGAGTACGCATGTAACCAAGCCACGCCAGAGACGTTTGCAAGCAAATTTGGTTGCGCGCAAGACAGCAATACTGCGTCAATATTGGCGCTAGAGTTCTTACCTAATTCTAACGGGGTAACAAACTCCACCTCCGACAATTCCCCATCGAGCAGCTTTAACAGCTCGTCTCGGCCGAGCCCAACAAGCACCTTCTTTAGCGGACGGTAACCTGGCAACTCTGAGGATGGATCTGCGCTTTCTAGAAACCCGTCTTTGGTCCAACGAGGAGCAGACTCCGCCTGCGCTGCGCTGTACGCTGTCAGCCAACAAAACAGCGAAACAATCACAATAATAAAATAAGAACCGACAGAATAAGGTAAATGACGGGCTATATCCGGGCCGGGATTACCGCTCATGCTTCTCTCTCAACAATCCACCATGCACTCATAGCCGCCAACACCAAAATACCAGAGACCATCAACACGTTCGATAACGAAATGACGATGCTTTGCGGAATTTGCGCCTGTAAGTTCTCAATTAATTGGGCTGGTTCAATGAGAAAGAATATCGCCACAATCGCTACCACTATACCGACCATATCCGGCACCCACGCCCGCTGCACCATCCGTTCAGGGCGGGCAGGCAATCGGTTAACCACAACCTTGGTAAAATTCTCGTCGCAAAGCTCTGGCTCCGAACCACGAGCTTCAAGAAAAAGTGCATCTATATTGTTACTGGTATTCATAATAATAAGTGTATCTCACCATCGATGACGGGCATCTAAACAAGCCGACTCAGTCTGTCCTCGCCTTGCCATTCCAGCCTACTGTGCGGCTGGCCGCCAGCCAGCCAACTTTTGTTGCAATTCTGCTCTGCCTCGGTTGATATGTGTTTTCACAGTACCAAGAGGCATTTGCAAAATTGAAGAAATTTCTTGCTGCGTGCATTCTCGGTGCAGCAATAAATGTAACACGCAGCGACGTTTGGGCTCGATTGCCGCAAGTGCTGCGGCCAGTTGTTTTTGCAAACGAAGATCGTCTTCACGTTCACCCGCAGCCACCGTGCCACCGTCGGCCTCTCGACCGTCTAGTTCTTCTAACTCTACGGCGCGCTTCTTACTAGACTGTTTACGGCAATGCTGCAAAAACTGATTGTAGGCAATTCGATACAGCCAACTGGAGAATTTGGACCTGCCATCGAATTGACGAAGATTTTGATAAGCCTGAATAAACGTCTCTTGGGCCAGATCGTCCGCCAGACCCTCATCCCAATTACATAGTTGACGCAAAGAATTACGCACCATCGATTGATGACGCGTAACCAATTGTGCAAAAGCGCGCTGATCTTGCCTGCTCAACGCAAGCCCAATCAGCACTTCTTCTGAACGCTGCATTATTGTGTTCTAGTCTCCTCATCGACCTCCGCTAGTCGTCTGAGTTGAAATTATCGATCAGTTGCTGTTCGTCTTTAGGCGGTTGTTTCGACTCATAACGCCAATAAATTAGTCGTGAGAGCCCGATGGCAACTGGAATCAAACCAATGGTTGCAGCCTCACCGGCAAAAGCACCCAACACAGCAATAATCGCAACCCCTACCAATACGAGCTGTAAGCCGCTGCGCATACGCTTTTCTGGAGTCATACCGCTGCCGAACTCTGCTAACACGTGGGGCGGCAATGGTTGATCTGCTTTTACATACATGCCCGCCAATTCCATCATTTGGCGACGCTTACGCTGAGCGTAAATCAGTACCATTAACAAAATAATCACCGGCAAACCGAGCGTGAGGATTAAAGCTGTTATAGCGACGATTGTTTCGCCCAGACCAATACCACCGCTCTGAAAAGGAAAGTCATCGTCATCAAACATATTGTCTAAAGAACGATTGGCGCGCCTTTTCTCAGCCACGCTAAGATCGTCAAGTTTAACTTCAAGTTCAGTTTTTACGCGGTCACCCAATATGTCGCCTAGACCATCGACCGCACGGCGAAGACGATCCTCTTGCTCCGCACTCAGCCCTTCTACTTCGATTTTTATATTCGACTCCGCTTCAGGCGCCATAATCTCCGAATTCGGCTCAGCGTCTTGGGCAACAGCTTTGGCCATCAGCACAGGAACGACCAGGCAAAACACGGCAAAAGTAAAAGCGATTAGAGTTTTTTTCATTGTGATTGTTCTCCAGTGATTGGCGATCTACACCGCCTTCAACCCATAGGATGCGCTTTGGCGGCATTTGGATTCATTGTTTTTAAGCTTTCCTAAGTCACTATTAACAAAGTGGAAATTTGTTAAATTTGCATAGAAAGCCGGTGGTTAGCGCTATGATATAAATCCATTCTGGGGAGGTTGCATGAAATTGGGAAAAAACACTAGTTGGTTTTATCTGGCCCGAAGGCTTTCGAAACTGACCATACTAGGTCTAATCTTAGGAATAACGATGGTGGCTAGCAGCGCCACGGCCGCTCCCGCAGTATTGGTGGTAGGCGAAGCGGTGTTACCTGCAACCAGCAACAACACCTTTACCAGAATCGAGTTTCCGGCCACTTTTGCCGGCCCTCCTACGGCGCCGCCTAATGTGTTTGCCATGACCACTCTTGCCGGTGGCGACCCCTGCGTTATCCGAATTCAAAATGTTGATAACACTGGATTCGATGCAGTTTGCTACGAACCCGTGAATGCGGATGGCGCTCATCCCGGCATGACTTTTGAGTATGTAGCTGTGGCCAATGGTACCACCGATGTTCCCATCGCAAACAGCAGCGATAGCCTTACCTTTGAATCAAGTTGCATCAATACCGATGCGCAAACTTATAGTGATAATTGCGACGACTGCGCCGGCCCTACCGGCACCGTCGATGTAGATTTTTCGACCACCTTTAGTGCAGCGCCAGCTCTGTTAACAGCGATTCAAACAACCAACAACACCGGCGCTGGTGGTGAACCGGTGTTTATTGATACTGCAACCAGCAACGTGACGGCGGCTGACTTCGATCTCTCAATCGACAGACTGGAAGCTGGAGTTGGAGCTCTCACCACAACTGAGCGAGCCTGCTATCTCGCTGTTGAGCAAAGCGCTTGCACGCAGTTGGATTTTTCCTCATTTGGGGGTCCCGCATCATTGACGTTCAATGCGGTAAACACCGCGCGCGTGGTTGATGGATTTTCCAATGGTTGCAGTTCTGGCGAAGGTGCTACTTTTGCCAATGGATGCTTCAGTAACACGCCGATTGCAATTGCCAGCTCTATAACCCGGGCAGGTATCGATGGGCATGTACTTAGACGATGTTCGGTAAACGCCACCGAAATCACTTTGACTGCCGATGAAGATCAAATCTCAGACCCCGATCGACGACATACGACCGAAGCGATTTCAGCGTTTGCTTTCAGTGAGACATTTACCACACCGGTCACTTTGAATCGCGCGAATGTAAATATATTCGGCCGCAAAGCGCTGTTTGAATGGCAAACCAGCGCGGAGAGTTTTCATCTTGGATTCAACCTTTGGGGTGAACAAAATGGTGAATGGGTCCAGCTCAACAAACGATTAATTCCTGGCGGAGGTAAAGCCGCTTCTGGTGTACGAGAGTATCAAAAAACGGTGCGGCTCAAACGCGAGCAATACGGCGAGATCACCGTATTTGGAATTTCAACGGTCGATACCGCAGGATTTGAAGAGTTTTATGGCCCGTTTCAGGATGGTGAAGACTACGGTGAAATAGCCATTAATGAACCAATAGACTGGCAAGAACAGCGTGCTTTGTTCGATCAACGGCTCAAAGACCTTGGATACCTGGAGTTCAACGGCCGAATTCTTAAGACCAATGCACGCAGCGCTGCGAGATCTGTCGAGCAACGGTATTCACCGACCAAATCAGTTGCAAACTTCGTGCCTTCAGACTACGGCATACAGCTGATTAAAGCAGAGACTTTATTGGCCGTTCTACCCAACTGGCGCGGCACACCGATCGATAAGCTGGCACTCACTCTAAATGGCGAGGCCCATCCGCGTCACATCGTAAGCAAGGATTCATTGTTAAGCAACGATGACCAGATATTTTTTGTCGCAACTGAACCGGTCGGCGCGGATGCGATTTACTTACGGCATTACAATTATCAGCTTCGACTATCGGAAAGTCTGGCCAGACCCGCGCAGATTGGTGAAGGCGACCCGCGCTCAGTGACCGCCATTGCCAACAACCACGGATTATTCAGCCAGCAACTTACTCAAATAAGAGCCTACTCCGCTGCGTTAAACAATGGCGACCCTTGGTACGATGCCGAGTTATTCACTACTGGCAACCCCGTCTCTAAGGTCTATAGTTTTGATCTGCATGAAAAAACGCTGAGCAATGAGCCTGCAATACTGAAGGTCGGCCTCTTTGGTAGCATCAATTTGCCCGGCAAGCCAGATCACCATGTACAGATTCGGGTCAATGGTCATCTCATTCACGAACTCGATTTTGACGGCATTGGCGAGCAACAACTAGCGCTAAACCTTAAAAAAGGCACACTACTAGCAGGCGAGAACACACTGACTATCACTTTGCCTGGCGATACGGCCAACGGCGTTGATATCGTTCTAGTCGATCAAATCGAATTGCAGTATACGAGCCTTCTAAGTGACGCAGATCGATTTGAGTTTCAAGTTGCTGCAGATTCCAGAATCGTGCAAGTCGCGCCGAATTCCCGATCGACAAAATTCTCGCCCGTGCTCGCTTGGCAAAAGAATGGTGCCTTGGTCATCATGCAAGGAGCTACTCGCGCACCGGATGGGGTTTTGCTCTTCAAACCTTTAGAGCATAAAGACAGCACTTTTTACACTGTGGCTTTGGAATCTACTTGGAACCCGATTCAAAACATTTTGGTGTCAGTGCCGAAGCTCCAACATGAAATTGACAGCGACTTGTTGGTTGTTACCCACCCTACTCTGCTAAGTGAAGAGTTAGATGAATATTTAGCGCAGAAAAGTGAAAACGGATTACGCGTCCACCAATTGAATTGGTTGGATATAGTTGAAACTTATGGCTTTGGAAACGCCACGCCGGCAGCCCTAGATCGATATCTAGAACTGAACAATGAATTTGCTCCGCTCGACAACTTGTTAATTGTGGGTGGGCATAGTTGGGATTATTTAAATGTGAGCGGTCAAAATACAATCAATTTGATCCCCACGCACTATCATCCTATCGGCATCTTCGGTCATGCTCCCACCGATAACGCTTACGCAGACCTCAACGGCGACAATATTCCTGAGTTGAGTGTTGGTCGATGGCCCGCACGCAATCAGGCCGATCTGACTACGATTATCGATAAGTCTAAGCGCTGGTCAGCAAAAGCCAGCGAAGAAAACTTTCTTGATGCGGTTTTGCTGACACAACAGCCCGATGCACGAGGCCTCAATTTCGATCAACAGATGCTCGGCCGCGTTACCGCGCCGCTGGTGCAAACGGGTTTATTGGGTTCCAAGAACCAGATATCCATGCAAGAGCTGCTCGATGGTGCAGTTGATGACCCCATTTTGACGGCTCGCCGAATGCTGAAAGAGAGCATTGAAGCTGGCGCCGATCTGGTGAGCTTTGCTGGACACGCCAGCACCTCTGCCTGGGGTTACCAGAGTATTGTGAATACAGAATTCATTCAGTCATTGCAGAACCACGACAACCCATTGCTAGTGATGCCACTCGCTTGCTATACAACCTATTACGAAAGCCCTTCAATCAACACGCTGGCGCACCAGTGGTTGTTTGCGGGTGCGCAAGGTGCAGCCGCAGTTCATGGGGCGTCGGTGTTGGGCGAATATCGAGAGAACGCAATATTTGCAGAACGTTTTATTCGCAATAGCAAAGACATTAAAACTCTTGGCGGAGCAATCAAAGCGGCCAAACTAGAGATGAGCCCCAATAACCCTATGTTGCACAATTGGGCCTTGCTGGGTGACCCTACTCTGCACCTGCATTGATTAGGTCACCGAGGTTCATGGTTCCACGCATAAACGTGACTGCGGAGCCCGAGATCACAATTCGCCCCTGTTTAGCCTCATCGACCTCGCACCAAACGTCGCCTCCTCTTTTAGATGCTTGATGCGCAAAGAGTTGTTCTTTGTCCAGCCTTCGCGACCAGTAAGGAGCGAGCTTGGTGAACGCTGAACCAGTGACTGGATCCTCATTGATACCAACCTGCGGAGCAAAGAATCGGCATATGAAATCATACTTTTCTGCGGGTGCCGTCACAATTATTCCGCGAGCGTCAAAGTGTGACAGTGCCGCAAAATCGGGCTGCATATCACGAATAATCGTTTCTTCATCAAAGACGCACAAATAATCTTGGTTGAACAAAACCTCGCTCGGCAGATAGCCCAGGGCGCCCTCCATGTTCGGCGGCGTTTGCGTCGCCAAAGCAGGTTCGGCGGGGAAATCCATTGTCAGCCGATCTTGATCGCGTGTGACTGTTAATAATCCGCTGCGTGAGTGAAATTCGATAATATCCTCGGCGAAACCAAGTTCGGTGAACAAAATATGCGCAGCAGCCAACGTTGCATGTCCGCACAGGTCGACTTCCAGCGCCGGCGTGAACCAACGAATTTGGAACCCTTTACCTTGCGGGACAAAAAATGCCGTTTCGGCCAAGTTATTCTCTGCCGCGATGGCCTGCATTTGCCAATCGTCGAGCCAACCCTGCAGTGGACAAACTGCGGCAGGGTTGCCTGTGAATAGCCTGTCAGCAAAGGCGTCTACTTGGTAGATTGGTAAATTCATCTACAGCTAGCCATTGGCGCGTAGGTGCTCAACAACTTTATCGCCAAAATCACTGGTTGAGATCATCGTAACACCAGCGCCGGGCTTGGACAGATCTGAGGTTGAAAACCCGGCTGCGAATACGCTTTGCATGGCATCCCAAACATTCGCGGCTTCTTGTTTTAGACCGAAACTGTACTCCAACATCATCGCCATTGAGCCAATCATAGAATACGGATTCGCAATTTGCTGCCCTTCAATATCCGGCGCCGAACCATGCGATGGCTCGTAATAAGCCTTGCCATTAGGGCCAAGACACGCTGATGGCATCAAGCCCAAAGAACCAAGGATACCGCCGCCTTGATCACTGAGAATGTCTCCAAACATGTTCTCCATCACCATCACATCGAACTGCGACGGGTTCAAGCAAAGCGCGGTAGCGGCCGCATCAACCAGCGTGTGCTTTACCTCAACCCCAGGGTAATCTTTGGCAACTTCTTCAAGAATCTCATTCCATAAAACACTGGATTTGAGAACATTGCTTTTATGGATATTGTGTAGAACTTTTTTACGCCCCATGGCGAGCTCAAAACCTGTACGTAGTATGTTGGCAATTTGGTCTTCGTCATATTCCAACATCTCACGTACATAGCGTTTGCCGTTTTCGTCTGTGCCCATCTCCTTGGCACCAAAATATAGACCACCGACCAGCTCACGAACCATCAAAATATCGATGCCGTCTCCGACCACTTCGGGCTTAAGCGGAGAAAAGTGCGCCAGTGATTTCGGCAGATACACGGGTCGATAATTGGCGAAGGTGTCGAGTCGCTTACGCAATGGTAACAAAGCACCACGTTCGGGTTGCTCATCGACAGGAATCTGTTTCGATTTTTCATGATCCAAACCGATCGGGCCTTTTACCACCGCGTCAGCGCGGTCAACCAAGGCCTGTGTTTCCAGAGGAAAAGATTTGCCGTGACTGAACCAAGCCCCAGCGCCAAAAGGTGCCTCAACAAGATCGAAACTGAAATCGTTACGCTCTTCGATCACCTTTAATACTTTAATGCCTTCGGCCATGATTTCAGGCCCGATTCCGTCACCAGGGAGGATTGCAATTGTGTAAGTTGTCACTGCTGTAATTCGGTTGCTAAAAATGGCGTTGAATCATAGCGGATTTTGGCTGTTCTGCGTAGCCAAGCATGGGCTTAGTGATTCGTTAATTTACACGTGCGCAAGCAAGGGATAATATGGCAGTCTAAATTAGGAACCCAAAACAGAACTTCTATGCGCCTCTCAATAAAAAACCTTAGCAAATTTGTCCTTCCCGCCATGCTAGCCAGTGCCAGCTATACTAGCTACGCACAAGATGAAGCCCCCACCTTTGCAACCGAGAAAGTGGCCGACAACATCCATATGTTATACGGCGCGACAGGATTCACTGGTGGCAATATCGCAGTATCGATTGGCGACGACGGTGTCGCCGTTATTGACAATGGCATGGCCTCGGTACTTGATCTACTTCGTACCGAGATTGGCAAGATTACGGATCGCCCGGTCGATTATCTCATCAATACGCATGTGCATGGCGACCATATCGGCAATAACGAAGCGTTTGGGGCCGACGGAACTGCTTTGATTAGTCATCGAAAATTGCGCGAATCCTTGGTTAAAAATGGAGTAGGCAACGGCGAAGACTTTGTCGCAGCTCCCGCCGATGCCCTACCTGAGATCACGTTTACAGATGAGATGACGCTAAACCTAAATGGCGATGCTCTGCGCCTAGTTCACTTATCTAATGCCCACACTGATGGCGACACAGTAATTTTCTTTCAAAACAGCAATGTGATCCATACCGGCGACATAATGTTCAACGGGCGTTTTCCGTATATAGATACAGGCAACGGCGGCTCACTTAACGGCGTTATTGCGGCCTTAACAGCGATAGGCGAAATCGGTGACTCGAATACTAAAATCATTCCCGGCCATGGACCACTAGCTAGTAAAGATGATGTTAGCTCTACTATCGCAATGCTTGAGGACGCCTCCAAGCTGGTGGGAGATATGGTCGCAGCAGGCAAAACTGACGAAGAAATTTTGGCGGCCAATCCGCTGGAAAAATACGCTGATTACAACTGGGGCTTTATTACCACTGAGCGAATGACCAAACAGGTTATCGCGGCGCACCGCGACAACTAAATCGCGGCAACTACGTAGATTGAGGATATATGGAAGCTGAATTTATTGCCGCTACCCTGTTTAATCTGGGGGTCAATCTTGCGTACACGATTGTGGCACTCGTACTCGCTGTTGCCGCGTTGATTTTGATCGATCGAGTACTGTTACGTGATGTTGATATCCAAAAGCAGTTGCAAGATGGGAATCTCGCCGTTTCCATCTTTGCGTCCACCATTCTTTTGTTTGTAGCCTTGATTGTGTCTTTCGGCCTTAAGGGCTGACCTTGAAATCTTTCGTTTGGTTTATTTTTCTTGTCGCCATTGCGCTGTTAACGATCCTGCCAAGCCTCAAGGAAGAAGCAGAACAAGCGCAAATACTGCAACGCGCAGAGATTGCCGAACAACTCGAAGAATTCACACCCACGCAAGACAATGAACAAAGAGGCACGGTGTATGCGACCGCTGCCAATTGGTCATTCAACACTGCTGAACTACAGTCCATCGTGCACAAGATGCCAGAATCACGCCGGCATTTTTACTACACTTGGTCTCGCGAAGAAGGCGAAGAAGTCACCGGCTCAGCGTCGGGGGTCGATCAAAAAACGTGGTTTGCCAACAGTTTTTTAGTTGGCTACAAACCGTTTGATACCGAGTCAATCTGGGAACCATTAGCCACGTTGTCCCTGCGCAAAGGCTATATCTTAGATCATCAACTTTATGGCCCTCATTTAGCCGAGGTTTGGCAGAATTCAAGACAGGGGTTTTTGTATTCTCGTGGCGATTGCGAAGATCACGCGATCGTTCTTGCCGATTGGTTAATTGCTTTAGGGCATAAAGCCCGAGTTGTGCTCGGCAAGCACAGAAACCAAGGCCATGCCTGGGTTATCTTATTCAAAAATGGCAAGGAATACATATTAGAGGCCACTAGCAAACGACGCCCAAGATCGATTCGAGATTTTGAACTCGCCGCATTAGCTACCGACTATCACCCAATCTATCAGTTTGACCGCGAACATTTTTGGGTGAATACCGGCAGCGAATTTACCACTCGTTACAACGACGCAAAATGGCATATACGTTCTACTTTTAAATCGCGTGGGTGATAAACAACGGCACTATCCGGTCTTTAACGGTATGACCAGCCCAACTCAATAACTCGGCGCTATGACTATGACCCTTTCTGGAGCTATTCAAATTCTCAAGCCTTTGTCAGTAGTGGCATTAATCGTCACTATTATGTTTAGCTTCCTTGCGTTTGCCCAAGAGCAACCTAGCAACGATGAGCACCGCGAAGAAGCGATGACGCAAGAACGCATAGCAGAAATTGTTGGCGCCTATGCCGGATCTACTTCCGGCCCAATCAACTCGCTTGCCTTCAACTTTCAAGGTGCTGATTTGGTGTTGATCTCAGACGCTGTGGCGAATCGTATGCGAATCATATCGCCGGTGACGCCAATAGCCGAGTTAGGCCAAGAAGAAATCATCGCCACACTGGTTTCCAACTACCACCTCGCGCTTGATGCTCGCTACGCAATTGGTGATGGCTTACTGTACGCAGCCTATATTCATCCGCTCGCGGAACTGACCCAAGCGCAACTCGAATCTGCGATTCGCCAAGTGGCTACCTTACGAAATACCTTTGGATCTTCTTATTCAAGCGGCGAACTCTCGTTTGGAGTGCAGGCCCCACAAGGCCAAGGAATCTAATTCAACCTTATAGCAATGGTTTGTTGCTGATCAACACGCCATTGTTGTCTGAGTAGAGGTAGTCACCAGGAGAGATTGTGTGCCCGGCAAAACTGACTGGCACATTTAAATCACCAAGGCCCCTTTTTTCCGTTTTCATAGGGTGTGTGTTGAGCGCCTTTACGCCCAAATCTATGCCGGAGATTTCGTCGCAATCCCGAATACAGCCGTTTATCAAAAGACCCGACCAACCATTTTTTGCGGCATTGGCCGCCAACATATCTCCCAAGATTGCGCGCCTGAGTGACCCTCCTCCATCCATCACAATCACGCGGCCCTGCCCGGGTTCATCAACCAACTTCTTTACAACCGAGTTATCCTCGAAACACTTTATGGTGACGACTTCACCGCTGAACTGGTGACGCGCACCAAAATTGCTAAACAACGCATCCAGTACACGTAATTCCACGTCTTCATTGTTTTCAAATTGATCACACAGATCGGGGGTAGAAATTGTAGTCATTGACTTAATCTAAAGAGTTATTGAGGTAATGATTTAATGCTCGGTAACTGCGAATCCCGAACCAAGAATAGACTTCTCCATCGACAATTGCGCCATTGAAGCCCTGATCAATAAGTTCATCATGGTAGCGCAGAAAACGATAGGGTTCAGATGAGAACAAATAAAAAGTGTCATCCCTTTGCATCGCTCGTTCATCCAGGACCGGGTAGTTTTCATGGTGCTTCGCAAGCAGATCTGCGAACCCTAGCTGAGCAAGCATCGACCCAATGAATGTGGTCGGGCCCACCGCCATCCAAGGGTCACGCCAGATTATATATTCGATTCTCTCGAAGCCACCTGAATCGTGCAATGGCTGCAATAGACCCGGCAGCGAGCTAAAACTTGGTTGCTGCAATGACTTAGAATTAGATATTTGCTGCCAATCGTCAGCGTGCTTCGCCAGTTCAGATGACTCAGTAGCTTTGGCTAAGCGAGCCAGTTCAGGCGCCAAATCAGCAACGGATCTAATATGAGTAGCAACCCAAGGAAACGGACAGGATTCTGCCATTTCCTTGATATTTTCCTCACGATCAAAAACAACGAGGTCAGGCTTTAATGCCCGGCACTTACCCCAATCGACGCCTTTGGTGCCCCCTACTCGTTGAATATCAGCAACGCGCTCTCTTGGATGAATACAAAATCGAGTTCTGCCAACCACCTTAACGCCACACTCTATAAGCGTTTCGGTGAGAGATGGCACCAAGCAAATTACTCGCATAGACCGTGTCTGAGCGGCATAACCAACGACACTTGTTGGTTTATCTAGCGCTTCTCACGTTGACATGATCAAAAGGGCAATGTCGGCACGCGTTCCCACAACAACGCCCACGCGCTTGATGGTAGGCTTCGGTGAAAACCATAAATCCTTTCTCCATGTAAAAGTGCGTCCCTTCAACCAAGTCAGGAATTGGCCAAGTGGCAGCCGCGGCGCGCTGCTCGCTGGTGGAATCCATTTTCTTCATTATGTATTCCTTCGGTATTGGCCACCGACTTCAAAAAACGCGTCGGTCAACTGCCCCAGGGAACAATGACGCACAGCATCCATCAGTGCGGCAAAACCATTGCCACCTTCTAACACGGTTTCCTTAACCTCGGACAGAGCCTGTTCAGAGGCTTGCGAATGCTCTTGATGAAAATCAGCTAATCGATTGATTTGATTGTTTTTTTCTTCTTCAGTAGAGCGAGCAAGCTCAACAGTAAATTCTTCCTCGCCCTGCTCTGCCAAAAAGGTATTCACGCCTATTAGGGGCAGACTACCATCATGTTTGAGGGTCTCGTACTTCATTGACTCTTCTTGAATACGACCACGCTGATAGCCAGTTTCCATCGCACCCAATACGCCGCCGCGGTCTGAGATTCGTTCAAATTCTTGCAGTACGGCTTCTTCGACCAAGTCTGTGAGTTCATCAATAATGAATGCGCCTTGGTTGGGGTTTTCATTCTTCGCCAGGCCGAACTCGCGATTGATAATTAACTGTATGGCCAGTGCGCGGCGTACTGAGTCCTCAGTCGGCGTTGTGATGGCTTCGTCAAAGGCGTTGGTATGCAAACTATTGCAATTGTCGTTGATCGCGAGCAGCGCTTGCAACGTGGTGCGAATATCATTGAACTGCATTTCTTGTGCATGCAACGATCTGCCCGACGTTTGAATATGATATTTGAGCTTTTGGCTGCGCGCATTGGCGCCATATTTCTCGCGCATGGCAACCGCCCAGATACGGCGCGCGACCCGGCCGATCACAGTGTATTCAGGGTCCATGCCATTTGAGAAAAAGAAGCTTAGGTTCGGAGCAAAATCATCGATATGCATGCCTCTAGCTAAATAAGTTTCAACGAAGGTGAAGCCGTTTGCTAAAGTGAAAGCAAGCTGAGAGATTGGGTTCGCCCCAGCTTCAGCGATGTGATACCCGGAAATTGACGCTGAGTAAAAATTCCGCACCTCATGATCAATAAAGTACTGCTGGATATCACCCATCATTCGCAGACTGAATTCCGTTGAGAAGATGCAGGTGTTCTGCCCTTGATCTTCTTTAAGAATATCGGCCTGCACCGTTCCACGTACCGAGCGTAAGGCTTGCGCCTTAAGCTCATCGCCCTCTTCTTGGGTTGGCTGACGGTCATGCTGTTCGACAAACTTCGCGATCTGCTGATCGATAGCCGTATTCAAAAACATCGCCAGAATCGTAGGTGCTGGCCCATTAATAGTCATAGAGACAGACGTCGATGGATCACATAAATCAAAGCCATCAAAGAGCTGCTTCATATCATCCAGGGTCGCGACTGAGACGCCAGAATTACCAATCTTGCCGTAGATGTCGGGGCGAGTAGCGGGGTCAAAACCGTACAGCGTCACTGAATCAAACGCCGTGGATAAACGCTTTGCCGGAGAATGCTGAGATAATCGTTTGAACCGTTTATTCGTACGTTGTGGATCGCCTTCGCCCGCAAACATTCTAGCGGGGTCCTCACCTTCACGTTTGAACGGAAAAACACCCGCGGTATAGGGAAAAAAGCCAGGTAAGTTTTCTCGTCTGAGCCAGCGCAGAAGAGCACCATGATCGTGGATCTCAGGCACGGCAACTCTGGATACGTGATTGCCAGATAAAGTCTCTCGAGTAAGCGCCGTTGTTATGGTCTTACCATTGGGGAGCGTTTCTTCACGTTGACGGCCTAAATAGCCGGCGCGAATCTCCGGCCATTGCTCAATCAAAATTTTATTTTCATGACTTAACTTATTCCCTCGTTCAGTCATCAGAGCGTCGATTTCAGCATTATTTTGAGCCAGTAAGCCTTGCGTAAACTCCAGTGCCTGTTGCTCTCTGGCTAATATCGATTGGGTTTCAGTTTCGGCGTGAAATAGCCTGAGAGATTCCGCTATCTCAGCCAGATAGCGCTGCCTCGAAGTCGGCACAATCACTGAACGTTGCGATGGAATACGGGAATCAATCACGGGCAATTTTGACTCCCAGTCTCTTAAGCCCTTAGAGCGCAATACTTGTAACAAGCCATGGTATGCCGCGCTTACACCGTCATCGCCAAACCGAGACGCAATGGAGCCGTAAACCGGCATCTCATCAATACTTTTGTCCCATTGCTCACGGTTTCTTTGCACTTGCTTGGCCACATCTCTACGCGCGTCTTCCGCGCCTTTGCGATCAAACTTATTAATCACAACAAGATCAGCAAAATCGAGCATATCGATTTTTTCCAGCTGGCTCTGCGCGCCGAATTCCGGCGTCATGACATACATAGATGCATCTACGTAAGGCACAATACCAGCATCACCCTGACCAATACCTGGGGTCTCAACAATCACTAAGTCGAAATCAAAGTGTCGCACCGCTGCGATGATATCGCTCAGGTGTTCTGGCACCTCACCCGTAGAACCTCTGGTGGCAACCGAGCGCATAAAAATAGTGTCGTCGTAAATCGCGTTCATACGGATACGATCACCAAGCAAAGCGCCACCCGTTTTGCGTCGTGTGGGGTCGATAGCGAGCACCGCGATACGCGCTTGATTAGAACTATCGACTCGAAAGCGTCTAATTATCTCATCGGTCAGCGAGGATTTTCCCGCGCCACCAGTGCCGGTAATTCCTAAGACGGGCGTTGCTTTACCTGCGGCCAGCTTCAGCTTCGATAATTCTTTACTGGGCAAATCACCGGCTTCGATGGCCGTTATCAAACGTGCCAAAACGCGGTGATCAGAAGAATCTTTTTCAATTTCGCTAACGTTGAAACGCTCGGCATTTACTTGCCCGGCACGCTGCACCATGTCCTCGATCATGCCAACCAGGCCTAGCTCCATACCATCTTGCGGCGAATAAATACGATCCACTCCGTAGGCATGCAGCTCAGCAATTTCGCTCGGCACGATAACACCACCACCGCCGCCAAACACCTTAATGTGATCGGCGCCATTCTCCTTCAGCATGTCTACGACGTATTTGAAGTACTCAACGTGGCCACCCTGATAGGAACTCAGCGCAATACCCTGAACATCTTCCTGCAAGGCCGCTGTCACCACTTCCGACACCGCGCGGTTGTGAGCCAGATGAATAACTTCAACGCCTTGAGATTGCAAAATACGCCGCATAATATTGATGGACGCATCATGCCCGTCAAACAAGCTGGCTGCGGTAACAAATCGCAATGGCATCGAGCGGCTTTCGTGCTGCTGTTGATTTACTACGGTTTTGATCGTTGCTTTACTCATAGCAATTCCTCGTTATTTTTTTCGCTGAGCAGTTGTGACATTGTCAATTTAAGCCCATCGTGAAGTGTGCGCGCTAGGTTCAAGTCACTGGGGTTAGCAAGCCAGTAATAGACTATCCCGATAACAGAAGCGCTAAATTGTGCGGCGATAGCATCAGAGCTTTGTTTGACTGATGCAGAAATTTGATCGCATTGATTAATCCAAGCGACTACGTCGGCATGGCGGCGGCGGTGAATACCTTGGATCGCCTCGCTCAGTTCAGTGGACGTGTTCACCGACTCAAACCAAAGCGTATAGAAAGTCTGGACTTGCTGTGGCGCATCAACACAAAACTGATAGTGCTGTTCCAATGCTTTCTCAATTGCCTGAAAGCCAGTAGCTCCAGTTGTTGTCAGCTTCAATTGAGCAAGCCAAATCTCACCCAAACGCCGAACCACGAAACTGAATAGAGCATCTTTGTTGCCAAAACGATGCCCTGCCAAACCACGACTGTAGCCAGCGCGCTCACCGACTTCTTTCAAACTCGTTGCAGCGGTGCCATTTTCAACAATCAAATTCACTGTCGCCTCAAACATGCGCTGATCTGATATTTCAGTGCGTTCAGCCTGAGTTAGGCGGCGCGCAGGTGTTGAGGCGGCAACAGTCATCGATCAGGCAAATGAAGTCGCTGACAATGAACAACCGTCATCGGCACCTTCGACAACCGCCGCGGAAAATGCAGCCGCGCGCGGTAGTAACTGCGACATGAAAAAGGAAGCAGCGGCTATTTTACGTTGTAAAAACTCAGTGTCTTGCGCAGCATCTCGCAACTTTTGCTGTGCGATTAAAGCACTGCGATAGTGATACCAACCGCCTAAAACGTAACCAAATTGCATCAGAAAATTAAATGCTACTGCGCCCTCAAAATAGGCGCTGTTCTCGGCGTTATCGAGAATAAACTTGGCCGTCTGTTCTAATTCTTGGCGAGCTGCACCTAAGCTTGTTTGCATACGTTCATGCCCTTCAGCAGCTTCGGCCAAGGTTGCATCAATGTCTGTTAGCAGTGCTTGCAGTCCGGCGCCGCCGTCGCGCAACAATTTTCTGCCCACTAAATCATTAGCTTGAATTGCATTGGTTCCCTCGTAAATCGCAGTGATACGAGCATCCCGATAGTGTTGTGCTACCCCGGTTTCTTCAATAAAACCCATACCACCATGCACTTGGATGCCAAGCGATGTCACCTCGTTTACCAGCTCTGTACACCAAGCCTTGGTGATCGGTGTTAACAACGCAAATCGAGTTTCATGAAACGCACGGGTTTCTTCATCTTTGGCGTGGCCGCGTAGATCGTGAGACATCGACGCATCGAGGCAAAGCGCCCGCATGGCGTCGGTCATGCTCTTCATCTGCATTAACATGCGTTGCACATCGGCGTGCTCGATAATTAGGGCCGGCTCACCACTTTCGGCATTTCTGCCCTGCACACGTTGGCGTGCGTAATCTAAAGCGTCTTGATACGCCATTTCAGAAATGCCAACGCCTTCCAGGCCGACCTCTAAGCGAGCATGATTCATCAAGGTGAACATACAAGCCAAGCCTTGGCCTGGTTCACCGATCATATAACCCACAGCACCTTCATTTTCGCCAAAAGACATCACACAAGTGGGGCTCGCATTAATGCCCAGCTTATGTTCCGTAGAAATAACTTTAACGTCGTTTCTGTTTCCAAGGCTGCCGTCTTCATTAGGCAGAAACTTGGGCACTAAGAAGAGTGAGAGACCTTTCACACCGGCCGGTGCGTCTACCAGTGGCGCGAGCACTATATGCACAATATTCTCTGCCATGTCGTGTTCACCCCAAGTGATATAAATTTTCTGCCCCTTGAGTAGGTAATGATCATCTTGCGGCGTCGCCTTGGTTTTCAATGACGACAGATCTGAACCGGCATGCGGCTCGGTCAGGTTCATGGTCCCTGTCCACTCACCTGAGATCATTTTTTCCAGATAAGCATTCTGTAATTTCTCATCCGCATGAGCCATCAATGCATCGATCGCCCCTGCGCTCAACATGGGGCACAAAGCCATCGATATATTGGCACTGTTCCAAAATTCTGAAACCATCATATGGACGGTAAACGGCAGCCCCTGCCCGCCAAAATTTGGGCTTTGCGCGAGTCCCAACCAGCCATTATCGACAAATTTTTGGTAAGCCTCTTTGAAACCTTCCGGTGTAGTTACTACGCCATCTTTTGCTTTGCTACCTTGAATATCACCTTGACGGTTGATCGGCGCAAACACCTCGGCGGCAAAGCGACCTGCTTCGTCGATCACCGCATCA